>NZ_MUBA01000378.1 GCF_002154575.1 Streptomyces bobili
CCCGGGCGCGGACCGCACTGACCTGCGGGACTTCCCGGTCTTCGTCGCCGGGGAGGCGCGCTCACTCCTCCAGCGTCAGGCCCTTGCGCAGCCGCACCAGCGTGCGCGACAGCAGCCGCGAGACGTGCATCTGCGAAATGCCCAGTTCCTCGCCGATCTCCGACTGGGTCATCCCGGCGACGAAGCGCAGCGAGAGGATCTTCCGGTCGCGCGGCGGAAGTTCGGCGATCATCGGCTTCAACGACTCGACGTACTCGATGCCTTCGAGCCCGTGGTCCTCGTAGCCGATGCGGTCGGCGAGGGCGCCCTCCGCGTCGTCCTCCTCCGGCTGGGCGTCCAGCGAGGAGGCGGTGTACGCGTTCGAGGCGGCCATGCCCTCGACGACCTCCTCGTTGGAGAGGCCGAGGCGCTCCGCCAGCTCGGCCACGGTGGGGGCGCGGTCGAGCTGCTGCGCCAGTTCGTCGCCGGCCTTGGCCAGGTCGAGGCGCAGCTCCTGGAGCCGGCGCGGGACGCGCACGGACCAGGACGTGTCACGGAAGAAACGCTTGATCTCGCCCACGATGGTTGGCATCGCGAAGGTGGGGAACTCCACCCCACGGCTGAGCTCGAAGCGGTCGATCGCCTTGATCAGGCCGATCGTGCCGACCTGGATGATGTCCTCCATGGGCTCGCTGCGGGAGCGAAAACGGGAGGCCGCGAACTTGACCAGCGCGAGGTTCAGTTCGACGAGTGTGTTGCGCACGTACGAGTATTCGTGCGTGCCTTCCTCCAGCGACTCCAGTCGCTCGAAGAGGGTCTTGGACAGGGCCCGCGCGTCGACGGGTCCGACCTCGTCGTACGGGGGGATCTCCGGGAGTCCGGCGAGGGCGTCACGGGGATCGCCGCTCTGCTCGATGGGATTCAGCTGTTCCGGAGGGGGTGTCGACGTCGCCCTGTGGGTATACGGAGCGTCGAGCCGGGATGACATGATGTCCTCCATCGTTCTCGGCATATGGCTGCCGAAGCCAGTGCGTGCACTGCGGTGTGCGGCGCCTCCAAAGCCGGCCGAGTCGGGTGTGTCCTTCTAGCCCTACCTGCTTTGCTCAGCCGATCGCAAGTGCGTTCTGTTCGGTTATGTCCGTTTGTGGGCGATTGTTCGGCTGTTGGAGTGCGTATCGAGGGCGTAGTGTTCGAGGGCGTCAGCTAGCACTCACGACCTCGGGAGAGACACGGCATGGACCGCGGGACGGTCGGCAGCGCACAGTCTGGCCGGCTCATGGTGGAAGTGCGGGAAGAGGGCTCCAGCGCCGTCGTGACCCCGGCCGGTGAGTTGGATCACCACACGGCCGATCTGTTGCGCGAGCCGTTGGAGGAGTGCCTCGCCAAGGGGCTGAGCCGACTCGTCGTGGACTGCTCACGACTGGAGTTCTGCGACTCCACGGGGCTCAACGTCCTGCTCGGTGCCCGCCTGAAGGCGGAGGCCGCGGGTGGCGGGGTGCACCTGGCGGGCATGCTGCCCGTCGTGGCCCGAGTGTTCGAGATCACCGGCGCGGACGCCGTATTCACCGTGCACGACACGGTCGAGGCCGCCCTCGCCGACGGTGACGGCGGCGGCTGACCCCGGGGCCCGCCCCGTCGGCCCCGTCCCGGCGGCCGGGCGCGACCGGCACTCCCGCGCGCCACGGTCCACCAGGGGTGGACACGGTGGTCACCTCTGGGCGAACGAGGGGTGTTCCGCCCGATCCGTCGGGCAGGAGACACCTGAACATGTCGGCGGCACAGCACGAGGAGAGGGCGGGATGCGCAGACCTACCGTGCGGCGACCGCTGAACGTGTGTACTGGTTCCGGCGCCCGCGAGGAGCCGCGCAGCCCCGTGAACCCTCATCGTGCGAGCGATGAACCGAGCCATGAACTGAACGTCGAATTGAACCCTGAACTGGTGAATCGGTGAGGTGAAGCGCTGATGAGCACCACCCGGCCTTACTCGCCGGGCGACCGCGGCCCGGAGCCCAGCGGCGCTTCCGGAGCGTCGGCGGGTCGTCAGGTCCGCAGATTGAGCTTCGACGGCGCGAGCGGTGTCGTCCCCCTCGCCCGCGACTTCGCCCGCCAGGCGTTGTACGCCTGGGGTTGGCTGCCCGCCGCGGGCGCCGACCGGCGGGCCGCCGCCGAGGACGTCCTGCTCGTCGTCTCCGAACTGGTCACCAACGCCTGCCTGCACGCCGAGGGCCCGGACGGGCTCCAGCTCAGCTGCGACAACAAGGTGATCCGCGTCGAGGTCTCCGACCGCGGTACCGGCCAGCCGGCGCCCCGCACCCCCCACCGCGCGGGCCGCCCCGGCGGCCACGGCATGTTCATCGTGCAGCGCCTCTGCCTCGACTGGGGGGTCGTCCGCACCCCGGAGGTCGCGGGTAAAACGGTATGGGCGGAACTGGGCGCCCCGGCCTGACCCCACGGGCACCGCCGGGCGCGGCCGACCGTCGCACCGCCGCGTCGACACGGCCCGTTCCGCCGCCCCACCGACCTGACCGCCCGTTCCCCGGCGTGGACCGACCAGGGCGCGACGGGCCGCGCCGACACGAGTCGGTCCCCGGCACGAGCGGCTGCCTCCGCCTGACCGGCTCCCCGTTCGGCCCACTGCCCCGCACCGGTGCGGCCCCGGCTCGACCGGCGGTCCCGCCACCGATCCCCTCGGCACCCGACCGGCCGCCCCGACGTGGGCACCCCCGGCTCGGCCGGTCGCTCCGGCCCGCCCGCTCCGTGCCTCGGCCCCGCCACATCCTCCCCGCCGCCACCAACCGCACGCCGGATCGTCACAACTCCGGCGTGCGGCTCCCCTTCCTTCCTCGCGGTGCCGGGCGTACCTTGACGGCCCTATCTGATGAGCCGTCAGTAAAAGGCCTGTTCGACGAACGACCTGTCAGGAAAGAGGGGACCGTGTCGTACCGGAAGCCAACCGCCGTGCTCGCGACTGCCGCGGCCCTGGCCGGACCGGCGGTGTGGATGGCCGCCCCCGTGGCCAGTGCCCAGGTCGTCGACGTCAACTACGCCTGCAAGACGCCCATCGGCGACAAGAGCGCCGTCTCACCCATCGACATCAAGGGCGTCGAGAGCGGCGGCACCTACAAGATCACCATGTCCTGGCAGAAGGGCGTCTCCTCCAGCCCCGTCGAACTCGGCAAGGGCGCGATGAACCCGAGCGCGACCATCAGGCTCGGCGGCGCCGACAGCGGCACCCTGAACGTCAGCGGGCCCGCCAACCAGGAGGCCATCCCGGCCGACACCCCCATCAAGATCAACGATCTGAGCGGCACCTACACCCCGAAGAAGACCGGCAAGGTCACCTTCACCGCCGGGGTGCTCACCATCAAGGCGCTCGGTACGACCACGACCTGCACCCCCACCAAGAGCCCCCCGCCCTCGCTCACCCTCGACGTGAAGGCCAAGGGCGGCGGCGGGACACCGGCGGGCGGCGGGACGCCGAACGACAGCGGTTCCGGCTCAACCGCAGGCTCCGGCTCCGGCTCCGGCGAGTTGCCGCAGACCGGCCCCGAGGACTCCGCGATCGCCCTCGCCACCCTCGGCGGCACCGCCCTCCTGGCCGGCGCGGCGGGCACCCTGTGGCTGACCCGGCGGAGCCAGACGCGCTGACCTCACCCCTCCGGGAGCCGCCGATGCCGTACGCCGCCGCCTGTGCCCTGCTGCTGACCCTGCCTGTCCTCCCCGTCCTCCCCGGCCAGCCGGGCTGGTCCGCCGCGCCCGCCGGACAGGGCAGACCGTCCTTCTACGCGGAGGGCCCACCCGGCGCGGTGCTCCGGGACACCCTGGCCGTCACCAACCGCGGCACCCGCCCGCTCACCGTCCGGCTGCGCGCCACCGGCCTGCCGGTCGCCCTCCCCGGAACCGCCCTGCGCATCCCCGCCCGCACCCGCGCCGAGGTGCCCTTCACCCTGACCGTCCCGCCGGACGCGGCCCCCGGCGACCGCCCCGCCACGATCGTCGTACGTGCCGCGGACGGCCGGGAGTCGGCGGTACGGCTGCTGCTGCGGATCGGCGGTCCCCGGCTGGCCGCGCTGACCGTCGAGCACGTGGCCGTCCGCGCGGGACGGATCACGTACGAGCTGGTCAACCGAGGGACGACGGTCCTCGTGCCGCGGCTCGCGGTGCGCGCGGACGGTGTCCTCGGCACCGTCCTCGACCGCGCCCCGCGCACCCTGCCCGTCCGCCTGCCGCCGGGCGCCCGGCTGAAGCTCGACGAGCCCTGGCCCGACCGCCCGGCCCTCGACGCGGTGACCGTCCGGCTGACGGTGACGGCGCCCGGCGGCGCGCGGGCCACCGGCACGGCGTCGGCCCGGTTCGTGCCCTGGCGCACCGCGGCGGGGACGACGGCCGGCGCGCTGCTGCTCGTGGCGACCCCCGTGGCCGTACGCCGGCGAAGGCGCCGCACGACGGTCGAACTCCCGCGTACGGAGGTGGAGTCGACGTGAGAGCCACAGCGCGGATACCGGTGATGGCGGTGGCACTGGCGCTGCTGGTGCTGCCCTGGGCCGGGGCGGGACCGGCCTCGGCGGCCGGGACGCCCACCGTGAAGCTGTCCGAGTCCCAGGCGGGGACGGGTGGTTCGGTCACCGTGACCGGCAGCGGCTGGCGGCCCCGCGCGCTGCTGATGCTGCTGATCTGCGGGCAGGCCGAACCGTCGAGGGGTGTCATCGGCGGCACCAACTCCTGCGCCAACGCCGACGGCCGGGCCGTCACCACCGACGCCGACGGCCGTTTCAGCCGCGCGCTGCCGGTGGCCGACCCGCCCGTACCGTGCCCCTGCGTCGTGCACGTGGCCACCGCGACCGGCGCGAAGGCACAGGCCGACGCGGTGCTCCAGGTGGCCGGGCACGCCGTCGAACCACTGCCCGCCGAGACGGTGGGCGGCCGGCTGTCGGTCCTCACCGACACCGTGCTGAAGGGCTCCTCCGGAGTGCTCACCTGGTTCGGCGCGCCCCCCACCCGCACGCTGGTCTTCACGGTCGGCAACGTCGGTACCGCGCCGCTCAGGGACCCGGTGTTCGAAGTCGGCACCGCCCACGGCGTGTTCGCGCCGCAGTGGGACGAGCGCCAGTGGCGCGGCACGGTCGCCCCCGGCAAGAAGGCCCGCGTCGAACTCCCCGTGGAACTCGCCGGCGGCGCCCACGGCGAGTACACCGTCTCCCTCAAGTACGGCGGCAAGGTCCTCGCCGAGCAGCCGTGGGGCGTGGGCCGCCCCTGGGGCGTGACCCTGTTCTGGGTCCTGCTCTGCCTGGTGGTGCCGGCGGCGGTGTTCCGCGTCGGCACCACCAGGCAGAGCAG
>NZ_MUBA01000379.1:0-907 GCF_002154575.1 Streptomyces bobili
GCCGTGGGGGTGGGCGAGCAGCCGGGCCGGGGCATCGACGAGGCCGTCCTGGCCGCGCTGGCGGACCGTCAGGCGCTGCTGGTGCTCGACAACTGCGAGCAGATACGCGACGGGGTGGCGCCCTTCCTGGAACGGCTGCTGGTGGCCTCCCCGCGGTTGCGGGTGCTCGCGACGAGCCGGGCCCAGATGATGGTGCCGTTCGAATGGGTCTTCCCGGTCCCTCCGCTGTCCTTCGCCGACGGGGGCGACTCCGAGGCCGTGACCCTCTTCATGGAACGGGCGGCGGCGGTCGGCCGGCCCCCGGACCCCGCCGTACGCGAACGGATCGCGGCCCTGTGCGAACGGCTCGACGGCATGGCGCTGGCGATCGAACTGGCCGCGGCCCGATGGCCCACGCTCGGACTGGACGGACTCACGGCCGGCCTCTCCGATCAGCTGCGCATCCTCGCCGGCGGTCCCCGCGCCGACGACCGGCACCGGTCGGTGCGGGCGGCGCTGGACTGGAGCCACGACCTGCTGGAGCCGTGCGACCGGGCGCTGCTGCGCCGTATCTCGGTGTTCGCGATGCCGTTCACCGCCGACGCGGCCACCGAGGTGGCGGCCTTCGCCCCGCTGGATCCGGCAGCGGTGGCCGACGGACTCGGCAGGCTCGCGGAGCAGAGCCTGCTCACCGCGACGCCGTCCGTGGCCGGCACCCGCTACCAGGCGCTGGAGACCATCCGTCAGTACGGCACGGAGCGGCTCGCCGACGCCGCCGAGCTGACGGACGTCCGCTCCCGCCACCTGGGCCGGTGTCTGGCCGGGGCGACCGCCCTCACCGCGGCCGAGGGCACGGACCGGCCCGCCCGGTTCGACGCGCTGGCCGAGGACATGAGGGCCGCTCTCGCCTGGGCCGCCGGCCGGCCGG
>NZ_MUBA01000379.1:928-11189 GCF_002154575.1 Streptomyces bobili
CGTTGCGGGAGGCCGCCGCGGTGGCCGGCTGCCGCAGGCTCGGCGACGACATGCTCCGTCTGCACCGAGCCGCGGCCGAGGCCGCCCGCAGGGCCGGCGACACCATCGGCGCGGGCCGAGACCTGTCGGCCGCCGCCACCGTCGCGTACCGCTTCTCCAGCGAATTCACCCGGGTCCCCACCGCGGACGAGGTGACCGCGGTGCTCGCTGAGGCGCGGCGACTGTCCGAGGGCGGCGACCCGGCGGCCGAGGCGGCGCTCGCGCTGGCCGAGGCGGCAGTGCTCGCGGACGCCTTCGGCGCCGTCCAGGGAGCCGCTGACAACACCGCGCACGAGACCGTCGAGCTGGCCGAGCGCGCCGTGGAACTCGCCGGGCGGGCGGGCGACCCGGTGGCCGAGTCCGCCGCCCTCGACGCGCTGTCCGGCGCCCTGACCTGGGCCGGTGACTCCTTCGGCGCCGCGGCGGCGGCCCGACGGCGGATCGACGTACTGCGGCCGGTACCGGGCACCCCCGCCGCCACCCACGAGCGGATGGACGCCCTCGCCATGGCCGCCGGAACCGCCCTCGGCGTGGGCGACCTGCCGCAGGCCCGCCGATGGGGCCGACAACTGGCGGACCAGCCGCTGTTCGCCGAGGTGGGCCACCACGCCATGTCCTGGCTCCTGATCGCGGACGCGTTCGCCGGCCGCGCCGAGGAGGTCCTCGCCGGGAGCACGGAATTCCTCGACGCGTGGCGGCGGAGCGGCCGGCAGCGGTCGTTCTCGCTCGGCCCGGCCGCCGCGTCGGTCGCCATGATCCACGGCCTGCGCGGCGACCACGAGGCACGGGCGGACTGGCTGGCGGTCGTCGACCGGGCGAGCACCATGCCGGAGCACCGCCACGGCTACGGCGCCGTCTTCGACGCCCTGGTGCTGCTCCACCACGGCGACCCGGACGCGGCCCTGGCCCGGCTCGCCCCGGAGCCGGACGAGGTGTGGAAGTGGGTCTCCTGGATCTGGCTGCACTGGTACGTCGCACTCCGGGCGGAGGCATCGGTCCTCGCCGGGCACCCGGACGCCCGGAACCGTATCGCCGCCGCCCGCAGGACGGTGACCGGCAATCCGGTAGCCACCGCCCAACTGGACCGTGCCGAGGGGCTGTTGGACGGTGATGTGACACGGCAGCTCGCCGCCGCGGCGGCATTCGACGCGGCCGGCTGCCCGTACCAGGCGGCCCGCACGCTGCTGCTGGCCGGGCCCGCCCACGCGGAGGACGGCGGCGTGGCCCTGGCCGGCCTCGGCCTCAGGGGCGGCTGAATCGCCCCGCGCCGGGTGGCCGGCCGGAGGCGTCGTGGTTCAGCCCGGCCAGGTTCCGGTCAGCCGGCGGGTGGCGGCGGCCCCGCTCCGGTCGACGGCGGCCTTGACCCCGGCGAAGATCGCGCCCTGGAGGACGGCCGCCGTCACCGCCTCGGCCCACCCACGCTCCTCGTCCGTCGCGTCGGGCGCGTCCTCGTCATGGCCGAGCAACTTCCATGCCTGCTTGAACAACGCGCCCGCCAGCGCACCGCTGAGCGCACCGAGAACCAGACCGACCGGCTTGTAGGCGACCTTCGATGCCTTCATGACCTCGGACCCCTTGCCTTCATGACCTCGGACCGCTTACGGCTGCCTGCTTCGTCACGGCCTCATGCCGACCTCACGTCGGGTCGCCGTCCAGCCGGGAGCGGCGCCGCCGACCGTCCGTGTGCCGCTGCGTCATCGCCTCCCGCTCCTTGATCCGGGAGCAGCCAAGTACCCCGCCTGGAGCGGACCACCCACGATCGAGAGGCTCATGCGGAACGCCGCCGACCTCGCCTGCGATGCCGGCCGGCCTGTCATTCTGCTCCCCATGTCCGCACGCAACCGAAGACTGGCCAGGCACCTGGCCTGGCCGCTGACCACCACCGACATCAACGAGTGCCTCGGCCCACACATGACCCACGTCAGGGACCTCCAGTTCCTCACCGGGCACGGCAGCGCGACCATCGTCCTGGGCGCACAGTGGGTCGCCCCGCTGTCCCGCACCTACGGCCGTGGCATCCACCCGGACAGTGTCGGAATCTTCATAGACATCCACCCGGTCGACGCCACCGCACGTGCGGCCGCCCGCGCGGTCCTGCGGACGCGGGCACTTCCGCAGCTCCACGAATGGGTCACGCGGGCGATCGCCGCCGAGGAGACCTGGCGCCTGACCCCTCACCGGCACTACTGGCGACTCACCGACGGTCACCTGACCCACGGCGACGAGGAGTGAATGACCGGGGCAGCGCGCCCCCCTCGTCGTCGCGGCCGCGGGCTACGGCAGCCCCCGGCGCGCCCAGTCAGACGTCTCGCCCAGCACGCGGCGTACGGCTGTCATGGCCTGGTCGCGGTCGGCCGGTACGAGGCCGATGCGGGTGCGGCGGTCGAGGAGGTCGGCCTCGTCGAGGGCGCCCTCGTGCCGGACGGCCCACATCAGTTCGGCGCCGGTGACGGGGTGGCCGTCGACGACGGGTGCGGCGAGGTGCGGATCGGTGGCGGCGAGGGCCTGGACGGCCGGTGCCTCCGTGCCGTAGCGCTGGACGAGGCGGCGTGGCGCGGCGATCGTCCGCAGGGTCCGGGCGGGCGCCGCGCCGACGAGGGGGAGGCGGGCCGTGCGGCAGGGGGCGGCGGTGAGGCGGCCCGAGGCGACGGCGGCGTCGATGGCGTCCTGGGCCATCCGCCGGTACGTCGTGAGCTTGCCGCCGACCACCGTGACGACACCGTCGCCCTGGCCGATGACCGCGTGCCGTCGGGAGATGTCCGAGGTACGGCCCGTGTCCGCCGAGTCCAGCAGGGGCCGCAGCCCGGCGAAGGCGCCGACCACGTCCGAGCGGTGGACGGGGACGTCGAGCACGCAGCCGAGGACGTCGAGGAGGAAGCCGATGTCCGACTCGGGGGCGGGCGGGACGTCGGGCAGGTCGCCGTCGACGGGTTCGTCGGTGAGTCCGACGTAGACGCGGCCGTCGCCCTGCGGGAGGACGAGGACGAAGCGGTTGCTCTCCCCGGGGACCGGGACGTGCAGTCCGGCCGGGAGCGCGCCGAGGCGCTCGGAGCGCAGGACGAGGTGGGTGCCGCGCGAGGGCCGTATCCGGATGCCGTCGACCAGGCCGCCGGCCCAGACGCCGGAGGCGTTGACGACCGTGCGGGCCCGTATCTCGCCTTCCTCGCCGGTCAGTTCGTCGCGGACGGTGGCTCCGCCGCCGGTGAACCGGAGCGCCCTGACGCGGGTGAGGACGCGGGCGCCGTGCGCCGCGGCGGTCCGGGCGAGGGCGGTGACCAGGCGGGCGTCGTCGGTGACCTTGCCGTCCCAGGACAGCAGGCCGCCGCGGAGGCCTTCGGGGCGTACGGCCGGGGCGAGGTGGCGGGCCTCCGTCGCCGAGAGGCGGCGGGGCGCGGGCAGGGTCGAACGCGCGGTGCGCGCGGCCAGCCGCAGGGCGTCCCCGGCGCGGAACCCGGCCCAGGCCAGGGTGGCCTGGCCGCGCGAGACCAGCGGGGTGAGCGGGAGGACGAAGGGTTCGGCGCGGACGAGATGCGGGGCGGTGTGCTCCATGAGCAGCCCGCGCTCCACCGCGCTCTCGTGGGCGACGTCGAACTGTCCGGAGGCGAGGTAGCGCAGGCCGCCGTGGATGAGCTTGGAACTCCAGCGAGAGGTGCCGAAGGCGAGGTCGTGGGCGTCGACGGCGGCCACCGTCAGTCCCCGTGCGGCGGCGTCGAGGGCGGCACCGGCTCCGGTCGCGCCCAGACCGACGACCAGGACGTCCACCGTCGGTCCGCCCACGGTCGCGGCGAGTTCCCGCGAGCGGCGGGCGGCCGACAGCGAGGAGGCGTTCAGCGGCGGGGCGGGGCTGCCGGTGCGGCTCATGGCGTGAGGGTCCTCTCCAGAAGGGTCCGCAACTCCCCGAGGAAGGCCGCGGAGTCGAGGTCCGGGTCGTCCTCGTCGGTCATGGTCCGCAGCGACAGGGTGAACGACTGGACGACGAGCAGCAGGGAGCGCGCCTGCCGCTCCGGATGGCCGGAGCGCACCGAGCCGTCGGCGTGGCCCTCGCGCAGGCCGTCGGAGAGCAGTTTCAGCAACGCCTCCTGACTCGCCCCACGCCGGTCGAGGACGTAGGGGAGGAGGAGTTCGGGGTCCACGTCGACGATCTTGCGGAACAGCGGGTGGTCGCGGAAGGCGGCCACCCCTGCCACCAGACCGTCGACGAGGAGCGTCCGGGCGTCGGTGCCCGCATGCCGCTCGGGCATGGCGCCGGTGGCGACACCGACCCATTCGCGGGTCATGAGGTCGCCGACCAGCGAGCGGACGTCGGGCCAGCGCCGGTAGAGGGTCATGCGGGAGACCCCCGCCCGGCGGGCCACGTCGGTGAGCGTCGTACGGCGGACTCCGACGGCGAGGACGCAGTCGCGTACCGCATCGAGCACCGCGTCCCCGTCCGACTGGTTGTGACGAATAGGCGTCATGTGTCACAGTGTAACGCCTCGTGGGGGCCGTTCCGATACGGCGTCCCACACCGCCGACCGGGAGGACGACACCGATGGACATGCTGTGGAGCGGCTGGGGAGACCCCGCCGCGGCGACGCCGCTGCCCGACACGGTGACCGGGCTGCTGCACGACCTGCTCGGCGTGAAGCCCCGCGCCGCCGCCCCGGTGACGCTCGACCAGATCGCCGTCCCCGTCGCACCGCTCGACGCCGCGACACACGCCGCCCTGCTGGCCGCGGTCGGAGGGCACGCCGAACACATCCGTGCCGACGCCGAGTCCCGAATCCGGCACACCCGCGGCAAGTCCACCCCCGACCTGCTGCGCATCCGCGAAGGCGAGGTCGACGACCTCCCCGCCGCCGTGGTCCTGCCCGCCGGACACGACGAGGTCCTCGCCGTGCTGCGGGCCTGCGCCGCACACGGGCTGGCGGCCGTGCCCTTCGGCGGCGGCACCTCCGTCGTCGGCGGCCTCGCCCCCGCACGGCACGGCGCCTTCGTCGCCCTCGACCTGCGCCGCATGGACGGCCTGCTGGCCGTCGACCCCGTCTCACGGACCGCCACCCTCCAGGCCGGACTGCGCGCCCCGCATGCCGAGGCACTGCTCGCCGCACACGGCTTCACCCTCGGCCACTTCCCCCAGTCCTACGAGTGGGCCACCATCGGCGGATTCGCCGCCACCCGCTCCAGCGGACAGGCCTCCGCCGGATACGGTCGCTTCGACGACATGGTCCTCGGCCTCACCCTCGCCACCCCCGAAGGCACCGTCGAGACCGGCCGCGCTCCCCGCTCGGCGGCCGGCCCCGACCTGCGCCAGCTCCTGCTCGGCTCGGAAGGCGCGTTCGGCGTGATCACCTCGGTCACCGTCCGCGTCCGTCCCGTACCCCGCGCCCGCGTCTACGACGGCTGGCGCTTCCCGACCTTCCGGCAGGGCGCCGACGCGCTGCGAAACCTCGCCCAGGACGGGCCCCGCCCGACGGTACTGCGCCTCTCCGACGAGACCGAGACCCTCGTCGGCCTGGCCCAGCCCGACGCCATCGGCTCCGGTGCCGCTCAGCAGAACGCCGGCTGTCTGGCCGTCGTGGGCTTCGAGGGCACCGAGGAGGACACCACCCACGGCCGCGAAGCGGCGACCGCCGTGCTCCGCGCCGCCGGCGGAGAGCCGCTCGGCGAGGAACCGGGCCGCCGCTGGGCGCACGGCCGCTACTCCGCCCCCTACCTCAGGGACGCGCTCCTCGACGCCGGAGCCTTCGCCGAGACGCTGGAGACCGCCGCGTTCTGGTCCCGCCTGCCGGAGCTGTACGCCGCCGTCCGCGACGCCCTGACCACGACACTCACCGACGCCGGCACGCCACCGCTGGTCATGTGCCACATCTCGCACGTCTACGAGAACGGCGCCTCCCTCTACTTCACCGTCGTCAGCGCCCAGGGCGACGACCCCCTCGCCCACTGGAACCGCGCCAAGCACGCCGCCAACGACGCGATCCTCGCCGCCGGCGGCACCATCACCCACCACCACGGAGTGGGCACCGACCACCGGGACTGGTACGTACGTGAGGCGGGCGACCTGGCCGTCGACGCCCTGCGAGCCGTCAAGCGGCGCCTCGACCCGGCCGGAGTCCTCAACCCGGGCGTCCTGCTTCCCGCAGACTGAACCCGCCCGCGCGCCCCCTTCACGCCCGCCCATCCGCCGACCGCCCGGAGGCCCACCCGATGCGACAGTTCACGGCCGTCGTCAACCCCACCGCAGGCGCTGCCACGGGCGCGGCGGCCCTCCTCGGGGTGGCCCGGCTGCTGCGCGAGGCCGGCGCCGACCTCGAAACCGTCTACAGCAACAGCCTCGACCACGCCCGGGAACTCGCCAGAACCGCCGGGGAGGGCGGGCGGATCGTGCTGGCGGTGGGCGGGGACGGCATCACCGGCGCCGTCGGCGGAGCCCTCAGCGGCACCGACACCGTCCTCGGCCTGATACCGGCCGGGCGCGGCAACGACTTCGCCCGCGCCCTGAAACTGCCCACCGAGGCCGACGCCGTCGCCCGAGTCCTGCTGGAGGCCGAGCCGCGCCCCGTCGACACCATCGAGGTGCGCTCCGCGGTCCACGACCGCACCGTCGTCCTCGGCAGCGTCTACGCGGGAGTCGACGCCGTCGCCAACCACCACGCCAACCACGCCGGACTGCTCCGCGGCTCCGCCGCCTACTACCTCGGAGGCCTCCGCGCGGTGGCCGGCTGGCGTCCCGCCCGGTACCGCGTCACGGTCGACGGGACCGAGCACACCCACCGCGGCTACACCGTCGTCGCCGCCAACTCCGGCTTCTACGGCTCCGGCCGCAACATCGCCCCCGACGCCAGGATCGACGACGGCCTCCTGGAGATCGTGCTCATCCGGCACGCACCACGGCACCTCTTCTTCGCCCTGATGAACGAACTCAAGTCCGGCACCCACATCCGCCGCCCCGAGGTCAGCGTCCTGCGCGGCACCCAGGTCCGCATCGAGGCCGACCGCGACATCCCCTACGGCGCCGACGGCGAGGTCGAGGCCGAACTCCCCGTCACCGCCACCGTCCTCCCCGGAGCGCTGCGGGCGCTGTTCTGAGCCCGGCGCCCGCGTACGGCGCGGGGCAGACCTACGTCCCTGGCGCCCCACCACGCCTCAGACATGGGCGGATCAGCTACGCCTCCGACGTCAGCCGGATCAACAGAACCCCGGGCGTGCGCGGCAGCGACACCCGCAGTCCGCTCCCGTCCCACCACGCCGACCCGGCGAGGGGAGACGACGGGTGCAGCACCTCCGTACGGACCTCCCGTCCCGCCAAATGGCCCACGGGCAGCCGGAGTTCGCCGTCGCCGCCACGGCGCCAGACCGAGACGTACGAGGCACGGTCGCCCGGCACCCGCATTCCCAGGGCCAGCCAGTCGTCCGTCCACCCCGGCAGACCGAGCGGCCAGAACGGCACGGCCTGCGCCAGTTCCGGGCGGAGCGTCTTGTATACGGCCACCGCGTCCCGCACCAGAGCGAGCTGACGCTCCGTCATCCGGTCCAGATGGCCGGAGAGATGGATGCGGCCGAGCAGCGCCCCGCCCAGGGTGAAGGTGATCAGGTCGTCGTCGAAGCCGGGCTGCGGGTAGGCCCAGACGGCCCCCTGCTCGGGCGGGACCGCGGTCGGCGCGGCGGCGGCGATCGGCGGGAAGCGCAGCGGGTCCTGCTGATCGCTGGTCGACTGGAGCTGGGTGACGGCCAGTGTCGCCCCGTCCATCCGCATCCCGCCCGAGGCGCAGTTCTCGATCACCAGGCCCGGGTGCCGGTCCAGCACCTCGGACAGCCAGTCCAGGTAGGCCTGGGTGTGGCCGAGCAGCCCGGCTCCCGGCGCGATGTCCCCGGGGCCGCACGTTCCGGGGTCGACCACGATGTTGTAGTCCAGCTTGAGGTAGCCCACCCCCCAGTCGCCGACGATCCGGTCCACGGTCTTGTCGAGGTGCGCACGGGCGGCGGGATGACGCAGATCGAGCTGGTGGCGCCCCTGTTCGGTGATGCGCAGGCCGTCGCGCTGGAAGAAGGCGTCCGGCGGCAGCGCGTCCGCGACGGGACTGCGCACACCGACCACCTCCGGCTCCAGCCACAGCCCCGGGACCATGCCACGTTCGCGGATCCGGTCCAGGACCGCCTGGAGTCCGCCGTCGGGGAAGCGGCGCGGCGAAGGCAGCCACTCGCCGACGCTGTCCCACCAGCCCTCGGTGCTGTCGTCGTACCAGCCGGAGTCGACGCAGAAGTACTCCGCCCCGGCCGCGGCGGCGGCGTCGATCAGCGGCAGCAGCTTCTCCGTCGTCGGGTCGCCCATCAGCGTGTTCATGTAGTCGTTGAAGACGATGGGCAGCGCGCGGTGGTCCGGGTGCGGCCGGCGCACGGCCCGGCGGTACGAGGTCAGGGCGGCGAACGCGTCGTCCAGCCCGGAGCCGAGGGCCACGACCGCGGGCACGGTGGTGAACTCGTCGCCCGGCGTGAGCCGGACCCGCCACTGGTGCTCGGCGTCCGTGGGACCGTTCAGCGCCATGTACGTGCCGTCGGCGCGTTCGCCCAGGTCCCAGCGCCAGCCCGCCGGGGACTCGACCTGCCAGAGCCAGGCCCGGCCACCGTCGCGCTCGGTGACGGCACCCATGGGGAGAAGCCCGTCGGTGGGCCAACTGCCGTGTCCCGCATGGGACGCCGCGGCCCGGCTGTCGTGCTGATGGGCGGCCACGTGGATGTCGGCGACGGTGTCGCGCAGCGGCTCGACGTACCAACGGCACTCGGCGAGCCAGTCGTTGCGGGCGCGATGGATGTCGAGAACGTCGGGGGAGGGCAGCGCGCCCACCAGCAGACTGCTGACCGACTGGACGACGAGCGGTTCGTCACCCTCGTTGCGGAGGCGGACACGGGAGCGGAGCACCGGCAGCCCGGTGGGCGAGGAGAACTCGACGTAAGCGGTCAACCCGGTTCCGGGGTCGTGCAGTTCGGCGGTGAGATACGTCCAGTCCCCGTGCGCCCGCGTGGTGTGGCCGCGGTAGCGCAGCCGGGCACCGAGGGCCGTACCCGTGAAGCGCGGCCCCGACCAGCCACTGCCGTGCCCGAGCGCGGTCAGCTCCAGGAGGGGGAGGGGCGCCTGCGGGGTGGCCTCGCGCTGGGCTGTGGCCTGCGAAGTGGCCTCGGCCTCGCGCTGGGCTGCGACCTGCGAAGTGGCCCCGGGCTCGGATTCGGCCGTCGAGCCCTCGGCGAAGGCCCCTTCGCCGGACGGCACTTGGAGATTCGGGCGGGCCAGCCGGACCATCCGAAGGACCCCGTCGGAGCCGGTGGCGAACCCGGCCTCCAACGCACCGTGACCCCACGTGAACTGCCGCCCACTGGCTCCGGGGGCAGCGCCCGCCGTGTCCGACGTAACGGTCAACGTCTTTCCCTCCCGATGGCCGCGACTGCCGGCGGCCGTACGTCTGTTGCGTGAATCCATCGTTACGTTCTCTTGACGGCCCCTGTGTGACCGGTCACAATCCTGGCATGAATGTGACCGGTCACACAAGGCGCTCGGTGAGTATCAGGGATGTCGCGACCGCGGCCGGGGTCTCCTACCAGACCGTCTCCCGCGTGATCAACGACCACCCCAGCGTCAAGCCCTCCACCCGCGAACGGGTACTCGCCGCCATCGACGAGCTGGGCTTCCGGCGCAACGCCACCGCGCTCGCCCTGGCCAGCGGACGCAGCAGGGCCGTGACCGTCCTCACCGCCAACACCACCCACTACGGCTACGCCTCGATCCTCCAGGGGATCGAGGAGGCGGCCCGCGCCGAGTCCTACGCGGTCGGGATCGGTGTCCTCGAATCGGCCGACGAGGCCGCCGTCGCCACCGAGGTACGGCGAGCGGCGGACGCGAGCGGCGGACTGATCGTGATCGCCTACGATCCGCCCGGCGTGAAGGCACTGGCCGCCGTACCCGCCGACCTGCCGGTCGTCGGGGTGGTCGAGACCCCCACCAGCCCGCCCGGCGGCGACCGCCCCTGGGTGTGGACCGACGACCGCGAGGCCGCCTACGAAGCGACCCGCCATCTCCTCTCCCTCGGCCACGAGACCGTGCACTACGTCGCCATCCCGTCCAGCACCCGGCGCACCAGCGCCCGCACCACCGGCTGGCGGCAGGCGCTGAAGGAGGCCGGAGCCCCCGAACCCCGTCCGGTGCAGGGCCGTTGGGGCCCGGCCGGCGGCCACGCGGCGGGCCTGA
>NZ_MUBA01000038.1 GCF_002154575.1 Streptomyces bobili
TCCGCGCCTCGCGGACGCGGCGGATGCGCACCCGCATCCGCCGCGTCCGCGAGGCGCGGATCGGACGACGCGACGCGCGGACCGGACAACGAGGTGACGGCTGAGCTGCCGCAGCCGCCGGCGCCCGCCGGGGCCGCGGACGAGACCGCCGTGCTGCCGCCCGTGCGCGGGGCGAACGCCGAGGACGAGACGGCCGTACTGCCGGCCGTGTCCGGGGAGCACCCGGGCGACCGGGTGCCGCCGGGGTACTTCCGTGACGAGCGCGCGGCGGGGCCGGACGGGACCGAGGACCGTACGCGGGAGCTGCCGCAGGTCGACGAGTCGGGCGCGCCCCGTCGGCGGCCACGCTCCGACTGGGCCGAGGAGACCCCGCTGGACGACCTGCCGTCACTGGCGGACGAGCTTCTGGGCCCGCACCGTGACGACGACGACCGCGACGACAACCGCGGCGAGGGCCGGGGGCGGGGCCGGCGGCGCTGACGCCCGTGACCGCCGGGCCGGATTGTCAGTGGCTGCCCGCACAATGGAATCGGCAAGGCGCAGGCTGATCCGCCACCATGGACCGACCGGCGGTGCGGACGTGAACGTGACGGAAAGGCGGCGTGACCCATGACCGTGTGGGACGACCTCGTCGGACAGGAGAAGGTGAGCGATCAGCTCGCCGCCGCTGCCCGGGACGCCGACGCGCTCGTCACCGCGACCACGGCCGGGACCGCGCCGCCCGAGGCGTCGAGCATGACGCACGCCTGGCTGTTCACCGGTCCGCCCGGCGCGGGCCGGATCCAGACGGCCAGGGCCTTCGCCGCCGCGCTCCAGTGCGTGAGCCCGGACCGGGCGCTCGGCGGGATCCCCGGCTGCGGCTTCTGCGACGGCTGCCACACGGCACTCGTCGGCACGCACGCCGATGTCTCGACGGTGGCCGCCGTGGGCGCGGAGATCCTGGTCAAGGACATGCGGGACACGGTCCGCAAGTCGTACACCTCCCCCGCGACGGGACGCTGGCAGGTGATCCTCGTCGAGGACGCCGAGCGGCTGAACGAGAAGTCGGCCAACGCCGTCCTCAAGGCCGTCGAGGAGCCTGCCCCGCGCACGGTCTGGATGCTGTGCGCGCCCTCCATCGAGGACGTCCTGCCGACGATCCGCTCCCGCTGCCGGCACCTGAACCTGCGTACGCCCTCGGTGGACGCGGTCGCCGACATGCTCGTCCGCCGGGAGGGCGTCGAGCCGGCCGTCGCCGCGTCCGCCGCCCGCGCCACCCAGGGACACGTCGACCGGGCCCGCCGGCTGGCCACCGACCCGGCGGCCCGCGAGCGCCGCGCCGCCGTGCTGAAGCTGCCGCTGCGCGTCGAGGACGTCGGCGGCTGTCTCAAGGCGGCGCAGGAACTCGTCGACGCCGCCGCCGAGGACGCCAAGCAGCTCGCCGAGGGGCGGGACACCAAGGAGACCGACGAGCTGAAGGCGGCGATGGGCGCGGTGCAAGGCGGCCGCATGCCACGCGGCACGGCGGGCGTGATGAAGGACCTGGAGGACATGCAGAAGCGGCGGCGCACGAGGACGCAGAGGGACAGCCTCGATGTCGCGCTCACCGACCTCACCGCCTTCTACCGCGACGTCCTGGCCCTCCAGCTCGGCTCCCGCATCGCCCTCGCCAACCTGGACGCCGAGGACGCCCTGGAGCGGCTGGCCCGCGCCGGCACCCCCGAGTCCACCCTGCGCCGGATCGAGGCGATCGCCGCGTGCGGCGAGGCCCTCGACCGGAATGTGACTCCGCTGCTGGCGGTGGAGGCGATGACGATGGCGCTCAGAGCGGGCTGAGGGTCCGCCCGGTGGGCGGCTGCCAGGTACGGAGCATGGGCGGTGCGTCCGCCCGGTGGGCGGCTGCGGGGACCGAGCGGATTGACCGGGTCACTCGTCCGTGGCAGTTGGCGTACGTGCCGCATTCATTCCGTTGCACAGAGTTACGCTCGCTGGATGCACACCAGGCGCTCCCCCCACAGGTTCCGTACCGGCGTCACGCTTGTCTCCTTCGCCGCCCTGCTCGTCTCGGCCTGCTCCTCCGGAAGCTCGACCAGTACCGCCAGCCCCGCGGCGGGCAGAGCGGTACTGGCCGCGCTGCCGCAGGCCACGCCGTCCGCGCTCGTGCCGTACTACGGGCAGAAGCTGAGCTGGCGCGACTGCGGCGTCCCCGGATTCCAGTGCGCCACGATGAGGGCGCCCCTGGACTACGCCCACCCCGGCGCCGGTGACGTCCGGCTCGCCGTCGCCCGCAAGAAGGCGACCGGTCCGGGCAAGCGGATCGGCTCGCTGCTGGTGAACCCGGGCGGGCCGGGCGGCTCGGCGATCGGCTACCTCCAGCAGTACGCCGGCATCGGCTACCCCGCCCAGGTCCGTGCCCGCTACGACATGGTCGCCGTCGATCCCCGCGGAGTGGCCCGCAGCGAGCCCGTGGAGTGCCTCGACGGGCGCGAGATGGACGCCTACACGCAGACCGACGTCACCCCCGACGACCAGCGCGAGACCGACGAACTGGTCGACGCCTACAAAGAGTTCGCCGAGGGCTGCGGGGCACAGTCGCCGAAACTGTTGCGGCACGTCTCCACTGTCGAGGCGGCCCGTGACATGGACATCCTGCGCGCGGCCCTCGGGGACCGAAAGCTGACGTACGTGGGGGCGTCGTACGGGACGTTCCTCGGGGCGACCTACGCGGGGCTGTTCCCGAAGCAGGTCGGGCGGCTCGTGCTGGACGGAGCGATGGACCCGTCGCTGCCCTCCCGCCGGATGAACCTGGACCAGACGGCGGGATTCGAGACGGCGTTCCGGTCGTTCGCGAAGGACTGCGTGCGGCAGCCGGACTGCCCGCTCGGCACGAAGACGGCGCAGGTCGGCAAGAACCTCAAGGCGTTCTTCGACCGGCTCGACGCCCGCCCCCTGCCCACCGGCGACGCGGACGGCCGCAGGCTCACCGAGTCCCTCGCCACCACCGGCGTGATCGCGGCCATGTACGACGAGAGCGCCTGGGAACAGCTGCGCGAGGCGCTGACCTCGGCGATCCGGGAGAACGACGGCGCCGGACTGCTCGTCCTCTCCGACAGCTACTACGAGCGGGACGCCGAGGGCGGCTACGCCAACCTGATGTTCGCCAACTCGGCCGTGAACTGTCTCGACCTGCCGGCCGCCTTCAACGGCCCCGACGAGGTCCTCAAGGCGCTGCCCGACTTCGAGAAGGCGTCCCCCGTCTTCGGAGAGGGCCTCGCCTGGGCCTCGCTGAACTGCGCATACTGGCCGGTCGCGCCCACCGGCGAACCGCACCGCATCGAGGCGAAGGGCGCCGCCCCCATCGTCGTCGTCGGCACCACCCGTGACCCCGCGACCCCCTACCGCTGGGCCCAGTCCCTGGCCCGCCAGCTCTCCTCCGCCCGCCTCCTCACCTACCGCGGCGACGGCCACACCGCCTACGGCCGCGGCAGCTCCTGCATCGACTCCACGATCAACGCCTACCTCGTCCGAGGCACGCCTGTGACGGACGGAAAGCGCTGCTCATAGGCCTGCTGCCGGGCTGCGCCGCCCCTGGAGCGGAGGGCTCCTGGGGCGGTTCGGAGCACCCCCGGAAACTGTGTAGACTTACCGTCGTTGCTGACCGCACCATGGTGCGCACAGCGCGCCGCCTTAGCTCAGCTGGCCAGAGCAACGCACTCGTAATGCGTAGGTCTCGGGTTCGAATCCCGAAGGCGGCTCTGTGAAAGCCTCAGGACTCACTCGCCGTGACCTGGGGCTTTTGCTTTTTTTCGGGCGCTGGTCAGAACTTGGCGACGTGGACTTCCGGGCCGTACGGACCGTGGAGGTCCTCAGGGGCCGTGGCCCGCGGTCAGCGTCGGCGGTCAGCGGGTGACCGTGAACTCGGATGTGCGGGGCGTGAACTCCGTGTCGCCGTCCTTGGCGGTCGCGAGGGTCGAGATGTGCCAGGTGCCTTCGGCCAGCTCGGCCGCCTCCGCCTTGGTGACCTTGAGCGTGTAGGTGCAGCGGGACGCCGTGTCAGAGGTGCTTTTGCAGGTCGCGTTCTCCGTGGACCTCATTTCCGTCGCGGTCGGGTCGAGTCCCGAACTCGCCGGCCAGGCCAGGACCTTCAGGCCGCGGATGCCTGAGTCGTCGTGGACGTCCGCGGTGAAGGTGAGGGAGCCGGTCAGGTCGGCGGACGGCGGGACGTAGCGGGCCGAGGTGTTTTCGACGGTCAGCTTCTTGGCCGTCTCGGTCGAGGCGATGGCGAGGCCGGCGGCGGCGACTCCGCCGAGGGCCACGACGCCGACGATCGATGACACGAGAACGCGCTTGGACATGGAAGATCCCCCTGAAGTGGTGGTGGAAGGCGACGAAGGGAAGGGAGCAGAGACACGCTCAGGTGCTTGGACGAGCCGGCCGCCGGTCCCTTCCTCGATGTGATCGAGCCTAGGCTCGCCCGGTCCGGTGGTCCTCGGGCTGCGGGATGAACGCCGTCTCGAACCGGAGGTAGAGAGCGGCTCCGTGCCGCCCATCTCCCTCTGTATCGCAGGGAGGAGAGGGAAATCCGCCTCCAGCCGGAGGGAGCCGTTCGCCTGCGCGCATAGCGTGGGTCAGTCATGAATCGAACCGACGACCGGCTGCTCCCGGTCCTGCTGATCTGCGTCCAGGCCGCGGTGTGGCCCGGGGTGGAGCTGGTGCGCGGGGACGTACCGCCCGCGTCCGCGCTCCTGGTGGCCGTGCTGGTCGCGGGGCCGGTGACGGCGGCTCTCGCGCTCCGCCGGGCCCGGCCCGTGGTGGCTCTCATGCTGGTCGCCGCCGCCTGTGCGCTGGGCGCCGGGCCGTTGCCCGTCGGCGCGATGGCTGTCCTCGGGACCGCGGGGGTCGCGCTGGCCCTGTTCACGGTGGCGACCGAACGCGACACCTTCACCGCCGTGCTGTGCGTCGTCGCGCTCGCCGCCTGGCAGCTTCTCCAGAACCTCAGCCTGCACGGGCTCAGCGACCGCGACGGGCTCGACCTCGTCCTGACCGCCCTGCTGTACGCCACCGCGTGCGGCACCGGTCTGCTGGCGCGGCGCACGCGTCGCGCGCGAGGGACGGCCGAACGCATGCTGCGGCGCGCCGAGGCCGAGCGCCACCGGCTGCCGGCGGTCGAACGGCGTCGTATGGAAAGGGAGTTGCACGACGTCAGCGCACATCATCTGACGGCCGTGGTGGTCACGGCGGGAGCGGCGCTAGGGCTGCGCGACCGTCGCCCCGAACTCGCGGAAAAGGCCCTGGAGTTCGCTGCCGAGACCGGGCGGGAGGTGACGCGCGCGCTGGGTGCGGTGCGGGCGCCGGCTCCCTCGCGCGAGGAACCGGCGTCCCCGGAGGAGCGGTTGCGGGCGCTGGTCGCGGGGTTTCGCCGACTGGACCAGCGGGTGGAGTACGAGAGCGACCCGCTGCCGGACGGTGTCGTGGCGGACGCGGCGTACGGCATCGTGCGCGAGGCGCTCACCAACGTCGCCCGGCACGCTCCCGGTGCCGCGACGACGGTCCGTTGCCGGTACGGCGACACCCGCACCGAGGTCGTGGTGACGAGCGCGGCACCGCCGGCCGGTGCCGCGGCGCATGGCGCGGGTCTCGGCTCGGGGCGCGGCCAGGGCTTCCTGCGGTCCCGGGCACGGGAGGCCGGCGGCACGCTGACCAGCGGTCCGACGGCCGAGGGGGGCTGGGAGGTGCGGGCGATGCTGCCCGGCCGTTCCGCCGCGCCGGTGGAGGCGTCGGTGCCGCGGAGCTACCGTCTCGCCCAGGTGACGGCCGCGGTCGGGCTGTGCGTGCAACCGCTGCTGCCGGTGCTGGTCGTCCGGTCGGAGACCACGTCGAGCGGGTCGCAGGTGTCGGCAGGCGTGCTGTTCGCGCTGCTGGCGGCGGCCCAGGCCGTCGCGCTGCTGTGGCTGCGGCGGGCGCCGCGCGCCGCACAGTACGTGCTGCTCGGTCTGGCCCCGTTGTGGCCAGTGGCGATGGCACTGGGGGAGTACACAGGGCCGGTCCTGCTGCCGCCCGCGTTGGGCATGCTCGCCACGTGCGTGGCGCTCGCCGCGGACGCGGACGCAGACGCGGGTGCAGGTGCAGGTGCAGACGCGGATACAGACACAGACACAGGTGGAGACGCGGACTCGGACGCGGCCGTGCCGGCTCGTGGCCGGCGCCCGCGGCGGCCCTGGGCCATCGCGTCGGCGGCCGTCGCCGTACACGCCGTCGCGATGAGCGTCGCCGTCCTGGACCGTGGCACGGAACTCCCCGACTGGACGGTCCCCGTGGGCGCGACGGCCGGGGTGGCGCTGGTGATGGGCGCGGCCCGGTGGGCGGGAGCCGTGCGCGGGCGGCGGGACCTGGCCGCCCGCGGAGCGCGGGAGGAACGTATCGCCGCCTGGACCGAGGAGGCCGTACGGGATGCCTGGGCCGAGCGGCGCCGGATCGCCGCCGGTCTGGAGACCACGGTGCTGGCGCGCGCCGCCGACATGGTCGCGGAGGCGGAGGCGGGCCGCCTCGACACGGCCGCCGATCGTGCCCGCGAGGCGCTCACCGCGATGCGTGCGCTGCTCGACACGGTCCGGGCGGGGGAGCCGGGGCCGAACGGACCCGAACTGCGGCCGCAGCCCACCCTCCAGGCGCTCGACCTGCTCGCCCGGCAGTGCCGGGCCACCGGCCGAGAGGTCGAGATTCGGCTCACCGACCGGGTGCCGGAACGGCTGCCCACCGCCGTGGACCTGGCCGCCTACCACGCCGCCGAGACGGTACTCGCGGTCGGCGGGGAGGAGCCCGCGGTGCTCGAACTCGACGTCGACGGCGACACGTTGACCCTGACGGCCACCGGTGTACCCCGCGCCGGCCGTCCCGCCGTACGGCAGCGGCTGGCGGCGCGGGTCGCGGCGCTGGGCGGCGACCTGACCACGGAGGAACCGGGCGCGGTACGCCTCCGGTTGCCGCTCGCGGGGGCGCGGGTTCCCGACCAGGCCGGCCGGCGCGGCCACGAGGAGGGAGCGCGATGAGTCTCAGGGTGCTGGTCGTCGACGACCAGGGCGTCGTACGGGCCGGGTTCGCCGCCGTCATCGACGCCGAGGAGGACATGGCGGTGGTCGGCGAGGCCGGTGCGGGCGCCGAGGCGGTGCGGCTCGCCGGGGAGCTGGCACCCGACGTGGTCGTCATGGACGTACGGCTGCCGGAACTGGACGGCATCGCCGCCACCCGGATCATCACCGGCCGGGAGAACGCGCCCCGGGTACTGGTACTCACCGCCTTCGACCTCGACGCCTACGTCTTCGAGGCCCTGCGCGCCGGCGCCTCCGGCTTCCTGCTCAAGGACGTGCCGGCCGCCGAACTCCTCCGCGCGATACGGGTGGTGGCCGCCGGGGAGAGCGTGCTGACCCCGGCGGCGACCCGCCGTCTCATCGGCCACTACGCGTCCGGAACGCGCCCCGGGTTCAGGCCGGGAAGCGGCTCCCGCGAGCCGGCCGGCCTGACCGGCCGCGAACGGTACGTCCTCACCCTGGTCGCCTCCGGACTCGACGACGCGGAGATCGCCGGGCAGCTCGGCATCACCGCCGGCACCGTGAGGTCCGACGTCGACGCGCTGCTCCGCAAACTCGGACTGCGTGACCGGGTGCAGGCGACGATCCTCGCCTACGATCTCGGTCTCGCCCGCCCGAACCTGCCCGGCACCCACATCTGACCGGCCACTGCCTGCCCGCCTACTCGACAAGGAGTCCAGCCGTGCCCCGTACCGGTACCGGTTCAGGCCGATCCCTTCCCCGCCGACTGCGCCACGTGCTCGGTGACGTCATCGCTCTCGGCTACCTCGCCGTCTGTGCCGGCCTGCTCGTGTGGGCGATCGTGGTGACCGCGGCCGACGACTCGGGCGAGTCCATGGCGGGCGTGATCCCGCTGCTCGCCACCGCACCGGGGAGCCTGCTGTTCCTCGCGCTGCCCGAGGGCGGCGGGATGCTGCTTCTCGCCGTCGTGCTCGGCGCGCTGATCAACGCGACGGTCATCGGCTGGTGCTCCCGCGCGCTGCGCCGCGGCGGCGGGCGCGGGACGACGGCTTCCTGACCGGGGATGCCGAGAGAGAACGCGTGGCCACCGTCTCTTCAGAGACCCGCATCCCCCTCCCCCGAGCGGGGCACGACCAGGCCGGTCTCGTAGGCGACGACGACCGCCTGCGCACGGTCCCGGAGGCGGAGTTTGGCGAGGATGCGGGCCACGTGCGTCTTCACGGTCGCCTCGCTGAGGCGGAAGAGGGCGGCGAGTTCCGCGTTGCTGAGACCGCCGCCGAGGGCCTGGAGGACCTCCCGCTCCCGTGGGGTGAGGACCGAGAGGTCGCGGTGCAGGGCGGCCGTACCGGAGCCGTGGGCGACGAAGCGTTCGACCAGGCGGCGGGTGATCGCGGGAGAGAGCAGCGCGTCGCCGGCACGGGTCAGACGAACGGCCGCGACCAGGTGTTCCGGGGTGACGTCCTTGAGGAGGAAGCCACTGGCGCCCGCGGTGAGGGCGGCGTAGACGTAGCGGTCCAGGTCGAACGTGGTCAGCATGACGACGCGGGGCGGCGGGTCGGGCACCGCACCGGACAGAATGCGCCGGGTGGCCTCCAGGCCGTCCGTGCCGGGCATGCGGATGTCCATCAGCACCAGGTCGGGGCGGGTGCGGTGGACCGCCTCGACGGCTTGGTCCCCGTCGGCGGCCTCGGCGACGACGTCGATCCCGTCGGCCGCCAGGATCATGCCGAAGCCGGTGCGGACCAGCGCCTGATCGTCGGCGATCACGACGCGGAGCGGCGGTTCGGTCGGTGGTCCGGCCGACGGCTCGGTCATCGGCTCGGTCATCGGACCGGTCGGCGGCTCGGTCATGAAGGTTCCCCGGTCGGGAGGACCGCGTCCACGCGGTAGCCGCCGGTGGGGCGGTCGCCCGCGCTGAGGGTGCCACCGTGCAGGGTCACGCGTTCGCGCAGGCCGGTCAGACCGCGGCCGGTGCCGGTCCGGGCCGACGGGGACGCCGCCCCGCCGGTGTCGGTCACCACCACGTGCAGGGCGTCGGGAGTGTGCTCCAGGACCACCCGGACCGTGGCACCCGCCGCATGTTTCACCGTGTTCGTCAACGCCTCCTGCACCACTCGGTACGCGGCGAGGCCGACGCCCGCGGGCAGCGGCACCGGGGTGCCGGTGACGGTCAGTTCGACGGGCACGCCGGTGGCGCGGACCCGGCCGACCAGCGCCGGGACCTGGGCCAGACCGGGCTGCGGGGCCAGCTCGGCATCGTCCTCCGCGCCCGCGCCCGCGCCCGTGCCCGCGCCGGTCTCCGGCTCCTCCCCGGCCGGCGTCAACAGGCCCATGACCTGCCGCAGTTCGGCCATCGCCGTGCGCCCGCCCGCCTCGACGGCCAGCAGCGCCTCACGGGCGCGGTCGGGCGCGGCGTCCATCACCTTGCGGGCCGCGCCCGCCTGGATCACCATCACGCTCACATTGTGGGTGACGATGTCGTGCAACTCCCTTGCGATGCGGGCCCGCTCCCGGTCCAGTGCGAGCCGGGTCGCGGCCTCCTGCCGTACCTCCAGGGCGTGCACCCGCTGCTTCCAGACGTGGGTCGCGTTGGCCCCCAGTCCCACGCCGACCAGCAGCAGGAAGGGGACCACGCCGGGAGTGACGTACGGGAAGTTCTCCTCGGCGAACGCCGCGATCAGACCGGCGCCCGTGAGTACACCGACGAGCGCGCGCAGCCGGTGCGGGCTGTAGACGGCGGCGCTGTACGCGGCGACCACACAGGACAGGAAGGTGTAGACGGTCGTGTCGCCCGCGCCCAGACGCTGGTTGAACAGCAGCGTCGTGACGATGACGGCTCCGAAGGCGGTCAGCGGGTACCGGCGGCGGGCGGCGAGGGGCAGGGCGGTCAGCGCGGCCAGGACGATCTGCCAGGGTTCGAGGTGGCCTACCGGACCGAGGTCGGGAACCCAGCCCGCCGGTGGCGGCGGGGGCACCGGGACCGGTACCGGACCCTCCACGAGGGGCGTTTTTCCCGGCGGTACGACCATGCTCGCGTCGCCCTGTCGTACGGCGGTGCCCACCGTGCAGACCGCCAGCACGAAGGCGAGGATCACGTCGGCCGTCCACATCCACCGGGACGGCCGCGGCAACGGCCCTGGCCCCACGGCAAGCGGCGACGCCGACGCACCGGACCCACGCCAGGTCGACGCACCGGACCCCCGTAGCGCCGAGGCCGCCGACCTCCGTAGCAGCGTCAGGGCGGACCGCCACCGGTCCGCCGTCCCCGTCCGTGTCGCCCCCGCAGCCCCCCCCATGCGCTCAGTCTCGCAAGCGCCCCGGTACGCCACATCCCTCCCGGTGCCGAGGGCGGCTACATCGTCCGCGTACATCGCGGGGATGACCCGCGCGCGAGGTCCGCCCACCGCGGCAGCGGGTCTCGCCGTCGCGGGCGACGACCCCGGCCCGGTCCCCTCCCTAGCGTCGGGGCGATCCGTCGACCACAGCCCTCAGGAGACGTCGTGACCCCGACCGCACCCGCCGTCGCACCGACCGCACCCGTCATCGACCTGCGAGGGGTGAGCAGGAGGTACGGCGCGGGGCCGCCCGCCCTCGACGACGTCACGCTGAGCGTGCGGGCGGGCGAGGCGCTCGCCGTCGTAGGGCCGTCCGGCAGCGGCAAGTCGACGCTGCTCAATCTCGTCGCAGGTCTGGACCGGCCCAGCGCGGGCAGCGTCACGGTCGGCGGGGTGCGGGTGGACGAACTGAACGAGACCGGCTCGGCGCGCTACCGGCGGGACCGGATCGGCATGGTCTTCCAGTTCTTCCACCTGCTGGACGACTTGACCGTGCACGACAACGTGCTGCTCCCCGCCCAACTGGCCGGGATGCCGCGGGCCGAGGCGCGGGGACGGGCGGCGGAACTGCTGCGGCACCTCGGCATCGAACGGCACGCCGCCGCCTACCCCGGCCTGTTGTCCGGCGGTGAGCGCCAGCGGGTCGCCGTCGCCCGCGCACTGATGAACCGGCCCGTGCTGCTGCTGGCCGACGAGCCGACCGGCGCGCTGGACACCGCCTCCGGCGAGCAGGTCCGTGAGCTGCTCACCGGGCTGAACGCGGACGGCCAGACGATCGTCCTGGTCACCCATGACCTCGCGCTGGCCCGGTCCTGTGCGACGAGGACGGTGGAACTGGTCGACGGGCGGGTCGCCCGGGACAGCGGGAACGTGCCGGATCACCGCCAGGCGATGACCTCATGAGCCCCACAGGACTCAGGCCCCCCACCAGACTCAGGAGCCCCCTCGGCCGGGTCGTCCGCGCCGGAGTGGCCCGCCGGCGCGTCCAGACCGCCGTGATGGTGCTGACCACCCTCATGGCGGTGACCGCGTCCGTCCTCGCCGTCGGCCTGCTGGTCGCGGCGCGCGCCCCCTTCGACCGGGCCTTCGCCGCACAGCAGGGGGCCCATCTCACCGGGCAGTTCGACGGTACGAAGGTGACCGCCGAGCGGCTCGCGCGGACCGCCGACGCGGCCGGGGTCGCGGCCGTGGCGGGCCCGTTCCGGACCGTCCCCGTGCGGGCGCGGACCGCCTCGGACAGCGCTGTCCTCCCGGCCGGCGTGGATCTGCCGCCCTTCACCGTCGTCGGCCGGGCGGATCCCGGCGGCCCGGTCGACCGGGTCCGGACGGTCGAGGGCAGGTGGGCGACCGGGCCGGGCGAGATCGTGCTGGCCGACGGCGCGCTGCCCGCACCCGTCGGCGCACGGCTCGCCCTGCGGACCGCGCCGGGCGCGCCCACCCTGACCGTGGTCGGCATCGCCCGCTCGGTGACCGGCACCGCCCAGGCCTGGGTGGCCCCGGCTCAGGCCGAGACGCTGACGGCGGCGGAGGGTACGGCCGCCGGGTACGACATGCTCTACCGCTTCCGCCAGGCGGAGACGGACGCCGATGTGGCCGCCGGCCGCGCCGCGATCACTGCGGCCGTACCGCGCGACGCGCTGAGCGGATCGCGGTCCTACCTCACCGTCGAGCAGGAACGCACCGCCAACGCAAGGGCGTTCGTCCCCTTCCTGGCCGCCTTCGGCGTGCTCGGGCTACTCCTGTCGGTACTCGTCGTCGCCATCGTGATCAGCGGTGCGGTCGGCGCGGCCACCCGCCGCATCGGCATCCTGAAGGCCCTCGGCTTCATCCCGGCGCAGGTCGTCCGCGCCTACGTCGGCCAGGCGCTGCTGCCGGCGGCGGTCGGCTGCCTCCTCGGGCTGGCCCTCGGCAACGCCCTGGCCGTCCCGGTCCTCGGCGAGGTCGGTGAGGCCTTCGACGCGCCGGTGACGACGATCCCCCTGTGGATCGACGGCGTGGTGCCCGCCGGGGCCCTGCTCCTGGTCGCGGGCGCGGCCCTGCTGCCGGCGTTGCGCGCGGGCCGCCTGCGCACCGTCGCGGCGCTCGGGGCCGGCCGCACGGAGGGCGGGAGACCAGGGTCGGCCCGGTCGGCGAGGCGGCTCACGGGACGGTTGCCCCTGCCCCGCGCGGTCGGCCTCGGCCTGGCCGACCCCTTCGCCCGGCCCGCCCGTTCGGGCACCATGGCGGCGGCCGTCGCCTTCGGCGCCGTCTGCGTCACCTTCGCGGTCGGGCTCGCCCTCTCGCTCGGCGTCGTCCAGGAGGGCCGCATGCTCAACTCGGCCGGCTCGGTCGTCGTACAGACCGGGGGCGGGTCCGGTCCGCCCGGTGCCCAGGTGGTGCACGCGGGCGGGGAGGCGGAGACGCCGAAGGCCGATCCGGAGAAGGTCGCCGCGGTGCTGCGGGCGCAGGAGGGGACGGGCCGGTTCTACGGCACGGCCGGCGCCGAAGTGAGCGTGCGGGGCATCACCGGGGCGACCGCCGTGGTGGCGTACCAGGGGGACTCGGCGTGGGGCGCTCCCCGGACGGTCTCGGGCCGCTGGCTCGGCGGTCCGGGGGAGGCGGTCGTCACTAAGCGCTTCCTCGACGCCGCCGGCGTCGCGGTCGGGGACACACTGCGCCTGACGGAAGGGGGACGGCAGGCCTCGGTGCGGATCGTCGGCGAGGCGTTCTTCACCGAGGGCGAGGGCATGGCACTCCTCACCTCCACCTCCACCCTGGCCGACCTGGGACTGGACGCGCGACCCGGCCGCTACGACGTGCAGACCGAAGCCGGCACGGACCTCGCCCGTTATCTCGGCTCGCTGCGAGGCGAACTGGAGGGCGTGGGCGCCGTCGCGCAGGCGAGCACCGAGGACTCGTCCAGTGTGATCGTGGCCATGGACGCGCTGATCGGGATGCTCACCCTGATGCTGGTGGCGGTCGCCGGCCTGGGCGTTCTCAACACGGTCGTCCTCGACACCCGGGAACGCGTCCGTGATCTCGGCATCCTCAAGGCCCTCGGGATGACACCGCGGCAGACCGTCGCCATGGTCGTCACCTCGGTCGCCGGAACCGGCCTGCTCGCGGGCCTCGTCGCGGTTCCGGCCGGGGTCGCCCTGCACCACTGGATCATCCCGCTCATGGGCGACGGCGTCGGCATGAACCTGCCCACCGCGGCCGTCTCCGTCTACGACCCCCAGCACCTGATCCCGCTCGCCCTCGGCGGCCTGGCCATCGCGGTGGCCGGCGGCCTGCTCCCGGCGAGCTGGGCGGCGAGGACGGACACGGCCACGGCTCTGCGATCCGAATGAGGCGCCTTGCGAGGTCCGCCGCGCAAACGCACGCGCTCGCTGGGCGGGGTTCGACGGGGTTCGACGGGTTCGGCGGGGTTCAACCGCCGCCGGTCAGGAGCCGAGGCGCGGGCCCCGGTCGGTCACCTCCGCCGGCCGAGGCCCACACGCGCCTCCGGATCCGGCCGCGGCGGCGACACTCCCCCGAGCAACGCGTTGTACGCGCGCACCGTCGGGCCAGATCCGATGTTGTGATCACATCAGGTCGCACCAACTAATCGCTAACATGTGGCCAACGGTTCTCCGCCTCATCGCAGCCGTCGTCGTCGGCGTCGTCGCAGGTCGTCTGGCTCGAAGTCGCCGGGGGAGCGCGGGAAGCAGCCGGAACGGTAGCGGATTCCTGCGGGAACCGGCAGAGACAGGATGGCGGAATACCGACGTGCCGGGGGCGGAAATCCGCCAGACCGGTGGGGTGTACGCCGTGGGGCGCGACCGGAGACGGACGTGCGGAAGGGCGAGGGTCGGCGTGATGCGGCGGTACGGGCTGCGGTTCGGACTGCTGGGCCCACCGGTCCTGTACGACACCGTCCCGGTTCCGGATGACAGCGACCCGGTGGCCTACGACGCCGGTCCGGTTCCGTACGACGCCGTTCCGGTCCCGTACGACGGTGACCCGGTTCCGTACGACGCCGTTCCGGTCCCGTACGACGCCGTCCCGCGCAGCATCCGCAGCCCCAAGGCGCGTGCCCTGCTGGCCGCTCTGCTGCTCGACGCGGGCCGGATCGTCCCGGTCGAGTCGCTCAAGGAGGTGCTGTGGGGCGGCGCGCCGCCCGCGTCCGCGCATGCGTCGCTCCACAACCACGTCACCCGGCTGCGCCGCATGCTCGACGACCCGGCGCGGCTGCGTACGGTGCCGCCCGGCTACCAACTCCGCATCGAGCACGGGGAGCTCGACGTCCACGTGTTCGAGCACCACCTCGCCACCGCACGCGATGCGCACGCCGCCCACGACTGGGAGCGCGTGGCCGACGTGAGCGCCTCCGCGCTCGCCCTGTGGCGGGGCACCCCCCTCAGCGGACTCCCCGCCGAACTCGGCGGCTACGCCTTCACCCAGCGCCTGCGGGAGGCCCGCCTGCTGCTCCTGGAATGGCGCTACGACGCCCAACTCGCCCTCGACGA
>NZ_MUBA01000380.1 GCF_002154575.1 Streptomyces bobili
GTCGCCGGGTCGGCGGGGGCGTGCGGGGTGGCTGTCCTGCCGGTCATGCGCATCCCTCCGGGGTAGTCACTTTCCTCTAGGTACCTACTATATCGGCGGTGTTAGCGTCCCTCTCATCCCACCAACGACCCATTCCGAACAGGGAGTTACTCATGATCGTGGTGACAGGGGCGACGGGGAACACCGGCCGGGAACTCGTACGCGTCCTCGCGGCGGCGGGCGAGCCGGTGACGGCGACCTCCCGGAACATCTCGGACGCGGAGGTGCCCGACGGTGTACGTACGGTGCGCGCCGATCTCACCGACGCGGAGAGCCTGCGGCCGGTCCTCGACGGCGCCGACGCGCTGTTCCTCCAGGACGGCGGCACGAGCGCGCATCTGCTCAGCCCGCGCGACCTGCTCGACGCGGCGAAGGCGGGCGGGGTCGGCCGGGTGGTCCTGCTGTCCTCCCAGGGAGTCGCGACCCGGCCCGAGTCGGAGTCGCACGGCGGTCTGGCGCGCGCCGTCGAGGACGCCGTGCGTGAGTCGGGGCTGGAGTGGACGACCCTGCGGCCGGGCGGCTTCCACTCCAACGCGTTCGCCTGGGTGGAGCCGGTCCGCGCCCACCGCACCGTCGCGGCGCCCTTCGGGGACGTCGGCCTGCCCACCGTCGATCCGGCCGACATCGCGGAGGTGGCGGCCGTGGCCCTGCGCGAGGACGGGCACGCCGGTGCCGTGTACGAGCTGACCGGCCCCGCTCCGACGACTCCCCGCGAGCGGGCGGAGGCGATCGGCGCGGCGCTCGGGGAACCGGTGCGTTTCACCGAGCAGAGCCGGGACGAGGCCCGCGCCCAGATGCTGGCGTTCATGCCCGAGCCCGTCGTGGACACCACCCTGGCCATCCTCGGCGACCCGACGCCGGCCGAGCTGCGGGTCAGTCCGGACGTGGAGCGGGTGCTGGGTCGCACACCGCGCCCGTTCGCGGACTGGGCCCGCCGGCACGTGGCCGCTTTCCGGGGGTGACCGGCGTGCCGCGCCCCGCAGGTAACCGGCTTGATTGCGTACCGGAGGCGGCAGGCACGCCCGCATCCCGGAGGCAACCGGCGTGCCCGCACCCCGGAGGCAACCACTCGTCCGCCTTCCCGGGGGCGGCCGGTGCCGGTCAGCTGTAGGTGACCGGGCAGCCGTACCGCAGCGCGTACTGGGCGGCGCGCAGGTAGAGGGCCACGTAGAAGGCCGTGTCCGGGTCCTCGGCCCAGGGTCCCGGTCTCGCGGCGGCGGTCCTGGTCACCTGGTCGCCCTCCCTGAACCACAGGACCAGTTCCAGGTTGGCGCCCGTCGCCGGTATCGCGTCGAGCGGCAGGCCGAGGATCCCGGCCAGCCTCTCGCCCAGGGCGAGGACCTGCGGTGCCCCGGCGACCACCGTCTCGTCCGCGTAGGCGGAGCCGACGGGCAGCCGGATCGGCTCTTCCAGGGACAGTGGCACCAGGACGGTCCAGCCGTAGAACGTCTCGCGTTCGGCCTCGGTCAGCCGGTCCCGGCAGAACGCGTCGAACCCCTTCATGGAGGGGCTGACCTTCTCCTCGAACCAGCTTCCCCCGGCCCCCGGCCCCGGCTCGTACGGCGGCAGTCCGCGTCGCCGCAGCTCGTCGTCGAACGCCGAGGCGACGGCTCCGTGTCCGCCCGCTCCCTCGTCCTCGCAGAACCATTCCCGCGCCTCGATGCTCACCAGGTACACGCCCATGATCGGAAGGTACCGGGAGGCACTGACATCCGGTGCCGCTACGCGGGCCGGATGACAAGCGTGCTGAACAAGCGCTTAGATAGCGCCCGGAGCACGTGCCCCGCCCGCCCCGTCCTCATCCGACCACCGGAGGCCCCGTTGTTCACGTCCGTCGACGATGTCCGCGCACGCCTCGCCGAGACCGGCTATCTGGCCTCGCCCTCCGTCGCCACCACCGTCTTCCTCGCCGACCGGCTCGGCAAGCCGCTCCTCGTGGAGGGCCCGGCCGGGGTCGGCAAGACGGAACTCGCCAAGGCCGTCGCCCAGGTGGCGGGGGCCCGGCTGGTGCGGTTGCAGTGCTACGAGGGCGTCGACGAGTCCCGCGCGCTGTACGAGTGGAACCACGCCAAGCAGCTGCTGCGCATCAGCGCGGGCCGCGACGAGACGTGGGACGAGGCCCGCACGGACATCTTCGGCGAGGAGTTCCTCCTCCCCCGCCCGCTGCTCACCGCGATCCGCGGCGACGAGCCGACGGTGCTGCTGATCGACGAGACCGACAAGGCCGACGTCGAGGTGGAGGGCCTCCTCCTGGAGGTGCTCAGCGACTTCCAGATCACCGTCCCCGAGCTGGGTACGATCACCGCGACCCGCCGCCCCTTCGTCGTACTCACCTCCAACGCGAGCCGCGAGCTGTCGGAGGCGCTGCGCCGCCGCTGTCTGTTCCTGCACATCGGTTTCCCCGAGGAGGAGCTGGAGCGGCGGATCGTCCGGCTGAAGGTGCCCGGCATCGACGCGGCGCTGGCGGAGTCGGTGGTCCGGGTGGTGGGCGCGCTGCGCGCGATGGACCTGCGCAAGGCGCCCTCCGTCGCGGAGACGATCGACTGGGCGCGCACCCTGCTCGCCCTGGGCGCCGGCGCACTCGACGCGGACCTCGTCCGTGACACCCTCGGCGTGATCCTCAAGCACCAGGACGATGTGCTGAAGGCCGCCGCGAAGCTCGACCTGGACGCCGTGTGACCGCCGCGACGGAGGTGACGGCGAGGCTGACGGGCCTGGTCGCCGCGCTGCGCGCGCACGGCGTGCGGATCGGCACCGGTGAGACGGTCGACGCCGCTCAGGCCGCGACGGCCCTGGGTTTCGCGGACCGCGCGCTGCTGCGCGAGGGGCTCGCCGCGACCTTGCTGCACTCCGCGGACCAGCGGCGGGTGTTCGACACGGTCTTCGACCTGTACTTCCCGTACGGCGTCGGCGCGCCGGAAACCGGTGGGCCCGACTCCGGCTCCGGCACGGCGGCGGACCGGGACGACCTGCGCGACCGGCTCGCCGCGGCCCTCGCCGACAACGACGAGGCCATGACCGCCCGGTTGGCGATCGAGGCTGTCGACGGCCTGGGCGGATACGGGAGTTCACCGGGGGCGGACGGCTGGTCGGCGTACCAGACGCTCGAACGGCTGCGCCCTCAGACCCTGTTGGCGCGGGTCCGCGACGATGTCCGGAGCCGTGGCGGGGCCGCCGGTTTCACCGACCGGCTGCTGGAGGACGAGGTCCGGCGGCGCATCGAAGCCTTCCGGGCGCTGGTGGCCGTGGAGGCGCGGCGGCGGGTGGCCGAGCGGCGCGGCCGGGACGAGATCGCGCGGCGGGCGGTGGCCCCGACGGCCGACCGGGTCGACTTCCTGTACGCGGGCCGTGACCGGCTGGCCGAACTGCGGCGCACCGTGCACCCGTTGGCGCGCAAGCTGGCCACCCGGCTGGCGGCCCGGCGACGCCGGGCCTCTCGCGGTGCGATCGACCTGCGGCGCACGCTGCGGGGCTCGCTGTCGACGGGCGGGGTGCCGATGCGTCCGGTGCTGCGCCGCCGGCGCCCGGCCCGGCCCGAACTGGTCCTGCTGTGCGATGTGTCGGGCTCGGTGTCCGGGTTCTCCGACTTCACGATGCTGCTGGTGCAGGCGCTGCACGACCAGTTCAGCAAGGTGCGGGTGTTCGCCTTCGTCAACCGTGTCGACGAGATCACCGGCCTGCTCCGGCACGGCTCGGCCGACCCGGAGGGCCTCGGCGCCCTCATCCGCGCGGAGGCCACGCTGACGGGCTGGCACGGCAGCAGCGACTACGGCACCGCCTTGGGCGAGTTCGCGGAACGGTACGGCGCGGCGGTCGGCCCCCGCACGACGGTCTTCGTGCTGGGCGACGCCCGCACGAACATGGGCGACCCGAACCTGCCCGCCGTACGGAGAATCCTGGGGCGGGCGCGCCGGGTGCACTGGCTGAATCCGGAGCCGCGTCCGCAGTGGGGCACGGGAGATTCGGCCGCCCTCGACTACGCCGAGCTGGTCGCGATGCACGAGTGCCGCAACGCCCACCAGCTCGGCGCGTTGATCAGCCGCATCCTCCCGGTGTGATCCGGTCGTGGGGGTGATGTGTCGGCCTCAGTCGGCCTTGGCGTACTCCTGGGCCATCTGTCCGGCGAAGTCGTAGGCCACGACCTGCTCGTCGCCTACCACCCAGGCGTCGTGGCCGGGTGAGCAGACGAAGACGTCACCCGGGCCCACTTCGCTCTCGGCTCCGTCGTCCATGCGGATGCGCAGTCGGCCCTGGGCGATGTAGCCGTTGTGGTGGACCATGCAGCTGTCGGTTCCCGCGATCGGCGCCACCGACTCGGACCAGCGCCAGCCGGGCTCGAAGGTCGCCACGGCGAAGTCGAGGCCCGTCATGTGGACGGCTTCGAGGTGTCCCCGCGGAAAGTCCCGTCGCTCGTCCGGCTTGTCGAGCGTCTTCACTTCCATCATGACGGTCCTCCTTCCGGCCGCGCTTCACCGCGGCCGGGACCGGTCTCCCCGGCGGCACCGGAGGTCACCGGTGGGGGCCGGTCCCCACACGTTCATCCTCCGCCCGCTACCGGGGGGCCGCCATTCGGGTGAATCCGGAGGGCTGGCCCCCTGCCGGCCGGACAGCGAACCGGCAGGCGTCCTCAGGCGCCGTCGCCGCAGAGCCGCGCGAAGCGTTCCGCGTCGATGTTGCCACCCGAGACGATCACACCGACCCGGCGCGGCAGAGGGCCGGCCCGCCCGGAGAGCAGGGCGGCCAGCGGGGTGGCGCCGCTCGGCTCGATCACGATCTTCAGGCGTTCGAAGGCGAACCGCATGGCCGCGCGGATCTCGTCGTCGGAGACGAGTGCGATCGCGTCGACCAGCCGCCGGTTCACCGAGAAGGTGAGTTCGCCGGGCGTGTGCAGGGCCTGCCCGTCGGCGATGGTGTGCGGCACCGGGATCTCGACGCGCCGGCCCGCCTCCAGCGAGCGCCGGGTGTCGTCACCGGCCTCCGGCTCGACGCCGACGATCCGGATCCCCTCGTACAGCCCTTTGGCCAACGTGGCGCTGCCCGCGATCAGTCCGCCGCCGCCGACCGGCGCCAGCAGCGCGCCCAGCTCGCCCACCTCCTCGAGGAGTTCGAGTGCGGCGGTGCCCTGTCCCGCCATGACGTGCGGGTGCTCGTACGGCGGGATGACGGCCAGGCCCCGCTCGGCGGCCAGGGCCTCCGCGATGGCCACCCGGTCGCCGCCGTAGCGGTCGTACGTCACGATCTCGGCGCCGTACGCCTCGGTCGCCTCCCGCTTGGAGCGCGGGGCGTCGTCGGGCATGACGATCACCGCGGTGGTGCCGAGTTCCCGGGCGGCGAGGGCGACGGCCTGGGCGTGGTTGCCGGAGGAGTAGGCGGCGATGCCGCGCTCGAGTTGCTCAGTGGTCAGCCGGGAGGCCGCGTTGTAGGCGCCGCGGAACTTGAAGGCGCCGACCCGCTGGAAGTTCTCGCATTTCAGGAGGACTTCGGAGCCGACGAGGGCGTCGAGGGTGCGGGAGCGCAGGACGGGCGTGCGGTGGGCGACACCCTTGAGGCGGGCGGCCGCGTCGCGGACGTCGTCCAGGGTGATGATCGGCGGAGGTGCGGTCGTCACGGGTGGGCTCCCTCTGAGGTGGGGTGCGGGCCTGGCCCGGCGGCCGTCCGGGCCTGGGACAGATAGCTGTAGGCGGAGGCGCGGGAGATGCCGAGGCGGGCGGCGACCTGTTCGATCGCGCGGCGTACGGCGAACACGCCGCGTTCGTCGAGGGCGCGGAAGAGAGCGAGGCGCCGGGGCCGCTCCAGGCCGGCCCAGCTCCGGTCGTGCGGCAGGTGGGCGTCGAGGAGCGAGTCGACGACGGAGTCGATGTCGTCGCCGAAGGTGGTCACGGGTGTGTCCGCGGAGGAACCGCCGGCCCCGGCGAGCGCGGCGAGGAGGCTCTGCACGCGGCCGACCTCGGTGACGTCCACGTTGACACAGAGGGCCCCGAACACCGTGCCGGCGGAGTCGCGCAGCACCATCGTGGAGGACTTGAGCGTCCGGCCGGTGCCGGTGCGGGTGACGTAGTTGAGTTCGTCGTCGGCGTCGTCGCCGCGGGCGAGGACCCGCATGCCGATCTCGCTCATCGCACCGCCGACGGTGCGCCCGGTCACTTCGCCCGCGACGGCGACCACGGAGGCCGCCGGCCGCCGGTAGTCGTGCAGCACCACCTCGCACACCGGGCCGAAGGTCGCCGCGATGCCGTTCACGACGGGCCCCAGGGCACGCAGGATCGCGTCACGCTCGGCCCTACGGGGGTCCTCGTCCGGGTGGTCCTCGACCGTCATGCGGTTCCTCCTCCGTACACCTACCCCATATTAGACCACAGTTCCAATTGTTGGACAGGGATTCCAAACCCTCTGTCCCCTCCGTCCCGCCCGCAGGGGAACCACGGATCAAGGGGTGGCATCACCAATTGCCGCTTCCCTAGGATGGGTTGCCGACCGCGCCAGCCCTCGGCGTGGGCCCGGACTGGGGGAAATATGCAGCCAGGCAATCAGCTGTCCACGTCGATCGATGCCACGGTTCCGACAGCCGCGCGCATGTACGACCACTATCTGGGCGGCAAGGACAACTACGCGGCGGACCGCGCGGCGTGCGAGGAACTCGACAAGGTCGTCCCCAGCACCCGCGTCCTCGCCCTCAACAACCGGCGCTTTCTGCAGCGCGTCGTACGGACCCTGACGCAGGAGTACGGAATCCGGCAGTACCTCGACCACGGGTCAGGCCTGCCCACGCAGAACAACGTGCACCACGTCGCCCAGAGCATCGACCCGAGCGCGCACGTCGTCTACATCGACAACGACCCGATGGTGCTCGTGCACGGCCGGGCCCTGCTGGAGCAGGACGAGCGCACCACCGTCATCCACGCCGACATGCGCGAGACCGACGCGATCTTCGCCCACCCCGACACCGAGCGTCTGATCGACCTCTCGCAGCCGGTGGCCGTACTGTTCAACTCGGTGTTCCACTGCATCCCCGACAGCGAGACCGACGGACCGCCGGCCGTGGTCCGCCGGGTGGCCGAACGCCTCGCGCCGGGCAGCTTCCTGGTGATGTGCCAACTGGTCAGCGAGGACCCGGAGGTCCGCGAGTTCGTCACGAACTTCATGGACCAGGCCACCCAGGGCCACTGGGGCCGGGTGCGCCAGGAGAAGGACATGGACGCGCTCTTCGCCGGCCTGGAGATCCTCGATCCCGGCCTGGTGGAGGTCTCCACCTGGCGCCCCGACACCGAGGTGGCACCCCGCCAGCTCACCCAGGAGTGGATCGAGTACGGCGGCGTGGCCCGGCTGCCCTGACCGGCACCGACATCAGGGGGCCGGGCAGTAGCGGTTCCGCGCCGTCTCGCGCAGGAGCGCGAGGGAGTCACGGGGATTCAGCGCCTCGTCGGCCAGCCGGTCCAGCGTGACCCGGTACTCCTCCGTCTCGTCCTGGTCCTCCAGGAAGGTGGCACTTCTGATCTGCTCGAGGTAGACGACATCGGGCAGATCGGAACCGCCGAACCGCAGATACGTCACCGGGATCGACGGCGCGGAGGCGTGGGTGACGTCCAACGGCACCACCTGCACGGTCACATGGGGAAGCGCGGCCATCCTCACCAGGTGGTCGAGCTGCTCCCGCATGACCTCACGGCCACCGAGCACACGCAGCAGCACCGACTCGTCCATGACGGCCCACAACTGCGGTGCGTCCCGCCGCTCCAGGAGCCGGGTGCGCCGCGTCCGCAGCTCCACCCGTCGCTCCACCTCACGGACCGGCGCCGTCGGCAGGCCGCGCTCGACGACGGCACGGGTGTACGCCGGGATCTGCAACAGGCCCGGCACGTACTGGATCTCGAAGGTACGGATGGCGGTGGCCGCCTCCTGCAGTCCCACCAGGCGGTCGAACCACTCGGGCATCAGCCGCTTGTCGTAGCGCTGCCACCAGCCCGGTTCCCCCGCCTGCCGCAGCAACCGGAGCAGGACGGAGGCCTCGTGATCCTCTGATCCGTAGAGGTTCAGGAGGGCGCGGACGTCGCCCTCCGTGGGAGGGCGGCGCCCCTTGCCCGCCTCGATCCGCGACAGCTTCGCCGGGCTGAAACCGACCGCACGCGCGGCCTGGTCCTGGGACAGTCCGGCGTCTTCTCGGATGCCCGCCAACTGCACACCGACCAGCATTTTCAGCAAGGTCGGGGCGGGCTCGGCCCGGTTCAGATACGGTTCGAGGCGGGAGACGCGAGGCGACTCGGCAGACATCCTGACTCCCCGTTCTGGCTTGCGTCGACCGGCAGACGACAGACTTCATTGTCGCATCCGAAGGCCACCGACCGCACGGCGCAGGGGAATTGATTCGGTCCGCGCCCCGACACCAGGTGATCGCATGCCGTTACAGCAGGTGGTCGAACTCTCCGCCCTTCGCTCCGGCCACGAACGCCGCCACCTCGGCCGGCGTGTAGATCAGGGCCGGCCCTTCGGGGTCACGGGAGTTGCGCATCGCGACTCCTCCCCCGTCCAGGACGGCCACCTCCACACAGTTGCCCTCGGCATTGCTGTGACTGCTCTTGATCCAGCGGGCACCCAGCGCGCTCGCCGGGACTCCGTTCGGCACTGACGACACTGCACTCTCCTCGCTTCGTACGCGCAATTTCCCGTGAAATTGCACGAGGACATCGTCAGCGTGGATAATAGCCCTGTCGTCAACCGCACTTCCGCCGCCCTGTACTGACGTTGCCTCAGGGAGATGCCGTGTCATCACCTGCGCAGTTCCGGAGTCCCGGGTCCGTCCGCGACCTGTCCAGAACGGCCGTGCTGCACCTCTCGGGCAGCCGGGAAGGATTCGCCGCGGCACGGGACTTCACCCACCGCACCCTGGACGGCTGGTCCCTGGAGCACTGTGCCGACGACGCGCTCACCGTCGTCACCGAACTCGCCGCCAACGCCGTCCTGCACGCCCTGCCGGACCCGCCGGAGGATGCCGGGGACGTACGGCTCAGGCTCTCGCTGCGCCGTTCCCACCTCGTGTGTGCCGTCACCGACCCGAGCGACGACCTGCCCGTCTACCCGCACGCCGGAGAAGATCCCCTGCTGGAGCACGGCCGTGGACTGCACATGGTCGAAGCCCTCTCGGAGCACTGGGGCTGGACCCGCCGCTCCCCCGTGGGCAAGACCGTCTGGGCCATGCTCCCGACCCGTACCCACACCTGACATGACTGCCATCAAGAGATCCACGCCGCTCGAGGACCTCGGCCAGGTGCCCTGGCCCGAGATAACCGACTCGACCGGGTCCGCCGAAGCCATCCCGGTCCTGCTGACCACCGTCGCCCGCGGCGACGCCGACACCGCCGGGCCCGCGCTCGGCCAATTGCGCCAGCGCATCTGCCAGTACGGCTTCGTGGTGGGCCAGGCGACGGCGGCCACCGTGCCCTTCCTCTGGGAGCTCGTCCGGCTCCCGCAGGTCACCTGCCGCGTCGAGATACTGCACCTGCTGGGAAGCATCGCCGACGCCCGGCAGTGGGAGACCACCGCCGCCGCCTACCCCAAGCTGCTGCGCCGTCGCGAGAAGTACGTCGAATGGGAACGCGACGCGCGCCACGCCGTCCGTGCCCAGCGCGGCGTCCTGCGCCACCTGCTCGACGAACCGGACCACGACCTCGTCCGGGCCAGCAGGGAACTCGACGCCACGCTGACCGATCGGTGACCCGTTAGGTTGTGGGCCATGAGCAACCTTGACCGCTCGCCCGTGCCCAGCGTGTGCGGCGGACGCGGATTCGTCGTCGCCGAGCCCGTGCGTGAGCTGCTGAGTCCCCGCCGCGTCAGACTCGGGGAGTCGACCGAGGTACGCCGGCTGCTGCCGAACCTCGGCCGGCGCATGATCGGCGCCTGGGCGTTCGTCGACCACTACGGCCCCGACGACATCGCCGACGAGCCCGGCATGCAGGTCCCGCCGCATCCCCACATCGGCCTCCAGACGGTCAGCTGGCTGCACGAGGGCGAGGTGCTGCACCGCGACTCCACCGGCAGCCTGCAGACCATCCGGCCCCGCGAGCTGGGCCTCATGACCTCGGGGCGGGCGATCAGCCACTCCGAGGAGAGCCCCCGGTCCCACGCCCGCTTTCTGCACGGCGCCCAGCTCTGGGTCGCGCTGCCCGACGCCCACCGGCACACCGAGCCGCACTTCGAGCACCACGCCACACTGCCCACGGTCACGGCCCCCGGCCTCACGGCCACCGTGATCCTCGGCGACCTCGACGGCGCGGCCTCGCCCGGCACGGCGTACACCCCGATCGTCGGCGCCGACCTCGCGCTCACCCGTGGCACCGACGTCCGGCTGCCGCTCGTCCCCGACTTCGAGTACGGCGTGCTGGCGATGTCCGGCGAGGTGCGCGTGGACGGCGTGACCGTCCTGCCGGGTTCGATGCTCTACCTCGGCTGCGGCCGGGGCGAACTGCCCCTGCACGCCGAGTCCGACGCCGGCCTGATGCTCCTCGGCGGCGAGCCCTTCGAAGAAGAGTTGATCATGTGGTGGAACTTCGTCGGCCGCACCCAGGCGGAGATCGAACAGGCCCGCGAGGACTGGACGAAGGGCACCCGTTTCGGTGAGGTCCACGGCTACGACGGCGCCCCGCTGGCGGCACCTGGGCTGCCGGCGACGCCACTCAAACCGCGGGGACGGATGCGCTGACCCAGGGCCGAGGCGCTCCGTCCGGTGCGGGCGACCGGTAGCGGTGCGAGGGGCCGGGGAGCGCCGGCCTGCGTTGCCCACATGCGCGACGAAGGACCCGACCTGTACTCCGTCGGCAGGTCGATTGCCGTGGGATTCCTCGAACGCGCGGATCTCCGTCTCCCAGGGACAGGACCGCGCCATCTCCGCCCGGCGTACGGGGGCGCGTACGTACGGCTCGCGGCTGCTGCCGCGCTCCACCTAGGTCTACCGATATTGCGCCGACCTCGATCGCCGAGACCCCGGCGTGCGTCAGGCTGGCCCATGCCGACAGGAGCGGTCCCACGACAGCGGGGCCGCCGTCACGCGGAGGGGAAGAGTTGGTCACCGGAAGGCCACCGACAGCGGGCCCGGTCATGTGCGACACGGGAGGACGCCGTGCATGACGAAGACGTCGCATCCGTCGCTGTGATCGAGTACGAGGCATACGTTGAACACCTCATGCGCTGCCAGGAATGCCCCCGTGGCGCAGGACGCTGCGGCGCAGGCACCCAACTGGTCCGGGCCTACCTGGCCGCCTCCCGCTCCGGATGACGTCCACCGCCCGAAGCGGGCCGCGACCGACCGGCACGGTGCCGCCCTCCGTTCCGCGGTCACCCCGCAGGACGCCTTCGACATCCTCCACCGGCACTGCGCCCCCGCCCTCGTCCACCAGGTCTACCTGCTCACCGGGCGGCGCGACCTCGCCTTCGAGTCCGTGGAGCACGCCTTCCACCAGGCATGGCAGCGCTGGCCCGAGGTCGCCGTGGACCCGGACCCGCTCGGATGGGTGCGCCAGCAGGCGTACGACCACGCGCTCGCGCCCTGGCAGCGGTTCCGGCGTCCGCGCGGCCACGGCCGCCCCGCCCCGGCGGGACCGGCCGGCACGGCGCTGCTGCTCCTGCCGCCCCATCACCGTCGTACCGTTCTGCTCTGCGACGGTCTCGGCCTCACCGTCGCCCGGACAGCGGCGGAGACCCTGGCCAGTACGGCGGCGACCAGGAGCAGACTCGGACACGCGCGCGCCCTCATCGGGGCAAACGTCCCCGCGCTCGGCGACCTCGACGCCCAGCGCGCCGCGCTCGGCCGGCTGGTCAGTGACGTGTCGACCGCGACCGTGCCGACGGCCCGGTCCGTCCGCCGCGGCAGCGAACGACGTACCCGCCTGCTGACCCGCACGGTGTTCGGCACGGTCGCGGCCTTCATCGCCGTGATCGTCCTGCGGATCGCCTCGTAGTCGTCGGCCGTTGTCCTCGGGCCCGCGGCACGCGATACGTACTGCCGCGCCAGGGCCCGCGCCACCTACCTATTGCGGCGTATCCGTCTACCGATCCCGGTGGCGTCACCGCGGGAGCGTCGAGGTCAGGTCACTCGGGCCGAGGCGCGGTCAGGACGGGGGGCTCGCCTGGTTCTGGGCGGCCTGGAGGTCGGCGAGCAGCTCGGCCTGTCCGGCCAGCACCCCGGACAGGATGGTGCGCGCGACCCGCAGCAGCTCCGCGATGTACGGGCTGGTCAGCGAGTAGTACACGGTCGAGCCCTCCTTACGGGTCACGACGAGGTTCGCCCGGCGCAGCACGGCGAGCTGCTGCGACAGATGGGCCGGCTCGATGCCCACCTCGGGCAGCATCTCCGCCACCGCGTGCTCGCGTTCGCTGAGGAGTTCGAGGACGCGGATGCGCGCCGGATGGCCGAGCGTCTTGAAGAACTCGGCCTTCAGCTGGTACAGCGGCGTGCTCATCGTGTCGTCCCCCCGCGAGAGCGGTGACAGGTTCGTCGGTCGCCAAGATTAGCGACTCCGCAGGTGTGCGCAGTCACCGCGTTCAGCTGCGGGGGGCCGACACGCCCGCGCTCGGCCAGCCCGTCGTACGCCACTCGTGGCGGCCCTCGGGCGCCTCGCCGTGCCGTGCGCCGTGGGACGCGAGCGCGCCGGCCAGGTCGGCGTGCACGGGGATGGGCGGGCAGTCCCGGTCGGGGACCAGGGACCCGTCGGCGGGGATCGCGGCCAGCTCCAGACCGCGGCCGGCCCCGGCGAGGCGGCGCGCGGCCTCGATGATCGTCAGCTGGCCCTCCGCCGACCAGCCGCGCAGTCCGGTCAGGTCGACGATGACCGGACCGCTCCCCCGTCCCACCACCCAGCCGACGGCACCGGTGAAGCGGCGGACGGCGTCCGGGCCGAGGTATCCGGAGACGGACAGGATGCCGAGGTCCTGCTCGACGGTGTAGCGCCATTCGATCGTCATCGTCGTCCGTCTCCTTGTGGGGTGGGTGAGGCTCAGAGGGGGAGGGTGATCCAGACGCTCTTGCCCTGGCCGTCGGCGTCGGCGCGGACGACCGCGCTGCCGCCCAGACCGAGGGCGAGTTCCATGACGGTGGCCAGGCCGCCCGTCCCGCCGCGGGTGGCCGCGCCGTGGAGCGGCGGCTGGTAGGGGTGACGGTCGTGCACGGCGAAGGCGAGCGTGTCGGCGCCGGCCGCGTAGATGACCGTCAGCTGCGGGGAGAGCACGGCGGCGTGCCGGACGGTGTTGGTGACCAGTTCACCGAGGATCAGCAGGGCCGGGTCCACGGTGGGGTGGCGCAGGCTGATGCCCCACTCGGTCAGGGCCTGCTCGGCCGTCTCCCGTGCCGTCCGGACCGCGGACGGCATCGTGGGCAGGGTGAGGACATGCCGGTGGGGCAGGGCTTCGAGCCGGGTACTCATCCGACCGTCCCCCCTGCTTCCTCGCCGACGGACCGGGCCGGCCGGGCGGGGAGGGACGGCATGACGCCGGCGCCCTCCAGGTAGCTGTGCGCGGCCTTGATCGCCTCGGGCGTGCCCGCGTACTCGCGTCCCTCCAGGCGCAGCAGTTCCAGCGCGCCGACCGAGTCGAGGACCTGCCGCTGGCCGGCACGGATCCCGGACGTCATGACGACGATGCCGCGCCGGTGGAGCTTCTCCACGGCGTCCTTGAGGACGAGGGCGCCGGTGGCGTCGATGGTGGTGACGCGGGACATGCGCAGGATGACGACGCGTACGTCGGCGACCTCGGCCAGTTCCAGCAGGAAGCGGTGGGCGCCGGCGAAGAACAGCGGTCCGTCGATGCGGTACGCCACGATGTGCTCGGCGAGCAGGGCGTGTTCCTCGGCGCTGTGGTCGCCCCGGTCGAGCGGGACCTCTTCGAGGCGGGCCTGCTTGGCCACCGCGCGCAGGGCGAGGGCGCCCGCGACGACCAGGCCGATGATCACGGCGTACACGAGGTCGAGCACGAGGGTGGCGACGGCGGTGAGCACCAGGATCAGGGCGTCGGAGCGGGTGGCCTTCGCCATCGCCCGCAGCGAGCCGACCTCGACCATGCGGACCGCGGTGGCCAGGAGCACTCCGGCGAGCGCGGCGAGCGGGATCCTGGAGACGAGGGGCGCGGCGGCGAACACGATCACCGCGAGGATCGCCGCGTGGGTGAGCGCGGCGAGCCGGGATCCGGCGCCGGTGCGGACGTTGACGGCGGTGCGGGCGATGGCCCCGGTCGCGGGCACGCCACCGAACAGCGGGGCGGCGAGGTTGGCGAGGCCTTGGCCGAACAGCTCACGGTCCGGGTCGTGTTTCTGTCCGACGGTCATGCCGTCGGCGACGGAGGCCGACAGCAGCGATTCGAGGGCGGCCAGTGCGGCGACCGCGACGGCAGGGGCGAGCAGGGAGCCGAGCGTGCCCGGGTCGAGGAAGGCGAGGGAGGGCGCGGGCAGGCCGGACGGCAGGTCGCCGATCGGCTTCGCCGCGTCCAGGCCGGCCACTTCGGCCACGACGGTGGCCGCGATGACGGCGAGGATGGAGAAGGGGACGGTGGGCCGGCGGCGGGCCCCGGCGAGCATGACGGCGGCGACGGCCAGGGCGAAGGCGGCGGCCGTCCAGTTGGGGTTCCTCGCGAACTCCTCCATGGCGTGCCAGGTCACCACGAGGACGCGGTCGCCCTCCGGCCCGGGTACTCCCAGCGCGTTCGGGATCTGTTGCAGGCCGATCACGCAGGCGATGCCGAGGGTGAAGCCCTCGACGACGGGCGCGGGCACGTACTGCATGTAGGTGCCGGCCCTGAGCAGGGCGAGGGCGACCAGCATCGCGCCCGCCATCAGCCCGACGGTCAGCACTCCGGTCGGCCCGTGGGCGGCGACGATCGGCACGAGCACCACCGTCATGGCGCCGGTCGGCCCGGACACCTGGAGGTTCGAGCCGCCGAACACCGCGGCGAGTGCCCCGGCGACGACGGCGGTCGCCAGGCCGGCCTCGGCACCGAGCCCGGAGGAGACGCCGAAGCCGAGGGCGAGCGGCAGCGCGACGACCGCCACGGTCAGGCCCGCGAGGAGGTCCCGGCGTGGATCGCGGCGCAATTCCGCCAGATCGTCCCGGCCGGGCAGCAGGGCGGCGATCCGGCTCCGGATCCGCAGGAGCACGGACGTCATCGGGTGGTGACCTCGCCGTCCCGTAGTTCGGCCAACAGTTCGTTCTGCCCGGTGAGCAGCTCGGTGAGGATCCGGCGCGCGGCCTTCATCAGCTCGGCGACGTCACCGCCGGCCAGCGCGTAGACGACCGTCGAGCCCTCCCGCGTGGACGTGACGATGCCGGACCGGCGCAGTACGGCCAGTTGCTGGGAGAGGCTGGAGGGTTCGACCTCGATGGCGGCGAGCAGACCGCGCACCGGCATCGGGCCGTCCTGGAGCAGCTCCAGTACACGGATGCGTACGGGATGCCCGAGCATGCGGAAGAACTCGGCCTTGGCCTGGTACAGCGGAACGGACACGGTTCCTCGGCTTCCCCGACGGCGCCCCCACCGGGGCGAGCGAAGGCCATGCCCACGACCACCTGCGAACACAGGCGACATAGCCAATATAGCCAACACAGCATCTAGGCAATTGCGAAACTTTGCAATTCAGCATCCGATGGATGCGCCGCCGGGAATCCGTAGGGAGGGCTCAGCCCTTCTTGACCACGCTCGACTTCAGCTGCATCGCGCCGAAGCCGTCGATCTTGCAGTCGATGTCGTGCCCGTCCACGCCGTCGACCAGCCGGATGTTGCGCACCTTGGTGCCGGCCTTGATGCCGGACGGGCTCCCCTTGACCTTGAGCGCCTTGACGACGACCACCGTGTCGCCGTCCTTCAGCACATTGCCGACGGAGTCCTTGACGACCTGCTCGGCAGGGGCGCCGGAGTCCGCGCCGCCCTCGGCGGGCATCCACTCGTGGCCGCACTCCGGACACACCACCAGGGCGTTCATCTCGTAGGTGTACTCGCAGGAGCACTGGGGACAGGGAGGAAGGTTCTCGTTCACGCGGCCAGCGTATCCGTCGCCCCGACGGCCGCCGTCCGCCCGCAGGCAGGCACCGGCGGGCGATAGTAGCCATGTACATAATCGCCATGTACCGTATGAGCCATGAGCAAGGGTTCCGAAGGGGCGACGCCCGGATATCTGGTGTGGCGGCTGTCCACGAAGTGGCGGGTGGCGGTGGACCGGGCGGTGGCACCGCTCGGCCTCACCCACGCGCAGTACGCGATCGTCGCGTCACTGCACGGCATGCGGCACGCCGGTGAGCGCCCCAGTCAGCGGCGGCTCGCCGACCACACCGGTCTCGAACCGCTGTACGTCTCGAAGCTGGCCCGTGCCCTGGAGTCCGCGGGGCTGATCGAGCGCACCCGTGATCCGCGCGATCCGCGCGCGGTGCAACTGGCGCTCACCGAGCAGGGCCTGGACGTCACCCTGCGGGCCATCGAGATGGTGCACGGGCTGCTGGAGCAGCTGACGGAACCGCTCGGCGGCCTGGACAGCGCCCGCACCCGCACCTTCGCGAGCGAACTGGCCCTCCTGCTCGACGCACCCCTGGAACCACCGCACGACAGCACGGCAGAGACCATCACGGACGAGAGCAGCAAGGGGAAGTCATGACCACCACCACCGCACCTCCCGTCGACAGCCGCGTCATCGGCCTGGCCCACTACGCCGCCCGCGCCGTCCTCGAACGCGTCCTGCGCCGCCACGGAGTCACGTTCCAGCAGCAGATCACCCTCCGGCCGGCCGTCGCCGACGGCCCCCTCGACCGGGAGACGCTCGCCGGCCGGGTCGTCGCCTCCCTCAAGATCGACCCCGCCGAGGCCCGCGCGGTCATCGGGGAGCTGCTGACCAAGGGCCTGCTGGCGGCCGACGGGGAGGACATCCGTGCCACGGACGCCGGACGCACGCTCCACGACACCGTGACCGCCGAGACCGCCCCGGTCACCGCCCGGATCTACGCCGGGATCTCCGCGGAGGACCGCGCCGTCGCCGGCCGCGTACTCACCACGATCACCGAACGGGCGGAGGCGGAACTGGCCGCCATGTAGCCCGGTGACCAGGTCGGGCATGCAGTGGAATTTTCAACCTTCGGGCGCGGTTGTGGGGGTCAAAGGAGGCCACGAGTGGACATCACCTACGACACCGAGTACTACGCCCACGGAACGCCGGCCGAGCGCTGGGAGCGGGCGCGGCTGTTCTTCGACGCCAAGGAGTACACCGCCGCCGCGCGGGTCCTGGCGGGGCTGGTCGAAGAGGTGCCGGATCAGACAGGACCGCGGCTGCTGCTGGCCCGCGCCTACTACCACTCGGCCCAACTCGGCCGCGCCGAGACCGAGTTGCGCGCCATAGTGGAGCGCGACCCGGTGGAGCACTACGCCCGCCTGATGCTGGGCCGCACCTTGGAGCGGCAGGGGCGGCACGCGGAGGCCCGCCCGCACCTGCGGATCGCCTCGGCGTTCACGGGTGACTTCGCGCAGGCCTGACAGGATCGGTCCTCGGCGCGGGACGGCCCGGCGGTGGACCTCACCGCCGGGCCGCTGCGTCGTCCTGGACGAAACTCAGACGGACGTCCGCCGCGCCCTGCGGTGGGCCAGCTCGCCGAGGACGACGTCCAGGGCGAGGAACACGGCGAGCGGTATGCCGAGGAGCGGCAGGAAGTAGCCGAGCACGGCGATCACCGCCATCAGCGGCACCATCACGTACGGCGGGACCTGCGCCCAGGCGCCGCGCGGGATCGGCCGGCCGAAGGCGGAGCCGCGGCCACGCTGCCACCACATGCGGTAGCCCCACACGATCAGCAGGATCAGCGCGAGCGCGAGCCCCATCAGGGCGATCTGGTTGGCCAGGCCGAACAGGACACCGGTGTGCAGGTCGATGCCCCAGCGGGTCAGCTTGGCGAGCACCGGGAAGTCGCCGAACCGCAGCACGTCGGTGACCTCGCCGGTGGCCGGGTCGACGGCCACGGCGTCCTGCTTGGTGGGCCAGCTGCGCTGCACCTGCCGTACGACGTACGCGGATCCGGCGTCGGCGGGCGGCACGATCTCCACCGGGTCGCCGAGGCCCTCGGCGCGGGCGGCGGCCAGGATCCTGTCGAGGCCGACGCCGTGCTCGCCGTCGCCGCCGTCACCGCCTGCCGCGTCATGGCCGGCGTGCTCGCCGGCGCCGGCCGCCGAGGAGACGGCCGGGGTGGACTGGCCGAGCGAGGTGCGCAGTTCGTCGATGTGCGCGCCGGCGTACTGGGACCAGGTGAGCCCGGTCGCGGAGAGGAAGAAGAACCCGGCGGCGGCCCAGACGCCGACCGTGCCGTGCAGGCCCAGGGTGCGACGACGGCCGCCGGTGCCGCGGACCTTGCGCAGGGCGCGGCGGCGGGAGAACCAGAGCGCGACGCCGCCGCCCGCGATCACCCACAGCCAGCTCGCGGCCAACTCGCTGTAGAGACGGCCGTTCTCACCGAGTCGCAGGTCGCGGTGGAACTCGTCGATCCAGGTCCGCAGCGGCAGCGCGCCGGTCGAGCCGTACTGCTCCAGCGCGCCGCGCACCTCGCCGGTGTACGGGTCGACGAATACGGCCAGGGAGTGGGTCGCGTCGACGCCCTCGACACCGGAGAGCAGCACCCGGGTGGAGGCGTCGCTTCGCGGAGAGGGCCGTACGGCCGTGACCGTGCCCTCGGGGTGGGCCTTGCGGGCGGCGGCGACCTGCTCGGACACCGGCAGTTTCGCGTCGCCGACGGGGACGGTCATCTCGTGGGCGTACACCAGCTTCTCGGCCTGGAAGGCGCCCGCGTAGAGGAAGCCGGTGAGGGCGGCGACGAGGAGGAAGGGGGCGACGAGCAGGCCGGCGTAGAAGTGCAGGCGCAGGACGAGCGGACGCAGCGGGGCCCACGGGCCGCGGGGCCCCGGCGCGGGTGCCGCGGGCCGCGGGGCCTCGTCCGTGGTCGGGGGAGCTGTGGACATCGGC
>NZ_MUBA01000381.1 GCF_002154575.1 Streptomyces bobili
CCCCCGTCCTGGCCGTCGTCGACTCCCCGGAGGCCGACGACGAGGACCGCGAGCTGCTGGCCCAGCTCCACCCGACGGCCCGCCGGGTCCCCGTCCGAGGCGGCCACCTCGCGGACCCGGCGGGCGCATCCGCACGTGCAGGTGCACCGGAGCCGCACTCGCCGCTCACCGCCGCCGCGTTCGCCGGCTTCGACGTGGAGGCCGCCGCCGCGGCCCAGCACCCTGCCTGTGCCCTGCTGCCCGCGGAGGCCGACGCACACGGCGTCGCCACGTTCGTCTGGCACCGCCGCCGCCCCTTCCACCCCGAGCGGCTGTACGCGGCGCTGGAGGACCTGACCTGTGCCGCCGCCCGCAGCCGGGGCCGGTTCTGGCTCGCCGACAAGCCGGATGTGCTGCTCCACTGGGACGCGGCCGGCGGCGCCCTGTGTGTGGAGTCCGCGGGCCCCTGGCTTGCCTCCCTCCCGGACGCGGCCTGGGAGATGCTCCCGCCGGTCCGCCGCGCCGCGGCGGCCATGGACTGGCACCCCGAGCACGGCGACTGCTGCCAGCACCTGGTCTTCACCTCGCCCGGCCTCGACCGCGACGGACTCCACGAGCTGCTGGAGTCCTGCCTGCTCACCGACGCCGAGTACGCCGCCGGGCGCGACGCCTGGAAGCGGCTGCCGCCCGCCTTCGACACCCTTCTGGAGGTCTGACCCGTGCCCCGCAAGACCGAACGCAAGCCCGTCAAGAACCGGCCCAACCCGCTGGATCAAGCCGGAATCACGTACATCGACTACAAGGACACCGCGCTGCTGCGGAGGTTCATCTCCGACCGCGGCAAGATCCGCAGCCGCCGGGTCACCGGGGTCTCCGCCCAGCAGCAACGCCGCCTGGCGCGAGCCGTCAGGAACGCCCGCGAGATGGCGCTCCTGCCGTACAGCACCCGCTGACACCCCGGCGACCCCCGGTCACCTCCGTACGACCGCTCCCCTCATCGTCGTACGAGCTGATCGCTGTTCGTACGACGGGGAGCACGCCCGGCGTCCCGTCGGGCCGACGGGAGGAGCGACCCCATATCCGTCAACCGGCCGTCTTCCCGCACCTGTTGGGAGACGGCGCCCCCTCGCCCCCGTGGACGACGCCTCCGTCGCTCACGGGGGCGAGTCCGTTGTGCGCCGGGGAGGCGGAGGCGGTGGCCCCGGCCTGTTCGCGGCGGGGGAGGCGATGGCCCGGACGGCTCCGTGAGGTCGATGCCGGGGCGGCCGGAGGCGGCCCGCAGGCCGGACGGCCCACCGAGCGGACGGCGGGCGTCCGCCCAGGCGGGGGCGATCCGGCCACCCTCCGGGGCCCGCGCCGCGGCCGGTCGGCCGAACCGTGTCCGCGGCGACGGAACATCGAGGGCACCCGATGCGTCTCTTCCTGTGCACGAGTGGTTCGATCCGTACCACCACCTGTCCTGACCGCCCTGCCGCAGGTCACCCGGGAAGACCGGTCGCCGCATGCGGGGCGGGCTTCGGGGCAGACGCGCGAAGGGGCCCCAGCACCGTCGTGGGCTCGGTAAAGCAGGCGTCAAAGCTGTAACCGCGTAGGCACCCCGCGTGCACGTGCATCTGCTCATGCAGGCGCACGTGAACGGGGCTATGATCCGGAACAGTTGACCATGGCATCTATGGCCGCACGAGCCAGTGCACCACCAGGGAGCGACCTGTGGACCACGACGTTGACGGGGGGCCTGACGTGTACAACGGCATGGCGGCCACACAGCTGTACGGCGTTGCCTGGCAGAAGAGCCGGCACAGCAACTCCCAGGGATCCTGCGTCGAGTTCGCGCGGCTGCCCGGCGGTGACGTGGCCGTACGCAACTCGCGCTTCCCGGACGGTCCAGCGCTCGTCTACACGCGGGCCGAGATCGAGGCGATGCTCCTGGGGATCAAGGACGGCGAGTTCGACCACCTGATCGCGGGCTGACGGCGGTCGGACCCGGCGTACGACACGCCGGGAAAAACGGTGCACAACGGGCTGCGACGCGCGTAGAACCGCGGCGCCAGAAGGCACCGCGGTTCGTCATTCGCCGGGAGTGTGCAGGCGGAACAGCGCCCAGACGACCTTGCCGCCCAGGTTCGGGGAGAGCGGGTGCCAGCCCCAGCCCTCGGCGAAGGAGTCGACGAGGAAGAGGCCGCGGCCCGACTCCGCAGCGAAGTCGTCCACCTCGCGCGGCAGGGGGCTGTCGTGACTGGGGTCGCGCACCGCGCACACCAGCCGCTCGGTCCACCGCAGCAGGTGCAGACGCACGGGCGGCTGCTGCTCGGGTACGCGCGGAGCGGCGTCGGGTGACAGTCCGTGCCGCAGGGCGTTGGTCACCAGTTCCGAGACGACCAGACATATGTCGTCGAACCGCTCGCCCACGTCCCACTGCCCCAGGGTTCTCCTGGTGAACTGGCGCGCCTCGCGCACCGCTTCGAAGCGGGCCGGCAGGGCGCAGGAGGCCGCGTCGGACACGGCCGCGGGATCAAGCGGCGGAAGGCCCTGCCGTAACGGCTCGAGCATGGTCGATCCATTCGTCCCCATGCGAGGCACTCCCGGGATTCGCGGTCGTTGCGATGCAGCGGTGGCGCGGGACCATGGTTTCCGATGCGAAGGGCAGATGCAAGGGCAGATGCACGTGCACGTGACCGAAATGGACCCGCCCGTACCGCTTCTTGGCCATTTTTTCCGCCATCTTCTTGTGGTTGGCGAGCACTTCCCTTGCTTTCTCCTCACCCTTCCCTCGCGCGGCGCCACGTGTACCCTTTGGCTTTTTTCCATCTCTGTAATCGGACGAGTACTGCTCGAAGTGTTTTAGTGGCAGACTGCGGGCCCTGAGGACGGTTGGGGAGGCTGGCGAACGTGAGCGCGGGAGAGCCCGGATCGGTGGTGCGGCGGATGCTGCTCGGCTCGCAACTACGGCGACTGCGTGAGGCGCGAGGCATCACACGCGAGGCGGCGGGTTACTCGATCCGGGCGTCGGAGTCGAAGATCAGCCGGATGGAACTGGGCCGGGTGAGTTTCAAGACCCGTGACGTCGAAGACCTGTTGACGCTGTACGGCATCGCGGACGACGCCGAACGCCAGGCGCTCGTCGGACTCGCCCGCGAGGCCAACGTCGCCGGCTGGTGGCACAGCTACTCCGACGTCCTGCCCAACTGGTTCCCCACCTACGTCGGCCTGGAGGGCGCCGCCTCCCTGATCCGGGCGTACGAGGTGCAGTTCGTGCACGGCCTGCTCCAGACCGAGGCGTACGCGCACGCGGTCGTGCGGCGCGGGATGAAGGGCGCGAGCGCGGCCGACATCGACCGGCGGGTGGCCCTGCGCCTGGAACGGCAGAAGTACCTCGTCGCCGAGAACGCCCCCGACTTCCACATCGTCCTCGACGAGGCCGCCCTGCGCCGCCCCTACGGCAACCGCGACGTCATGCGAGAGCAGCTCCAGCACCTGATCGAGATCTCCGAGCGGCCCAACGTGCGGCTGCAGGTGATGCCGTTCAGCTTCGGCGGCCACTCGGGTGAGTCCGGCGCCTTCACCATCCTGAGCTTCCCGGATTCCGACCTCTCGGACGTCGTCTACCTGGAACAGCTCACCAGCGCCCTCTATCTGGACAAGCGCGAGGACGTCACCCAGTACGAGCAGGCGTTGAAGGAACTCCAGCAGGACAGCCCCGGCCCCGACGAGAGCCGGGACCTGCTGCGCGGGCTGATCCAGCTCTCCTAGGGCCTGTCGGGCAGGTCCAGGCCCTCGCGCGGCCCTTTCCGGGTTTCCCCCCGGGAAACCCAGAAGTGCCCCAAGTGTTGCCCCAACTCCCTTGAAACACACGTACGATGACGTGTGATCAGATCGTGATGCCGATCGCAGCCGATCGCAGCAGGGGATTGAGGGATCACATGTCGTCGTACTTCACAGACCTGGCCCAGCAGTACATCGACGGTAAGTGGCGCCCAGGGACCGGGTCCTGGGACATCATCGACTTCAATCCCTACGACGGCGAGAAGCTCGCGTCGATCACGATAGCCACGGTCGGCGAGGTCGACGAGGCCTACCGCGCCGCCGCCCGCGTCCAGAAGGAGTGGGCCGCCACCAACGCCTACGCCCGCCGCTCGGTCTTCGAGAAGGTGCTGCGGCTGGTCGAGGAGCGCGAGGCGGAGATCAGCGAGGTCCTCGTCGACGAGGCCGGCGGCACGTTCGGCAAGGCCGCCTTCGAACTCCACCTGGCCAAGGAGTTCCTGCGCGAGTCGATCCACCTGTCGCTGCGCCCCGAAGGCCGGATCATCCCCTCGCCGATCGACGGCAAGGAGAACCGCGTCTACCGCGAGCCGGTCGGCGTCGTCGGCGTGATCAGCCCCTTCAACGTGCCCTTCCTGCTGTCGCTGAAGTCGGTCGCCCCCGCGCTGGCCCTCGGCAACGGCGTGGTCCTCAAGCCGCACCAGAACACCCCGATCTCCGGCGGCACCATCATCGCCAAGCTCTTCGAGGACGCGGGCCTGCCCCCGGGCCTGCTGAACGTCGTCGTCACCGACATCGCCGAGATCGGCGACGCCTTCCTGGAGCACCCGATCCCGCGGGTGATCTCCTTCACCGGCTCGGACAAGGTCGGCCGGCACGTCGCCACCGTCGCCGCCTCGCACTTCAAGCGGTCCATCATCGAACTCGGCGGCAACAGCGCCTTCGTCGTCCTCGACGACGCCGACGTGGACTACGCGGTCGACGCCGCCGTCTTCAGCCGCTTCATCCACCAGGGCCAGGTCTGCATGGCCGCCAACCGCATCCTGGTCGACCGCTCGCTCGCCGACGAGTTCACCGAGAAGTTCGTCGCCAAGGTGAGGACGCTGAAGTCCGGCGACCCGCGAGACCCGGGGACCGTCATCGGCCCGGTCATCAACTCCTCGCAGGCCGAGGCCGTCTCCGGCGTCGTCGAGCAGGCCGTCGCCGAGGGCGCCACCGCCCTGCTTCACGGCACGACCACCGACAACCTCGTCGAGCCCTCGGTGCTGAGCGACCTGCCCGCCGACTCCGCCCTGCTGCAGCAGGAGGTCTTCGGACCGGTCGTCTTCATCAACACCTTTGACGGCGAGGAAGAGGCCGTACGCCTCGTCAACGACACCCCGTACGGGCTCAGCGGCGCCGTCCACACCGGCAGCATCGAGCGGGGCGTCGGCTTCGCCAAGCAGATCGTCACCGGGATGTTCCACGTCAACGACGCCACCGTGCACGACGAGCCGATCGTGCCGTTCGGCGGCGAGAAGAACTCCGGCGTCGGCCGCCTGAACGGCGAGACGACCCTGGAAGCCTTCACGACGACGAAGTGGATCTCGGTCCAGCACGGCCGCAGCCCGTTCCCCTTCTAGGTCCGCCTTCCCGGCAGGCCCCGGGCGTGCCCCTGGGCCGCCGTCCCGTTCCGGCCGGTCCCCTCCGCGGGGTCCGGCCGGTGCGGCCTTCGCTTCCGGCCCGTTGTCCCGCCGGGCCGCGGGCGGCCTAATCTGGACGCCATGTCAGCGATCCGTCTCCTCGTGCTGGGCTCGGTGCGTCAGCACGGGCGGGCCCACGGCTACCAGGTGCGCAACGACCTGGAGTACTGGGGCGCCCATGAGTGGTCCACCGCCAAACCGGGCTCGATCTACCACGCCCTGAAACAGATGGCGAAGCAGGGACTGCTGCACGCGCACGAGATCGCCCCCTCCACCGTGGGCGGCCCGCCCCGCACCGAGTACGAGCTGACCGAGCGTGGCACCGAGGAATACCTCCGGCTGGTGCGCGAATCGCTGACTTCGTACGACCAGAAGATGGACGTGAAGTCGGCGGCCCTCGGCGTCATCGTGGACCTGCCGCGCGCCGAAGCGGTGTCGCTGCTGAGGGAGCGAGTCCGCCGGATCGCGGAGTGGCGCTCGGCCGTCACCGAGAACTACGTGCCCGAGGAGGGCCCGGAGCAGCTCGGGCACATCGGCGAGATCATGAACCTCTGGGTGCACACCGCGGACGCCGACGCGCAGTGGACCCAGGGCCTCATCGAGCGCATCGAGGGCGGGGCCTACACCTTCGCCGGCGAGGGCGAGCCGTTCGTCGGTGTCCTCACCGAGGGCCAGCAGAACCCGTACGCGACGGGGGAGCGGCACCCCGGGGACCATCACTAATCAAATTTGACGACTGAGGCCGGTCGCGTTAGCTTGGGGCGATAGTCAAGTTTGACTACTGAGTTCACGTGGGGGTTCGGCACATGGCCGATGCGGCAATCACCGTCGAGGACGTACGCAAGAGGTACGGCGACAAAGAGGCCCTGGACGGACTCGACCTCGCCGTGGCCCGCGGCACGGTGCACGGGGTGCTCGGCCCCAACGGCGCGGGCAAGACGACCCTGGTCAGGATCATGTCCACGCTGCTGCGGCCGGACTCGGGCCGGGTCGAGGTGGCCGGGCACGACGTGGTGCGCCGGGCCCGCGAGGTCCGCCTGCGCATCGGCCTGCTCGGCCAGCACGCCGCGCTCGACGAGGAACTGGGCGGCCACCAGAACCTGGAACTGTTCGGCCGCCTCCACCACCTGGGCGCCCGCCGCGCGCGGCTGCGTGCGGACGAGCTGCTGGAGCGTTTCGCACTCGGTGACACCGGTCGCAAGCCGGTGCGCTCCTACAGCGGCGGCATGCGGCGGCGGCTGGACCTGGCCGCGTCCCTGATCACGGATCCGGAGGTGCTGTTCCTGGACGAACCGACCACCGGCCTCGACCCGCGCGGCCGCGCCGAGGTGTGGTCAGCCGTCCGTTCCCTCGTCGGCGGCGGCACGACGGTCGTGCTCACCACCCAGTACCTGGAGGAGGCCGACCAGCTCGCCGACCGCATCTCCGTCGTGGACCACGGCCGGATCGTCGCCGAGGGCACCGCGGGCGAACTGAAGGCCCTGACCGGCGGCGACCGCATCGACGTCGTCCTGCGGGACGCGGGCATGCTGGGTGCCGCGCTCGCCCTGCTGCCCATGGCCAAGGACGAGATCTCCGTCGACCCCGACCGCCGACTGCTCAGCGCCCCGGTCACCGACCGCATGGCCGCCCTTTCCGCCGTCGTCCGCGCCTTGGAGGAGACCGGCATCCAGGCCGAGGACGTGGCCCTGCGCCGCCCCACGCTCGACGAGGTGTTCCTGCACCTGACCGGGCGGGCCGACCGCACGAAGGAGGCCGTGTGAGTACGTACGCGCTGACCGATTCCTGGACCATGACCCGGCGTGAACTCGCCCACTGGGTACGGCAGCCCGGCCGGCTGGTGGTCGGGTTCGTCTTCCCGGTGATGCTGCTGCTGATGTTCGCCTATCTGGTCGGCGGCGGCCGCGAGGTGAACGGCGACTACCTCGACTATCTGATCCCCGGCATGCTCGCGCTCACCATGGCCTTCGGCCTGGAGGGCACGATGCTCGCCATCACCCAGGACCTCGACAAGGGCGTCATCGACCGCTTCCGGTCCATGCCGATGGCCGACGGCGCGGTCCTGGTGGGCCGCTCGGCGGCCGACATGCTCCAGTCGGCGCTGGGCCTGGTGGTGCTGATCGGCGTCGGGTACGCGCTCGGCTGGCGCGCTCAGGGCGGTGCGGGTGCCTTTCTGGGGGCCGTGGGTCTCCTTCTCCTGTTCCGTTTCGCGATGCTGTGGATCGGCATCCTGCTGGGGCTGGTGGCCGGGAAGCCGGAAATGGTCCAGGCCGTGCAGATCCTCGTCTGGCCGGTCGGCTTCCTCTCCAACGCCATCGCCACGCCGGAGTCCATGCCGGGCTGGCTCGGCACGGTCGTCGAGTGGAATCCGATGTCCCGGACGGCGACCGCCGTGCGTGACCTGTTCGGCCCGGCGGGGCAGACCGACGAGCTCTGGCCGGCCGTCGTCTGGCCGTTGGTCCTGCTCGCCGTGTTCTTCCCGCTGGCGGTCCGCAGGTTCGGGCGCATGAGCCGCTGACGGGACGGGATGGCTTGGCGACTCGGGGGTTCACCGGTTCACCGGTTCGGTGGCTCAGCGGCTCAGCGGCTCAGTGATGGAAGCCGGTGGCCGCCTCCTTGTCCCGCGTCAGAGGGTGCGGCTGTCGGCGCAACTCCGGCAGCAGCCGTGTCAGGTCGTCCATGAACAGGTCGGCGAGGTCGGAGGAGAAGCCGTTGCGGCACACGATCCGCACGACGGAGAGGTCCTCGCGGTTCGGCGGGAAGGTGTACGCCGGCACCAGCCAGCCGTGCTCACGCAGCCGCCGGGAGACGTCGAAGACGTCGTAGGCCTCGACACCCGGGCCCGTGGTGAAGGCGAACACGGGCAGCTCGTCTCCCCGCGTCAGCAGCCGGAAGTCGCCGAGCGCCTCCACCCGGTCGGCGAGGCCCCGGGCGACCTCCCGCGTGGAGCGCTGCACGGCCCGGTAGCCCGAGCGGCCCAGCCGCAGGAACGTGTAGTACTGCGCGACGACCTGGGCGCCGGGCCGCGAGAAGTTGAGGGCGAAGGTCGGCATGTCGCCGCCTAGGTAGTTGACGCGGAAGACCAGCTCCTCGGGCAGGGCGTCCCGGTCGCGCCACAGCGCCCAGCCGACCCCGGGATAGACCAGCCCGTACTTGTGCCCCGAGGTGTTGATCGAGGCCACGCGCGGGAGGCGGAAGTCCCAGACGAGGTCCTCGTCCAGGAAGGGCGCGATCATCGCGCCGGACGCCCCGTCGACGTGCACCGGGATGTCCAGGCCGGTGCGCTCCTGGAGGCTGTCCAGGGCCGCGCACAGGTCGGCGATCGGCTCGTAGGACCCGTCGAAGGTGGAGCCGAGGATGCCCACGACCCCGATGGTGTTCTCGTCGCACAGCTCGGCGGCGGCCTGGGGGTCGAGGTGGAAGCGGTCGCCCTCCATGGGCACGAGGCGGGCCTCCACCTCCCAGAAGTTGCAGAACTTGTCCCAGCAGACCTGGACATTGACTCCCATGACCAGGTTCGGCCGGGCGGTCGCGTCCGGATTGCGTGTCCTCCACCGCCGCTTGAGGGCCATCCCGGCCAGCATGCAGGCCTCGCTCGACCCGGTCGTCGAACAGCCCACGGCCGCCGAGGGGTCGGGCGCGTTCCACAGGTCGGCGAGCATGGCCACGCAGCGGCGCTCCAGCTCGGCGGTGCGCGGGTACTCGTCCTTGTCGATCATGTTCTTGTCGCGGCACTCGGCCATCAGCACCCCGGCCTGCGGCTCCATCCAGGTGGTGACGAAGGTGGCCAGGTTCAGCCGCGAGTTGCCGTCCAGCATCAGCTCGTCGTGCACGAGCTGATAGGCCGTCGAGGGCGGCGTCGGTCCGTCCGGCAGCCGGTGTTTCGGAGGCGCCTCGGTCATACCGCTGACCGGGTCCGCCTCGCCGTAGAAGGGGTTCACGGACAGGGAGCGCTCGTCGGGCTTCGCGGGGCCTTGGTGCAGGGGCATGGGGTTCTCCTGTCGGGGTGAGGGCGGCGGAAGCAGTGGTGTCCTGCCGCTTCATCGGATCGAAGGGTCTGATCGGTTCACCGGAAACGCGGTCCCGTCCTCCCGTCCTCCCGTCCTCCGGTTCACCGGATCGCGGTCCCGTCCTCCCGCAGCTGCATCTGCGGCCTGCCGGTCACCAGCAGCCAGGCCGGCAGAGAGGCGATGCACAGCAGCGCGATGACCGCGGGGGAGGCGACCAGGGCGGCGGCGACGAACAGGCTCACCCAGCCCTGCCGGGTGATGGCGAGGAGCACACCGAGCACGCCTGTGGCCACGCCGATCGCGGGATGGACGGCGGGCACGACGGCATGGGCGGTCAGGCCGAGGGCCACGCCCACGAACACCGCCGGGAAGATCCGGCCGCCCCGGAAGCCGCAGGACGCGGCGACGAGCAGTGCGGCCAGCTTCACCACCGTCATCGTGGCGAACTCTCCGGCCGTCCAGCCCTCGGGATCGTGTGCGAGCTCCCCGACCTCGGCCAGCCCCTTGAAGAGCGTCAGATGGCCGCCCAGGGCCGCCAGCAGCCCCAGTACGACCCCACCGGCCGGCAGCACCAGCATGGGGTGCCGCAACCGCGCGAACGCGCCGTGGACGTAGGGGAAGGCGCGCACGGCGGCCATGCCGAGCAGCGCGCCTACGGAAGCGATCACCATCGCCGACAGCAGATCGCCCCAGTCGGGCTCCCCGAACGGGGGCAGACCGAGGTCGAAGCTAGGACGGTCCAGCAGGGTCGCCGTCATCGCACCGGCCGCCGCCGCGACGAGCGGCGCGAAGACGTTGTCCCACAGCGGCCCCTCGGTCTGCCGCCCGGCCAGTGCCTCGGAGATCAGCAGGGCTGCGGCGACCGGCGTGCCGAACAGAGCCCCGATCGTCGCCGCCTCCGCCAGTACCGGCCACACCCGGCCGGGCGCCCGTGGCAGCAGCCGGTGGCCCAGCCAGTACACGAGAGCGACGTTCACCGCGATGATCGGGTTCTCCGGGCCCAGGCTCGGCCCGCCCGCCAGCATCAGCATGGTCGCCAGCAGCAGCCCCGGCAGCACCACGAGCGGCAGGACGGGAGCGTCGAGACCGGTGGTCGCCGGATCGGGACCGGCGTGCCCCGGCGCCTTCCACACCACCAGCCCGACCGCGATGCCGGTGGCGGTGAGCATGACGAGCATCCACAGCACCGAGTAGCGGCCCACCCCCAGGGCGTCCGGCAGGTTTTTCCACAGCACGTCCTGCAACTGCTCGGCCAGCTCGCTGACCAGCAGCAGAAGCAGGCTCGCCAGCACCCCGACGACCAGAGCGGGCAGGATCGCGGGCAGTAGAGCGCGCGCGGGACTCGCCGGAGAGGGGGGCGCCTGTCGCGCGGAGTCCTGAGCCACGGGCTCACGATAAGCGGACAAATCCGGCATCGCCCGGGGGTGTGGGCCGCCCGAGGACACGGGCTTGCACCTGACGTCACGTGAGGGCCCACCGTGGAGCGCGAACCGAGAACGGAAAAGGAGCGGACGACATGAGCTACTCCGTAGGACAGGTCGCCGCTTTCGCCGGAGTGACGGTGCGCGCCCTGCACCACTACGACGGCATCGGCCTGCTCGTCCCGAGCGGGCGCAGCCACGCGGGCCACCGGCGTTACGGCGACGCCGACCTCGACCGGCTGCAGCAGATCCTGTTCTACCGAGAACTCGGCTTCCCGCTCGACGAGGTCGCCGCCCTGCTCGACGACCCGGAGACGGACCCGCGCGCGCACCTGCGCCGGCAGCACGAGTTGCTGACCGCCCGCATCGAGCAGCTTCAGAAGATGGCCGCGGCCGTGGAGCACGCCATGGAGGCACGTGAGATGGGTATCGACCTGACCCCCGAGGAACGCTTCGAGGTCTTCGGCGACAAGGACCCCGAGCAGTACGCCGAGGAGGCCGAGGCGCGCTGGGGCGGCACCGAGCTGTACGCCGAGTCACAGCGCCGGGCCGCCCGCTACACCAAGGAGGACTGGCAGCGCATGCAGGCGGAGGTGGCGGACTGGACCGGGCGCTACGACTCGCTGATGGCCGCCGGAGAACCGCCCACCGGCGAACGGGCCATGGACATGGCCGAGGAACACCGACAGCACATCACCGGCTGGTTCTACGCGTGCTCGTACGAACTCCACCGGTCCCTCGGCGAGATGTACGTCGCCGACGAGCGGTTCAAGGCGTTCTACGACTCCACGCGCGCGGGACTGGCCGAGCACCTCAAGGAGGCCATCACCGCGAACGCGGCCCGGCACACGACCGCGTAGCGTCCCGTGGCCCGGGTCACTCCCGGGCCACGACCACCGCCGTCCCGTACGCGCACACCTCGGTGCCCACGTCGGCCGCCTCCGTCACGTCGAAGCGGAACGCCAGCACGGCGTTGGCGCCACGCGCGCGTGCCTGCTCCACGAGCCGGTCCATGGCCTGGTTGCGGGTCTCGACGAGCGTCTTGGTGAGGCCCTTCAGCTCACCGCCGATCATCGACTTCAGCCCGGCCCCGATCTGGCTCCCGAGGTGCCGCGAGCGCACGGTCAGCCCGAAGACCTCCCCGATGACCTGCTCGACCCGGTGTCCGGGTACGTCGTTCGTGGTGACGACCAGTACGTCCGGCTGGGGCCCCTGGCCGCCGCCGTAGTCTTCGATGCCCATGCTCACAGGTTTGCCCCACCGGGCTCACAGTGCATCCTGGGGTGCCCCATGGAACCTGGGGCGGACGCATTGCGTTGATAGCTTTGTGCGGCCGTAGAAGGACGCTGTATTTCCTCACCCCTGTCAGGAGCCCGGAACCGTGACGACCCTTGCCCTCGGACCGAGCTGGCTGGACCCCGACTATCTGCTCGACAGTTACGGCATCTGGGGTCTGCTGCTCATCGTCTTCGCGGAGTCGGGCCTGCTCATCGGTTTCTTCCTGCCGGGTGACTCGCTGCTGTTCACCGCGGGTCTGCTGATCACCTCGAACCAGCTGGACTTCCCGCTGTGGGGGGCGGTCGTCCTGATCTGTGTCGCCGCGATCCTGGGCGACCAGGCGGGCTACATGTTCGGCAAGAAGGTCGGTCCGTCCCTCTTCACCCGCCCGGACTCCCGCCTCTTCAAGCAGGAGAACGTCACCAAGGCACACGAGTTCTTCGAGAAGTACGGCCCCAAGTCCCTGGTCCTGGCCCGCTTCGTGCCCATCGTCCGCACGTTCACGCCGATCATCGCGGGCGTCAGCGGCATGCGGTACCGCTCGTTCCTGATCTTCAACGTCATCGGCGGCATCCTGTGGGGCGCGGGTGTCACCCTGCTCGGCTCCTGGCTGGGCAACATCGACTTCGTCAAGAAGAACATCGAGCCGATCCTGCTCCTGATCGTCCTGCTCTCGGTGGTCCCGATCATCATCGAGTTCCTCCGCGCGCGCTCCCAGTCCAAGAAGAACGCCCGGCAGTCCGAGCCCGCCGCCCAGCAGCAGCCGCAGCCCGTGTACCAGCAACCGATGGACGACGCCACGACCCAGCTCCGCCGCATCGAGGAACACGACCCGTACGGCGACCAGGGCGGCAACCAGGGACGGACCGAGTACCAGGGCCAGACCCCGTACCCGGGCGAGTACCAGCAGAACGACTACTACGGCCAGCAGTACCAGCAGCAGCCGCAGCAGTACCCGCAGCAGCAGCCGTACCCCGATCAGCAGCAGTACCCCCAGCAGCAGTACCCGGAGCAGCAGGGCTGGCAGCCGCAGCCCGAGGCGCAGCCTCAGCAGCAGAACGGCCAGTACCCGTACAACCAGGGCGGCTACTGAGACCGGGCGGCACCGCGGTAGGACGACGGCGTCAGAATCCTCGGGTCCGCTTCGCGGCTCGCCGCTTCTCCGCGGACCCGATCCGCAGGAACAGCCGCGAGATCTCCGACCCCAGGTTCACCCCGATGGCGATGGCCATCGCCAGTGCGGCCGCCTTGGTCAGGAAGACCAACCCGGCGTCCACCTCGTTCTGCGCGATGGCCAGCAGCCCGAAATAGGTGGCCGACCCCGGCAGCAGGGGCCCGATCGCCGCGGTCGTGTAGGGCAGCGCCGAAGCGAACCGGTACCGCGACAGAAGCTGCCCGAACAGCCCCACCACCCCCGCCGCGACGGCCGTGGAGGCCACCGGCGAGATCTCGCCGGCATAGTGCATCGCGCCGTACACCGACCAGGCGACGCCCCCGTTCAGCGTCACCGCCAGCACGGTGGACCGTTCCTGCTGGAGAAGCACCGCGAAGGTGAGCGACAGCAGCATCGACGCGCCGATCTGCCACAGCGGCCGCTCGGTGATGCCCAGGTCGGCGTCGGGGTTGAGATGGGCGCCGAGCTGCACCCCGAGATAGAGCATCAGCAGCACGCCGACGACGATGCCCACGAAGAAGTACATGACCTCCAGGAGTCGGGCGGCGGCGGTGATGTAGAAGCCGGTCAGGCCGTCCTGGACGCCCGCCACGAGGGCCCGTCCGGGCAGCAGCGCGAACAGCCCACCGGTGATGACGGCGGACGCCTTCACATCGACGTGCCCGAGCGTCAGCGCGATGCCGATCGCGGCGGGCGGCATCGCGGCCACCAGGAACTGGTAGAACTCCGGCAGCCCGCGCCCCGCGCACAGCCACGCCAGCCGGTCGCCGAGCATCGCTCCGATCGCCGCCGCCACGAACACGACCAGGTCGCCGCCGACGAGCACCGAGGCCGCGCCCGCGAGCAGCCCGCTCGCCGAGGTCAGCACCCACGTCGGGTACGGGTGCCGGTTGCGCCGCATCTCCGCGAGCCGCCGGTAGGACTCCTCCAGGGAGATGTGCGTCTCGGGGTCGCTGAGGTCGTCGACGAGATGGAAGACGGCCGCCAGCCGTGTGTAGTCGGTGCCCCGGCGCCGTACCGTCCGGGACGCCGTCACCGGGTCCTCGACGAGGGACGGCTGGTAGGAGATCGACAGCAGGGTGAAGGTGACGTTCGGCTCGCAGCGGTCGAGTCCGTAGGAACGGCAGACCGCGAACATCGCGGCCTCCACGTCCTCGGCGCCCTCCCCGCCCGCCAGCAGCAGCTCACCGATGCGCAGGGTCAGGTCGAGGACGCGCGGAACGGCCGGACCGCCCTCCTCCGCCTTGGGCGGCGGCTCGGGCGAGGGCCGCTCGGCCACCGGCATGCGCAGCATCGTCCGCATCCGGTCCTGCCAGGGCACGTCCTTGGTCAGGCTGACCACGGGAAAGCCCTCGGCGGGTGTGAACGCGGGCGGGGCGTGCCGCGCGCTGTACGTCCTGGGCAGGCTGAACGCCGATCCCTCGGACTCCGCGCCGGCCGCCTGGCCGACGTCGAGGCCATCCGGAACGGCGAACTCCGACGTGGTCTCCGATTCGCCTGCGCCCTGGGAACCTCTGGGGCCCTTCGGTGTGGCCAGTCCCTTCGGGATCGCGAACTCGGAGGTGATCTCCGGATCGAACGTGCCTTTCGCCTCGTCCGACTGCGGCTTGCGGCCCTCCGCCTCCGTCACTGGGCAACGCTCCCTGAACGACACATTCCGTAGACCTCAGTATGCGCACCGAGCCGTGCGCACAGACATGCCAAAGGGCCGCACGCGTGCGTGCGGCCCTGCACGGCCCCCTCAGGGGCCTGGCGACTCAGTGACCGCCCTGGTCCTTGAAGCGCTTGTACGACCGCTCGATCTCGGCCTCCGCGTCGACACGGCCCACCCAGTCGGCGCCCTCGACGGACTTGCCGGGCTCCAGGTCCTTGTAGACCTCGAAGAAGTGCTGGATCTCCAGCCGGTCGAACTCCGACACGTGGTGAATGTCTCGCAGGTGCTCCACGCGCGGGTCGGTCGACGGGACGCACAGCAGCTTGTCGTCGCCGCCGGCCTCGTCGGTCATGCGGAACATGCCGATCGCGCGGCAGCGGATGAGGCAACCCGGGAAGGTCGGCTCGTCCAGGATGACCAGCGCGTCGAGCGGGTCACCGTCCTCGCCGAGAGTGTTCTCGACGAAGCCGTAGTCGGTCGGGTAGGCGGTCGAGGTGAAGAGTCGACGGTCCAAGCGGATCCGACCGGTCTCGTGGTCCACCTCGTACTTGTTCCGCGAACCCTTCGGGATCTCGATCGTGACGTCGAACTCCACCGGTGGCTCCTCCATGATCAGCACATAGTTCTGGTGGTTAAGTGTCCCTCACGCAGGTGTGTGATCGCGAAAGGGGCTGGTGATCGTGCCCGAGCTGAGGCCTTGGCGGGCCGCGAGACCCCACGTGGTGCGGGCCGCGGACGCCGTACGACCCCGTCTGGCACGGGCCGCAGGGATCGTACGGCCACGTCTCGCGCGCGCGGCGACCGTTGCCGAACCGTGGGTCGCACGGCTCACGCAGGCGGCGAAACCGCAGCTCGCGCGGATCACGAGGCCGAAGACCGGCCGGACCTGGCAGTACACCGCGGGTGCGACGACCGCCGGACTGGCCCTGGCCGTCGGCGTGGCGACCGCCGCCGGCCCCTGGGACTCCACCGGTCAGCGTACGGCCGAGCGGGACCGGGCCGCCGCACTGGAGAGGGCGGGTGGCGTAGATCACGGCCGCCCGTCCGAAGGGTCCGGTACGTCCGACACGGCGGCCGGGGCGCCACGGCCCGCCCCCAGCGCCGGGTCCGTCCTGACCGGTCTCGGCGGCGCGACGACCACCGTGAAGTCGGCCCCGGGCTCCGCCGCCCTCGCCCGCGTCCTCGGCCCGCTCCTCGCCGACCCGGCCCTCGGCACCCGCCGTACGGCAGCCGTCGTCGACGTGAGCACCGGCCGGCGGCTCTACGGCAGCGGAGCCGACACCGCGCTCACCCCGGCCTCCACCACGAAGATCGCCACCGGGGTCGCCGC
>NZ_MUBA01000382.1 GCF_002154575.1 Streptomyces bobili
GGCCGGCACCGACCTCGTGGGCGGGGTCGCCGCCGACGACACCGCGGCGACCTGGCTGCGCGCTGTCGCGACCGTCATCGAACTGAAGCAGCGCACCCGGAAGCGGGACCGGAATACCTGACAGGCGCCGGCCGTCGGCGGCTGCCTTCCCCGGTCAGTACCCGATCCGGAAGGTCGCGTCCTGCCGGTCCGTGGCCGTGGACACGGGGTCGATGCGCAGGACGTAGTTCGCGTGGCGCAGGTACCGGGTCGGGTTGTTGTACGACCGGAACGACGCCCAGCTCGCGTCCGCGAGGCCCGCCGTGCGGTAGAAGGTCGCGTCGCCGGCGAACGTGGACGTGCCGTCGTTCACGTCCAGCCGGAGCGCGTAGTCGTAGTGCCGCAGATAGCGGGTCGGGTGGCTGACCGATCGGAACGAGACCCCGGAGCTGTCGGCGAGCCCTGGGACGAGGGCCCACTGGGAGTCCTTGTACGGCTCGATCGGATACTCGTCGATACGGCCCGCGTAGTTGGAGTGGCGGACGTAACGGGCCGGGAAGTTGTAGGACTTGAGGCGGTTCCAGGCCGGCGCGCCCCACTTGGCGAGCAGGTTGTCGTACTCGGCCGTCGTGATCGTCGCGATGCCGCAGTGCTTGGAGTTGAGCGGCTGGGTGTAGGTCCTCTGGTCCAGGGCCGTCCAGGTGCCGGAGGCGAGATTGCTCGACTGCCAGGCGTAGAAGACGCCGTTGGGCGTGTACGTGTCTCCATAGAGCCACCAGGTGCCGGAGGCGAGGGACTTGACCACGGTCGGGGCCTCGGTGCCGCCGTGCGCCACGCCGGTGCCGTACTCGGTGAAGCTGCCCGGGTCGAGTGAGGTGGAACGGGCGCTCACCAGTGTCTGGTTCTTCTTGTAGTAGAGGTAGTTGTAGCCGTTCACGCCGACCGCCATGTCGCCGTCGATGACGTCGTAGCCGGGGTCGAAGAAGACCTGCGGGGCGGAGGCGGTGANNTGTACTGGCTGTTGTAGCCCCAGTCGGTGCCCTTGAGGTCGGTGGCGAGCACCACGAAGGTGCCGTCCTGCTTGCGCATGAGGAACGGGTCGCGCAGGCCCAGAGCTCCGGCGGTGGGGGTGACCAGGGGGTTGTTCTGGTTGAGCGGCGTCCAGTTCAGTCCGTCGGGGCTGACGGCCAGGTGCAGGCC
>NZ_MUBA01000383.1:0-397 GCF_002154575.1 Streptomyces bobili
GGGTCGGCGGTGGAGGCGTCGGTGTCCGGGGCGGGGGCCGCGGTGTCGTCGCCCGAGGAGGCGGAGTCACCGCCGGAGAGGGCGGACCACAGGACGAGCGGAAGGACGACCAGGCCGCTGACGGTGAGCACGGCGACGGCGAGGTTGCGGCGGCGGACACGACGGGCCGCCTTGTTCGCCGAACGGCGGGAGCCGGGACGGGCGTCCTGGCCGGAGCGGGAGCCGGAGTCGGACCCGTGGCGGGAGCCGTCGTGGGGTTCCGTGCCCGGTGCCGGAACCGCTACGGGCTCGCGCTCACCCGTTCCGGTCGCGCCGAGGCGTGCCCTGCGGGCCGTCCCCTCGGTGAAGGCCTCCTCGGTGAACGCCTCGCCGACGGAGGCCAGATGCCGCACGGGCG
>NZ_MUBA01000383.1:423-10211 GCF_002154575.1 Streptomyces bobili
TGCCGCCGCGGCGGCAGGTGACGTCGAGGAGCCGGTGGTAGCGGTGGCAGTCCTCGTCGGCGGCGAGTTCGCGGTGTACCTGGAGGCATTCCTCGCGGAGCCGTTCACGGGCCCGGCGCAGTTCGACGCGGGCGCCCTCCTCGTCCAGGCCGAGCAGTCCGGCCGGGACGGCGAGGGGTTCGGCCTCGATCTCCGTGTGCCACAGCAGGCAGCGCGCGGACTGGGACAGCCGCTGGAACGCCCGGGACAGCAGGCGGCGGTGCACCGGCGGCAGCAGCCGGGCGGCAGGCCGTTCGCCTTCGTCCTCGGCGGCGCGCAGGGCGGGGTGGAGCAGGTCCCGGCGGCCGTCGGAGTCCCACTCGGCGGCTATGCGGCGCACGGTGAGCAGCAGGTGGGGCCGCCAGGCGGAGGTCGGCCCGTTCTGCCGCAGGGTCTCGCCGAAGAGCCGGGTGAAGGCCGCCGTGGTGAGCATGCCGGCCGCCCGCTCCCCGTCGGAGCACAGCCGGGCGTAGGCGAAGGCCGCCTCCCAGTGCCGGTCCAGCAGTTCACCGACGGGGTGCAGCGCGGGCGAGGTGCCGGTCCAGTTCTTGAGCTCGGCGCTCAGCTGTTCGTCCGTCACCTCGAAGCGGCGCGCCGAAGGGGAATTCGACAGGCCTGCGTCTTTCACGGGTGCATTCCTCCCGGGAACATGCGGGATAAAGTCTGTACCAAATGGGCGGGTGAGCCCGCCCTCGCAACGACGGGGATCCTTGCGTTCAATGTTCGACATCCCGAACACCCGCAGGGTGCGGCGGCCCTTTTGGAGCGTGGGGAGTTGGACGGGGATGCCTCGCGCGCACGGTCGGGGAAATACTCTCCGTGCGCCGACGAAGCCCACCTTCGCACAGGCGGACCAGGCAGAACAAGGGATCTCGTGGTTTCGTGCATTGCGTACTGCCACAATGGTTTTGACAAAATGTCAATCTTGGTTCGCCATTCGCGGCGGTCGCGGTAATGGTGTCCCTTTTCGGGAGGTAATTGCGGGGCGTATTCCGCCCCGCCCGCGGCCCGGCGCCGCGTCCGCGCCGTCAGTGACCCGAGACGGCGTGCGGCGTGTACGACTGCTCCAGTTCCTCCGACTCCTTCTCGGTGAGAGTCAGTTCCACCGCCGCCACCGCGTCCTGGAGGTGCCGTGGCTTCGACGCGCCGATGATGGGGGCCGTCACCGTGCCCTGCCGGAGCAGCCAGGACAGGGCCACCTGGGCGCGCGGGACGCCGCGGGCCTCGGCGATGCGGGTGACCGCCTCCACGACGGCGCGGTCGCTGTCGGGGTAGAGGCCGCCGCCGAACTCGTCCCGCGTGCTGCGGTCGGTGGCGGTGCCCCAGTCGCGGGTGAGCCGGCCGCGGGCCAGCGGGCTCCACGGCAGCACGCCGACACCCTGGTCGGCGCAGAGCGGCAGCATCTCGCGCTCCTCCTCGCGGTAGAGGAGGTTGTAGTGGTTCTGCATGGAGACGAACTTCGTCCAGCCGTGCCGCTGAGCGGTGTACTGCATCTTGGAGAACTGCCAGGCGTACATCGAACTCGCCCCGAGATAGCGCACCTTGCCGGCCTTCACCAGATCGTGCAGTGCCTCCATCGTCTCCTCGACCGGAGTGTGCGGGTCGAAGCGGTGGATCTGGTAGAGGTCGACGTAGTCGGTGCCGAGACGGCTCAGGCTGTGGTCGATCTCGGTCAGGATCGCCTTGCGGGAGAGGCCGCCGCCGTTGGGCCCCGGCCGCATCCGGCCGTGCACCTTCGTCGCGAGGACGATCTCGTCCCGGCGGGCGAAGTCGCGCAGCGCCGCGCCGACGATCTCCTCGCTGGTGCCGTCCGAGTAGATGTTGGCGGTGTCGAAGAAGGTGATGCCCGCTTCGACGGCCTGTCGGATGAGTGGGCGGGACGCGTCCTCGTCGAGGGTCCACGCGTGGGTGCCCCGGTCCGGGACTCCGTAGGTCATGCAGCCCAGACAGATCCTCGACACGTCCAGACCCGTCGAACCGAGCTTCACGTACTGCATGATGGCCGCTCCTGACGTCGGTGGCGCTACGGGGAGTTCGCAGAATATCGGCCGTCCCGCACGGGCGGGGCGGGGGCGGTCGCGGTCGTCGACGTCCGGCTCACCCGACGAGGTCGAGCACCCGTTCCCAGCCGAACTCGGCTCCCTCGGTGCCGTCGTGGGGGTATCCGAACCGTACGCCCATCCCGCGCAGCCGTATCAGGCTCTCCTGGTAGGCGGGGTGGCCGGCCAGCGCGTCGGAGACGCAGGGCAGGACGCCGACGGGGATGCCGAGGCCGGCCGTCTCCGACAGGGTGGCCAGGGCGAGGGTGTCGGCGATGCCGGCCGCCCATTTGTTGACGGTGTTGAAGGTGGCCGGGGCGACGACGACCGCGTCGGGATCGGGGAACGGCCGCGGTTCGCCGGGCCTCCGCCAGGCCGAGCGGATCGGCCGGCCGGTCTGTGCCTCGACGGCCGCGGTGTCGAAGAAGCCGTTCATGGCGACGGGCGTCGCGATGACGCCCACGTGCCACTCGCGCCGCTGTGCGGCGGTGATCAGCCTTCCGACGTCCGCGGCGATGCCGGCGGCGCAGACGACGACGTAGAGGAAGGGCGGATTCTCGTCCTGTGCGGTCACGTCCGCACCCTACTGAAGGGGCCCGGACGGCCCCTCGGGGACCGGTGCACTGGGCTGGGTGCAGCAACGCGGCGGGCGGGAGCCGCGCGGCGCCGGAAGGCTGGATCACCGGTACTGTCCACCCGCCTCCGGGAGCCCCGATGTCCCTGCCCTGCGTACCACCCCGCCGCCGGCTGCGGCCCGTGTCCGTGCTCGTCCTGTGTCTGGCGGCGCTGGCCCCCGCCGTCGCCCCCGCCGTCGCGTCCGCCGGACCGGACGCCGGCCCGGACGCCGCGTCCGGGCGTGCGGGCACCGACCGCTCGCTGCAGCGCCAGATCGAGGAGTTCGTCCGCGGTCCCGGCGGGCCGCCCGGCGTCATCGCCGTGCTGCGGCGGGAGTCCGGGACCCGGGTCCTGCGGGCGGGCGTGGCCGACCTGCAGACGGGCCGCCCGCCCCGGCCCGACGACCACATGAGGATCGCGAGCACGGCGAAGGCGTTCAGCGGCGCGGTGGCACTGAGCCTGGCCGACCGCGGCGCCCTGGATCTGGACGACACCCTGCGCGAGCGGCTGCCCCGGCTGCCCGCCGCCTGGGGAGCGGTGACGCTGCGCCAGTTGCTGAACCACACCAGCGGTCTGCCCGACTACACGCAGGACGCCGAATTCCTGCGCGTGGTGACGGCCGACCCGCGGCACCGCTTCGACCCGCGCCGCCTGCTCGACTACGTGGCCGACGAGCCGCTGAACTTCCGGCCCGGCAGCCGGTACCTGTACTCCAATTCGGACAACATCGCCGTCGCGCTGATGGCGGAGGCCGCCACCGGCACGCCGTACGAGCGGCTGCTGCGTGACCTCGTGTACCGGCCGCTGGGACTGCGCGACACGAGCCTGCCGCTGGGCTACCGGATGCCCGAGCCCTACCTGCACGGCTACGACGTGACGCCGCCGCCCCCGCAGGACGTCAGCGAGATCCTCAGCGCGTCGGGCGTCTGGGCGTCCGGCGGGATCATCTCCACGCCGGCCGACATGACCCGCTTCGTCCGCGGCTACGCGTCCGGCGCGCTGTACGACCGGAGTCTCGTCCGGGAGCAGCGCCGGTGGGTCGCCGGCGCCTCGGAGCCCGCGGGTCCGGGACGCAACCTGGCGGGGCTGGCGATCTTCCGCTATGCGACCCGGTGCGGCGTCGTGCTCGGCCACACCGGCAACTTCCCCGGCTACACGCAGCTGATCGCCGCGACCCCGGACGGCCGCCGCTCGCTGACGTTCACCGTGACCACCCAGATCAACCAGGCCCAGGCTCCGGACCGGTTGGCGCGGATGCGTGCCATCCAGGAGGACTTCGTCTGCGCGCTGCTGCGCTAGCGGACGGGGGCGCGGCCGGGGGCCGCGCCGTCCCCGCGCGGAAAACCCTTTGCCGTGCCGCGGTGCCGGCCCGCAGGATCTGCCCATGTCTACGCTCATCACCATCCTGCCGCCGCTGTCCGCCGCCGTCCCCTCGGCGCGGGTCCAGCAGCAGCCCGGCGTCCTCCGGAGGCCCGAGCCCGCGCGCCCGTGACGGCCGCGCTCGTCGCCGGCCTGGTCGCCGGGTACGGCATCGCCGTACCCGTCGGCGCGGTCGGGACCTACCTCGTCTCCCTCACCGCCCGCACCTCCCTGCGCACCGGTGTGTGCGCCGCGCTCGGCGTCGCCGCCGCCGACGGGATCTACGCCCTCCTCGCCACCGTCGGCGGCTCGGCCGTGGCCGCCGTGCTGCGCCCCGTGCTCGGTCCGCTGCGCTGGGCCTCGGCCCTCGTCCTGCTGACCCTCGCCGCCTGGGGCGCGACGACGGCCGTACGCCGCTATCGCGCCCACCGGCTCACGACCCGGATCGCCCCTCCCCCGCCGAGCCCCGCGCGGGCCTTTCTCAGCCTGCTGGGGCTCACCCTCCTGAACCCCACCACCGTGATCTACTTCGCGGCGCTCGTCCTCGGCACCGGCACCGCCGACGCCGTACGCCCCGTCGACCAGGGCGTGTTCGTCCTGGCGGCCTTCGCCGCGTCCGCCAGCTGGCAGGTGCTGCTCGCCGGGGGCGGCGCCCTGCTGGGGCGGGCGCTGACCGGTCACCGGGGGCGGCTGGTGACGGCGCTCGTGTCGAGCGGGGTGATGACGGTGCTGGCCGTGCGGATGGCTGGTTGACAGTGCGTCGGGCGGCGGATGAAACGCGCCGGTGCCAGTGTTGAAGGCGAAAGCCGGTCGACGACGATGTGACGAAGGGGACGGTGTCATGCCTCTCAAGGGCGAGTACGAGCCGAGTCCGACCCAGTGGGTACGCGAGCAGGTGGAGCTGTACGAGAGCTCCGGGGGCACCAAGGGAACCACGCTCCAGAACACCAAGAGGCCCGTGATCGTCCTGACGACCGTGGGGACGAAGAGCGGCAAGATCCGCAAGTCACCCCTGATGCGGGTGGAGCACGAGGGACGCTACGCCGCGGTCGCCTCGCTGGGCGGGGCACCCAAGCATCCGGTCTGGTACTTCAACGTGAAGGCCGACCCCCGCGTGGAGCTGCAGGACGGGCCGGTGAAGCAGGACATGAGGGCCCGTGAGGTGACCGGCGAGGAGAAGGCGCAGTGGTGGGAGCGCGCGGTCGCCGCGTTCCCGCAGTACGCCGAGTACCAGAAGAAGACGGACCGCGAGATCCCGGTCTTCGTCCTGGAGCCGGTCGACCAGCCGCACTGACCAGCAGGGCCGGCGTTCGCCGGGAAATTCCGTAGAAAAATCTGTCCGTAGGAGGCATGGACGTCTCCGTGCCGGGCACTCGAATATCAGGCCCCGCCGCGTTCCCCCGTCGCGGCGGGGCTTTCGTCATGCCCCCGTCGTTGACCCGGCAGTGCCCTGTGAGGTCGCGCTCCGCGAGGTCGGGCTGTCCTTCGGGGATGTCCCGGTCACCTCCGCCGGCTGCCCCGGCCGTTCCGGCTCATACCGTGCCGTCCGTGGAAATCGGGGAACGCGGTGGGTGAGCGAGACCCGCACGCACCAGGACCGGGAGGAACCATGGCGGGCCGGGACGACGGCAACAGCACCTACGGGCACAAGGCGTTCAAGCGGTCCAGGAGCCACTTCGCCGACCGGATCACCGCGGACGGCCGCGACGGACGGCCCGTGGAGGCCGGCCGCTACCGTCTGATCGTCAGCCGGGCCTGTCCGTGGGCGAGCCGCGCCGTGATCTCCCGGCGGCTGCTAGGGCTGGAGGACGCCCTGTCGATGGGGATCGCCGACCCGATCCAGGACGACCGCAGCTGGCGCTTCACCCTGGACCCCGACGGCCGGGACCCGGTGCTCGGCATCCGCTTCCTCGCCGAGGCCTACGACCGGCGCGAGAGGGACCACCCCGGCGGGGTGAGCGTGCCGGCGATCGTGGACGTCACCGACGGCGAGCTGGTCACGAACGACTACCAGCGGATCACCCTGGACCTGGCCACCGAGTGGAGCGCACTGCACCGGGACGGGGCGCCCGACCTCTACCCGGAGCCGCTGCGGGGCGAGATCGACGCGATCATGTCCGAGGTGTACGAGGACGTCAACAACGGCGTGTACCGGGCGGGCTTCGCCAACGGCCAGGCCGAGTACGAGGAGGCCTGCGCGGCGGTCTTCCGGCGGCTGGAGTTGCTGGCGTCCCGGCTGGCCTGGCGGCGGTACCTCGTCGGCGACACGATCACCGAGGCGGACATCCGGCTGTTCACCACGCTGGTGCGGTTCGACGCCGTGTATCACGGCCACTTCAAGTGCAACCGGTGGAAGCTGACGGAGAACGACGTCCTGTGGGCGTACGCCCGCGACCTCTTCCAGACGCCCGGGTTCGGTGACACCGTCGACTTCGATCACATCAAGCGCCACTACTACCAGGTCCACACCGGCATCAACCCGACCCGGATCGTCCCCCTCGGACCCGACCTGTCCGGCTGGCTGAGCCCGCACCACCGCGAGCGGCTCGGCGGGCGGCCGTTCGGCGACGGGACGCCGCCCGGCCCGGTGCGGCCGGGCGAGGAGGTCCCGCCGCGGGGCCGGCCCTGACTCCCCTACACACCCAGGAGGTACACGTGGGCAAGAAGCAGAAGCTCCCGATCGTCTACCAGCCCGTCGGATTCGTCTTCGGCTGGGCCAGCGGCGCGCTGGCGGGGCTCGCATTCCGCAAGATCTGGAAGGCGGTCCGCGACGAGGACGACGCGCCGGACGCGCTGGACCGGGACCGTGGCTGGGGTGAGGTCATCCTGGCGGCGGCCATCCAGGGGGCGATCTTCGCCGCGGTGCGCAGCGCGGCGGACCGTACGGGCGCGAAGGCCATCGAGCGTTCCACGGGCGTGTGGCCCACGAAGGAGAAGGGCGGCCGGGACTGACGGGTGCGGCCGGTGCCGCCCCGCCAGGACGGCACCGCGCGGCTCGGTCACTCCTGTTTGGGTGCGGTGGAGGGCCGTAGGCGCAGGGTGAAGGAGTGCCCGGCCGGGTCGGCGTACTGACGTTCCTCGAGCGGGCCGTGGGCGCCCCTGGTCTCCAGGGCGCGTCCGCCGAGGCCCACGATCCGGCGTTCGGCCTCGTCGAGGTCCTCCACCAGGAACTCCAGGTGGGCCTGGAGCGAGCTCTCGGGGCGGGGCCAGCTCGGCGGGGTCGCGTTGGCGTCGCGCCGGATGGCGAGCCGGGTGCCGGCGGCGCCCGTGATCTCCACGAGGTTGGCGTTCGCGTCGGTCTCCTCGGTGTCCAGCAGGCCCTTGTAGAACTCGGCGAGCTTCTCGGGTTCGGCGCAGTCGAGCACCACGATGCCCGCTTTCACCAGTGCCATGTCTCTCCTCCGCGAGGTCCGGTGCGGGACGGACCCGTGCCGCCCCCGAATCCTGCGGATACCCCGGATTCAGCCGGCCACCAGCCACTCGCCGTCCCGCATCAGCTCGCGTCCCTGCGGCCCGTCGGTGTCCCGCCAGGCCTGGATGCGGCGTGGCCGGACGTAGAAGTACAGGTAGGGCTCGGGCAGTTCACGCGGGTCGAAGCCGGTCTTGGCCTCGAAGATCTCGGCGTCCTCCTCCGGGAGGTCGGCGGGTTCCACGGCCAGGGCGGAGCCCTCGATGACTACGACGTCCCGGGTCGGGCCGATGCCGAGGCGGGCGACCCGGGTGTCGCTCAGGTTCCGCCCGGTGCGGCTCGCGGCCGGGGTGGCGATGAGCAGGGTGGCGCCGTCCCAGACGTAGGAGAGCGGGATCAGGTAAGGGGCTCCGCCGGTCTCGGCGGCCGTGGCGACCCAGGCGTCGACATCGTGTTCCAGCCGGTGCAGGGTGTCGTGCTTGCGCTGCTGCGGGGAGCGTGCGGGTACTGAGGTCATGGATCCCAGTGTGAACGCCTGAACACACTCCCGCAGGGGCTCACGGGGCCGGCCGCCTCGGCTGGAGGGAGCGGCGCAGGGTGGTGGTGTGCGGGCCGAAGCCGTGCCGTTCGTAGAAGCGGAGGGCGTCGGTGTTGTCCGTGTACGCGGTCACCTCGGCCTGCCGGGCGCCCTGTTCGCGGGCCCAGTCGGCGAAGGCGCCGACGAGCCGCGCCCCTGCCCCGGACCGCCGGTGGGCGGCCCGGACGTGGATTCCGACGAGGGTCGCCGACATCACCGGCCGCGTGGCGGTGCCCGCCGTGACCGACCCGCTGAGATGCCCGACCACCCGCCCGCCGGACTCGGCCACGAGCACCAGGCGCGCTGGGTCGCCGAGCGCGGCGGCGAAGGACGCGGCACCGTGCTCGCGCGGCCAGTCGGTGTCGACGCTCGGGTCGCGGGTACCGGCGTCCTCGCCGAAGAGCCCGGCGGCGGACTCTACGAGGACGGGTATGTCCGCCGCGGTCGCCCGCCGCACGATCACCTCTTGATCACTCATGCGCCGAAGGCTAGCGGCAGCCGCTGACATCGCCGACCCACTGGACTTCCTGGACACCTGTCCAGCTATAGTGGACACCTGTCCAAGAAATGAGGAAGACGATGGAAGCCGTCGCCGCTGTTCTCGTGGGGCTTGTCGCCGCGCTGCATCTCTACATCCTGGTGATGGAGATGTTCCTGTGGCAGAGGAAGCAGGGCCGCTCGTTCCACGGGTTCGACGCGGAGATGGCGCGGGCGACCGCCCCGATGGCCGCCAACCAGGGGCTCTACAACGGGTTCCTCGCCGCGGGCCTGGTCTGGGGGCTGATCGCCGCCGACCCGACCGGCTTCCGGGCGCAGGTGTTCTTCCTGTCCTGCGTGATCGTCGCGGGCGTCTACGGCGCGGTCACGGCGAACCGGCGGATCCTGGTCGCGCAGGCGCTGCCCGGCGCGCTGGCCCTGGCCGCCGTCCTGATCGCGCGGTGACCCGCGGCGAGCCCGAGGACCCGCGGGCGGCCCGCACGCGGGCGAGGCTGCGCGCCGCGCTCCTCGACGAGTGCGCCGAACGGACGCTGGCGGAGGTCGGCGTCGCCGCGCTGGTCCGCCGGGCCGGAGTCGGCCGGGCCACCTTCTACGTCCACTACGACGACCTGGAGGCCCTCGCGGTCGACGCCTGCGCGGACGTCGTACGCGAGGCGGTGGAGGCGCTGCATTCCTGGCGGGGGCGGCCCGATCCGGTGCGGGCCCCGGCGGCACTCGGGGAGTTCTTCGCGTCGCTGACCCCGCACGCGGCGCTGTACCGGGCTCTGTTGACGCCGGGCGGCGGGGGGCCGCTGGGCCGGGTCCTGCACCGTGACCTGCGGGCGTACAGCCTGCGGGAGCGCGAGCGGGCGGGCGCGGCGGACGCGCCGCTGGTCGCCTCGGCCGTCGCCGCCACGTTCGCCGGGGTGCTCGCGGACTGGCTGCACGGCCTGCTCGACGCCGGTCCCGCCGAGATCGCCGACCAGGTGTGGCAGTTGCTGGTCGCCCTGCACGCGAGCCGCTGAGCTTTCACATGCAGGCCACCCCGTCCGTCGCCGAGGGCCATGCCTCCACGCCGTCGGGGGTGCGCACGTACGCCGTCGCGCGGTCGTCCGTCAGCCATAACTGCCGGTCGCCGTCGCGGTATCCGGTGTCGCGCGCGCCGGCGGGCAGCGAGACGTCGGGGTCGTACGGGGCGCTCAGCGGGGGCGTTCCGACGGCGCCCTCGGGGTCGCGGACGTAGGTCGTGGCCCGCTCGCCCCGGCCGAGCGTC
>NZ_MUBA01000384.1 GCF_002154575.1 Streptomyces bobili
GCACGCGACGGTGCTCGCCGTCGAGTTCCACGGCGAGCACCGTCGCGTGCGGGTCGAGGTCGGAACCGGCGGGCGGTTCGATCCACAGCACTCCGACGGCCTCGTGCAGCCCGCCGACGACGCGATGTCCCAGCTCCGTGCCGGTGCCGAGCACCGTGACCCTGCGGACCGGCGTGACCAGCCCGCGGACGCCGATCTCGGCACGCGGGACGTCGAACAGCATCAGGTAGAGGGTGCGGCCGTCGGCGGAGAGGGTGCTGGGCCCGTAGTGGTGCCCGGCCGGCAGCCCGCGCACCGTCCCGTACACGGCCTCCGCGTGCCCCCGGATCCACTCCCCCAGCCCCTCGAGACGCTCGACCTGCGGCTGCGGGACGGTGCCGTCCTCCATCGGCCCGACATCGAGCAGAAGGTTGCCGCCGCCGCCGATGGTCTCGGTGAAGTAGCGGACCAGCTGGGTGAGCGACTTGTGGTGGTGGTCGTGGTGCTGAAAGCCCCAGGAGTCGTTGATGGTGAGACACAGCTCCCAGGGACCCTCGGGCGGTTCGATGGGGGCGCCCTGTTCCGGGGTCGCGTAGTCGCCCTCACTGAGCATGCGGGCGTTGAAGACGACGTCCGGCGAGTACGAGCGGATCAGCGCGGCGAGTTCCCCGATACGCCACTGCTCCTCGCTGCGGTCCCACTCGCCGTCGAACCACATCAGGTCCGGCCGGTAGCGGGAGGCCAGCTCGCGCACCTGGCCGTCACGGTAGGCCAGGAACCGCTCCCAGGCGTCCGGGTCCTCGTCCCCGGCGGCGCACTCGGAGTAACGGTTGTCCTCCAGCTCCGGCGGGCGGCCGGGCTTGCGGGTGCTGGCGTAGTCGGGATGGTTCCAGTCGGAGTGCGAGTAGTAGAGGCCGACCTTGAGGCCCCTCTCGCGCAGGGCGTCGGCGTAACCGGTGAGGTAGTCGCGGCCCAGGTTCAGGTCGCCGTACGCGGTGTCCCACAGGGCGACGCCGTCGTGGTGCCGGCTGGTGAGGACGGCGTACCGGGCGCCGGCGCGGGCGAAGAGGTCCGCCCAGGCGTGCGGGTCGTAGCGGGCGCCGGTGAAGCGGTCGAGCTGGGACACGTAGCGGTCGTGCGGGACGATGTCGTCGTAGAACGACCAGGACTCCTGGACGCCGTCGACGGCGTAGATGCCCCAGTGGACGAAGATCCCCAACTTGGCGTCGGTGAACCACGGTTGCATGGGCACGGATGAACTCCTTCGCACAGAAGGGGACTTCGGGAGGGAGCGGGCGCGGCTGCGGGCCGCGCCCGCCGGGTGACCGAGTTATCCGGCGGTGGTGCGGCCCAGGCGGAGCGTCAGGATCTGGAAGGGCCGCAGCTGTATGCGGACGCCTCCCACACCGTCGGTGACGGCCGGTTCCAGCGGCCGTTCCAGCAGGTCCGTGATCTGGGCGCCGGCGAGCGGGAAGCCGGTGCGCAGGGTGCCGCCGGCCCGGCCGCCGCGCGACTCGTAGAGCCGGACCACGACATCGCCGGACCCGTCGTCGGCGAGCTTGACCGCCTCGACGGTGATGCCCTCGCCGTCGACGGAGACGACCGGGGCGGGCGGCGCGCCCGCCGCTTCGGCCCTGCGCAGCGGCAGGTTGAGGGCGTAGCCCTCGGCGACCGCGTCGCCGATCGTGGCGCCGGGGAGCAACGAGTACGTGAACGTGTGCCTGCCCTGGTCGGCCTCGGGGTCCGGGATCCGCGGTGCGCGTACCAGGCTGAGGGCGACCGTGGTCGTCGTACCGCCGTCCTCGCGGACCGTGCGGGAGACGTCGTGGCCGTACGTCGAGTCGTTGAGGACCGCGACGCCGTAGCCGGGTTCGCCGATGTGCACCCAGCGGTGGCCGCAGACCTCGAAGCGGGCCGCCTCCCAGCTGGTGTTGGTGTGGGTGGGCCGCTGGACGTGACCGAACTGGATCTCCGCCGAGGAGTGCGCCGCCCGGACGTCCACCGGGAAGCCCGCCTTGAGGATCTTCTCGGCCTCGTGCCAGTCGATCTCGGTCTCGAAGTCGACGCGGGCGCTGTCGGCGCGCAGCGTGATGGTCTGGGTGATGGTCGAGCCCTTGCCGAAGGAGCGCGTGACCCGGATCGAGCCGACCAGAACGTCCCGCTCGACGACCGTCATGGACTCGACGCCCAGGAGTTCCGTGTAGCGGTTCTTGTAATGCTTGTCGATGTCCCAGGCGTCCCAGTAGTTGGGCAGGTCGGTGTGCAGGCGGAGCAGGTTGCCCCGGCCGGCGAGGACCTCGCGCTGGAAGCGCCGGTCGAAGACCGAGGCCAGGGTGCCGTCCTCGGCCAGCTCCACCCGGACCAGACCGTTGTCCAGGACGCGGTCCTCCACGGTCACGGCGCCGTCCGGCCGGTCGTGGGAGAGCGGGGCGCTTCCGTTCGCCGCGACCTTCACGAAACCGGCTCGGCCCTCACGGTCGCGCACCACCTCGCGCCGTTCGAACGGGCTGGTGTTGAAGTACCGGGTCTCCCCGGGACCGCCGCCCAGCGCCGCGACCGCCTCCGCCGTCAGCGCCTCCAGCTCCTCGGCGACACGGGCGTACTCGGCCTCCGCCTCGCGGTGCACCCAGGCGATCGAGGAACCCGGCAGGATGTCGTGGAACTGGTGCAGCAGCACCGTCTTCCACAGCCGGTCGAGCTTCTCGTACGGGTACGCGTAGCCCGGAGCGTTCAGCGCCGCCGTCGTGGCCCACAGCTCCGCCTCGCGCAGCTTGTGTTCGCTGCGCCGGTTGCCCTGTTTGGTGCGGGCCTGGGAGGTGTACGTGGCGCGGTGGAGCTCCAGGTACAGCTCGCCGTTCCAGACCGGGGCGTCCTCGTACTCCTCGCGGGCCTTGGCGAAGAAGTCGTCGGGGTGCTCGATGACGACCTTGGGCGAGCCTTCCAGGTCGGCGAGCCGGCGGGCCCGTTCCATGATCTCGCGGGTGGGGCCGCCGCCGCCGTCGCCCCAGCCGAAGGGGGCCAGAGAACGGGTGCCGGCGCCCTTCTCTGAGTAGTTGCGGACGGCGCGGTGCATCTCCTCGCCGCTGAATCGGGCGTTGTAGGTGTCGACCGGCGGGAAGTGGGTGAAGATGCGGGTGCCGTCGATGCCCTCCCACCAGAAGGTGTGGTGGGGGAACTTGTTCGTCTGGTTCCAGGAGATCTTCTGGGTGAGGAACCAGTCGTTGCCGGCGAGCTTGGCGAGCTGCGGGTAGGCGGCGTTGTAGCCGAAGGAGTCCGGCAGCCAGACGCCCTTGGTCTCGATGCCGAAGTGCTCCATGAAGAACCGCTTGCCGTGGACCAGTTGGCGGGCGATGGCCTCGCCGCCGGGCAGATTGCCGTCGGACTCCACCCACATGCCGCCGACCGGCGCCCACTGGCCCTTCCGCACCGACTCCTGGATGCGCGCCCACACCTGGGGGTAGTGGTCGCGCACCCACTCGTACTGCTGGGCCTGTGAGCAGGCGAAGATGAAGTCGTCGTACTCGTCGGCGAGCGCGGTGACGTTGGAGAAGGTGCGCGACGTCTTGCGCTTGGTCTCGCGGATCGGCCACAGCCAGGCGGAGTCGATGTGCGCGTGGCCGACGCCGGAGACGGTGTGGGCGCTGGCGTGGGCGGGGCGGGCCAGGACGGGCGCGAGGACCTCGCGGACGGCGGCGGCGCTGCCGGAGACGTCGTCCAGATCCAGGACGTCCATGGCGCGGTCCAGGGTGTGCATGATCTCGTGGCGGCGCGGCTCGTGCTCACCGAGGTGGACCATGAGTTCGCGCAGGACCTGGAGGTCGAGGTCGAGGTGGAAGACCTGCTCGTCGAGGACGGCCAGGTCGGCGCTGCGGAATGTATACAGTGGACGGTCGCCTGCCGTCAGTACATCGCCGAGCGGCGTCGGGGCCGCGAAGCCGTTAGCCAGGATGTCGGGGTTGGAGGCCGCCTCGACCAGATAGTCGATCACCTCGCCGCCGGTCGCGGGGTTGCCGATCGGCACGTACTGGTTGAGCGGGTTGACCGCCTTCAGCGGGGTGCCGTCGCTCAGGTGGACCAGGGCCTCGGCCTGGTTGCCGGGCCAGTCGCCGACGAAGCCGAGGTCGATGACCGCCTCGACCCGCCTGCCGGCCCACTCGGCGGGCACCCGGCCGCGCATCCGGAACCAGGTGGTCCCCCAGGGCGGGCCCCAGGGCGTGCCCATCACGAAGGGTTCGTACGGGGCTGCCGCGGCCTCAGCGAACGCGACGGGCTCGCCCGGTGCCTGCCAGGCCTCGACCTCGAAGGGCACGGTGGCCGCGTAGACGGCGGGCTTGATGCGCTGGGTGTGGACGCGCTCGACGCGCTCCTCGATCCGGCGGCGTTCGTCGTGCATGGAAAGTCTCCAGGGAACCGGGAAGGGCGGACTGCTGGAACGGAACGTACGGGAAAGGGAGCGAAAGCGGAAAGCGCTTACTCGCTCTTGCCGAAGGGCTTGCGGCACGGCTGTCCGGAAGTGTTCACCCGAGGTAGGCCAGGCCCGGGTGGACCGCGGTGTAGCCCTCGACCAGGCGACGGGCCACGTTCACCGAGTCGACGAGCGGGTGCAGGGCGAAGGCCTTCACCGCGCTCGCCCGCGAGCCGGACTCGGTGGCGGCGAGCACCTCCCGCTCGACCCCCTTCACGGCGCAGACCAGGCCCGTCGCGTGGTCGGGCAGCGGGGCCACGGCCACCGGATGGGCTCCGTTGGCGTCGACGAGGCAGGGCACCTCGATGACCGCGTCCGTGTCGAGCACGGAGAGGGCGCCCTGGTTGCGGACGTTGAGGATCAGGGTGGTGCGTTCGTCGCGGGCGATGGCCCGCATCAGGGCGAGGGCCACCTTCTCGTAGCCGCCGGAGAGATCGTCGGCGTCGCGCTCACCGGCGCCGGCCGTCTCGCGGTTCTCGGACATGTAGGTCGCCTCGCGCTCGGCGCGGGTACGGTCCCAGGCGGTCAGCGCCGCCGCGTCGGGCCGGCGCATCTCCTCGTAGAACCGTGCCTGCTGGTCGCGCAGGAAGGCGCCGCGGGTCTTCTCGGCCTGCTGGTAGGCGCGTACGGTCTCGCGGTTGAAGTAGTAGTAGTGCAGGTATTCGTTCGGGATCGCGCCGAGCGACCGTAGCCAGTCGACGCCGAACAGCTTGCCCTCCTCGAAGGAACCGAGCAGGTCGGAGTCGGCCAGCAGGCGCGGGAGTTCGTCGCGGCCGGCGACCCGTAGTCCGCGTACCCAGCCGAGGTGGTTGAGGCCGACGTAGTCGATGAACGCCTCGCGCGGGTTCGCGCCGAGAACGCGCGCGATACGGCGGCCGAGGCCGACCGGCGAGTCGCAGATGCCGATGACCCGGTCGCCGAGGTGCCGGGACATGGCCTCGGTGACCAGACCTGCCGGGTTGGTGAAGTTGATGACCCAGGCGTCGGGGGCGAGCCTGGCCACCCGGCGGGCGATGTCGACGGCGACGGGCACCGTGCGCAGGCCGTAGGCGATGCCGCCGGCGCCGACCGTCTCCTGGCCGAGGACACCCTCCGCCAGGGCCACCCGCTCGTCGTTCGCCCTGCCCTCCAGGCCGCCGACGCGGATCGCGGAGAAGACGAAGTCGGCGCCGCGCAGTGCCTCGTCGAGATCGGTCGTGGCGGTCACGGTGGGGGCGCCGGCCACCGTCGACGCCTGTTCGGCCAGTACACGGGCTACCGCATACAGTCGACTGTCGTCCAGGTCGTGCAGGACGACCTCGGTGACGCGCCCCTCGGCGTGGTCCGTCAGCAGCGCCCCGTACACGAGCGGCACCCGGAATCCGCCGCCGCCCAGAATCGTGAGTTTCATGCTTGCGCCTTTCCTGCCAGGACCACCTCGACGCCCGCCTCCTCCAGGGAGGACCGGGTCGCCGGGTCCACCGGAGCGTTGGTCACCACCACGTCCAGGTCCTCGGGACCACAGACCTTCGCCATGCCCGTACCCGGGAACTTCGCCGTGTCCGCCAGCAGGACGACCTTTCCGCTCGCCTTGATCATGGCGCGCTTGACCGGCACCTCGACGACCGTCGTGTCCATCACCTCGCCGCCCGGCCGCACCCCGCTCGTGCCGAGGAAGAGCCAGTCGGCGTGCAGCTGGCGAAGGTTGTCCTCGGTGAGGAAGCCGACCAGGGAGCGGTACTCGCGCCGGACCATGCCGCCGAGCAGCACCAAGTCGATGCCCTCGTCGTCGGCGAGCTCCTCGTAGACCACCAGGTTGCTGGTGATCACGGTGAGCCGGCGGCCGTGCAACTGACGGGCGAGGCGGTAGGCGGTGGTGCCGATGTCCAGCAGGACAGACTGGCCCTCCTCGATCATGGCCGCGGCGCGCTCCGCTATCGCGTCCTTCTCCGCCACCCGGACCTCGGCGACCTCGGCGAAGGGCTGGTCACCCTCGTCGACGACGGCGCCGCCGTGGACACGTGTGAGCAGGCCCTCCTCCTCGAGTCTGAGCAGGTCGCGCCGGACCGTGGCGGGGCTCACGCCCAGCTGCTCGGAGAGGTCGGTCACGGCTGCGGGACCGCCGGAGCGCAGGGCCCGCAGGATGAGTTGATGTCGTCGTTCTGCCAGCACGGCGTGAACACTACTCGTCATCTTCAATCAAATCCATGCTCAGTTCTGCTCGGGTATTGACCAATCTCGCCGAGGGGCGCACGATTCCGGTCACCGAAATGAAGAGTTCTGACGAACCACCGATCCACGTCACGAACTCCCGATCGACCCGACGAACCCGCCCGATCCGTGTGACGAAGCCACCGGTCGGCGTGGTGAGCCAACCGTCGATGCGACGCCCCCGCCCGAACGAGAGGACGTTCCCGTGGACGACGACCGGCCCGACGTGCTGCTGACCGGCCTGCTGTTCTACGACCTCGTCCTCACCGGACTCGGCGGGCCGCCCGCCCCCGGCGAGGAGATCTGGACGGCCGGAATGGGCTGCGGCCCCGGCGGCATCGCGAACCTCGCGGTGGCCGCGTCCCGGTTCGGCCTGCGCACCTGCCTGGCCACGGTCTTCGGCGACGACTTCTACGGCGCGTACTGCCAGGAGGTCCTCGCCGGCCAGGAGGGCGTCGACCTCTCGCTCTCCCGCGTCGCCGACGGCTGGCACACCCCGGTCACCGTCGCCCTCGCCCACGGGCAGGACCGGGCCCTGGTCACCCACGGCCAGGAGCCGCCGTACTCGCAGGACGTGCTGATGGGCGACCCGCCCGAGGCGCGTACGGCCCTCGTGCACCTGGAGGCCGAACCGCGCGCCTGGATCGGCAAGGCGGCGGCCGGCGGTACGCGGATCTACGCCGACGTCGGCTGGGATCCCACCCGGCGGTGGTCCCGCGACCTGCTCGACCAGCTGGCCCTGTGCCACGCCTTCCTCCCCAACGAGACCGAGGCGATGGCGTACACCCGCACCGACAGCGCGGTCGCCGCGCTCGGCACCCTCGCCGAGCTGGTAGCGGTCGCCGTGGTGACGCGCGGCGGCGACGGGGCCCTCGCGGTGGACCAGACGACCGGCGAGTTCGCGCAGGTCCCGGCGCTTGACATCGATGTCCTGGATGCGACGGGAGCCGGTGACGTGTTCGGCGCGAGCTTCGTCACGGCCTCGCTGGGCGGCTGGCCGCTGGAGGAGCGGCTGCGGTTCGCCGTCCTCGCCGCCGGGCTGTCGGTGCGCCACCACGGCGGGGCGCTCGCCGCCCCCGGCTGGTACGGCGTCGACCGCTGGTGGCGCTCGCTCACCGACCCCGGCCTGAAACGGGCGTACGGCTTCCTCGCCGACCGGCTGCCGGACGACCCCGGCCTAGAAGACGTTCGGCACCCCGCCGCAGCCCGGCGGCCC
>NZ_MUBA01000385.1 GCF_002154575.1 Streptomyces bobili
TTCACGTGAAACACGGCGCCCAGCTGGCATCCGGGTTCCGGTGCGGCTGCCGACGTCCGGGTACTTCATAGCTGGAGCTTGAAGCCGACGTGGGAGGCCTCAAAACCCAAGCGCTCGTAGAAGCGGTGGGCATCGGTGCGCGTGCTGTCGGACGTCAGCTGGACCAGTCGGCAGTTCTCCCGCCTGGACTCCTCGATCGCCCACTCGATGAACCGGGTGCCCAGGCCGCTGCCGCGCTCGTCGGCGTGGACGCGTACGCCCTCGATGATCGACCTGGTCGCCCCGCGCCGGGAGAGGCCGGGCACGATCGTCAGCTGGAGGGTGCCCACGACCCGTCCTTTGCGCACGGCGACCACCAGGCGCTGGTTCGGATCGGCGCTGATCCGCTCCAGCGCGCTCAGGTACGGGGCGGGATCGTCCGGCGACTCACGCCGCGCACCCAGGGGGTCGTCCGCGAGCATGCCGACGATCGCGGGGATGTCCTCGGCGACGGCGGCGCGTATTTCAAGATCTCCCATGGCCGCACCTTATGCAGCGGCGGGTGCCTTCAGGGACTCCACGACCCGGACCAGCGGAGCCAGCTCCGGGTTCTTCGCGGCTTCGTCGAGGGCCTCACGAAGGGCGCCGTCATTGGTGGGACGGGCCTCGTCGAGCAGCTTCAGGCCGGCCTCGGTGACGTTCGTGTAGATGCCGCGGCGGTCGGTGGGGCACAGGTAGCGCTCCAAGAGACCACGGTCCTCGAGACGGGTGACCAGCCGTGTGGTCGCGCTCTGGCTCAGGACGACGGCGTCGGCGACCTGCTTCATCTGCAGGTGGCCCCCTTCGTCGTCGTGCTGGCGGCTGAGCACGTCGAGGAGGGAGTACTCCCGCACGCTCAGGTCGTGCCTGGCCTGGAGGGCGCGCTCGATGTGGGCCTCGATCCTGCCGTGCAGCAGGGACAGGGCACACCAGCCCTGGGCGAGAGCGGTGAGCGCGGGGTCCGTCGCAGTCATGGGTGTTCTCCTCCGTCCCGGTGCGGCTGCATCCCAGGATAGGGCAATGCCGCAATAGACCGCTGTTGCGCATAGCCCGCGTATGCAACTATTGTGGGCGAACGTAAGGCGCTCACGCAATCGTCTGGGAAGGTCTACCCCACAATGCCTCTCGCGCTATTGGCCCTCGCGATCGGGGCCTTCGGAATCGGAACGACCGAGTTCGTGATCATGGGCTTGCTGCCCGAGGTCGCGGGCGACTTCGGAGTCTCCATCCCCACGGCCGGCTTTCTGGTGACCGGCTATGCGCTCGGCGTCGTGCTCGGCGCCCCGCTGATGACCGTCCTGGGTACCAAGGTGTCCCGTAAACGGATGCTGATGCTGCTCATGGGCTTGTTCATCGTCGGCAACCTCCTGTCCGCGGTCGCCCCCGCCTTCGCCGTCATGCTGATCGGCCGGGTTGTCGCCTCGCTCGCTCACGGCGCGTTCTTCGGCATCGGCTCGGTCGTCGCGGCCGACCTGGTCGCCCCGGACAAGAAGGCCGGAGCCATCGCGATGATGTTCACCGGTCTCACGGTCGCCAACGTCGTCGGTGTCCCGCTGGGCACTCTCGTCGGGCAGACCGTCGGCTGGCGTGTGACCTTCGGCGTCGTCGCCGTCCTCGGCGTCCTCGGGCTGGCGGGCATCGCCAAGCTCGTGCCCGAACTGCCCCGCGCGGAGGGCGTACGCCTGCGTCACGAACTGGCCGCCTTCAAGAACACCCAGGTCCTGCTCGCCATGGCGATGACCGTGCTGGGCTTCGGTGGTGTCTTTGCGGCCATCACCTACATCGCACCGATGGCGACCCACGTGACCGGCTTCGCCGAGGGGTCCGTCACCTGGTTGCTCGTCCTCTTCGGGCTCGGCATGGTCGTCGGCAACCTCGTCGGCGGCAGGTACGCCGACCGTGCTCTGATGCCGATGCTGTACGTCTCGCTGGGCAGCCTGGCGGTGGTCCTGGCCCTCTTCACCCTGACCGCGCACAACAAGGTTCTCGCGGCTGTCACGATCGTCCTGATCGGCGCCCTGGGATTCGCCACGGTCCCGCCGCTCCAGAAGCGAGTTCTCGACCAGGCGCACGGCGCTCCGACGCTCGCCTCCGCGGTGAACATCGGCGCCTTCAACCTCGGCAACGCCCTCGCCGCCTGGCTGGGTGGCCTCGTCATCGCTGGCGGCCTCGGCTACACCGCCCCGAACTGGGTCGGCGCCGCTCTCGCCACAGCGGCGCTCGTCCTCGCCCTCGTCTCGGCGACGCTGGAGCGCCGCGACGGCGCCGTCGCGGCGCTCGTCACCGGGTGGACTCCGGCCGAACAGTCGGCAGCCGTCCACCACTGAGCTGCTCGAAGGCGCGGAGCCGGGGGCGTCTCCGCCCTTCCGGGTTCACGCCCACACGAAACATCGCACATGAAACACCTGCAAGGAGAAGACCCCATGAGCCCGACCACCCTCACCGTCGCGCCGCTCACCACGCATGACGCCGACCTCCTCCTGACGGCCGCCCGCCGTGCAGCCGAGGCCGCCGGGGTCACGGTCAGTGTCACCGTTCTGGACGCGGGTGGCCATCTGCTGGCCTTCCGCCGGGACGACCGTGCCGTGCTCATCTCCGGTGAGACAAGCACGCGCAAGGCTTACACGGCGCTCCAGTTGAACGCCCCCACCGCCGACCTCGTCGACGCCGTCCAGCCCGGTGGCCTGTTCCACACCCTGCCCACCGCGCTCGACAGGCCGCTGCTGTTCATCGCCGGCGGCGTGCCGGTCCACCGCGACGGGCGGCTGATTGGGGCCGTCGGCGTGGGCGGCGGTGCGCCCGAGCAGGACCACGGCTTCGCCACCGCGGCCGTGGCGGCGCTGGCCTGACCCAGGCGTCCGGATTCATGCCGGGTCCCCAGCTTCTCGGGATCCGGTGTCCGCTTCGCCGGCTGCCTCAGCCGGCTGCCACCGTCAGCGGAGCGAAGCGCCGGGTCCAGTCGCCGGGCAGTTCTGTGATGCCGTAGGTCATGACGGTGTTGAAGGCGACGGATGCCATGCCGCGCCCCTTGAGCCAGGCCAGCAGTTCCTCGTGACGGACGTCGATGTCGGTGCGCAGCGGACGGTCGGTGTGTTCGGCCAGGGACGCCAGGAGAGACTTCGCCGTCTCCGTGTCCCGGGCGATCAGCGGCCCCACCACATGGGTGTCCATGTTGGGCCAGGCAGCCGCGTAGCCGATGATCCGGCCGCCGTCCTCGGCGACCCGCACCTGGTCGGCGAACGCGGGAAGTCTGGCGATCATGGGCGTGCGGTCGGTGCCGAAAGCGTCCTCGTCCAGGCGGAGGATCGTGGTGAGGTCCTCCGCCGTGGCCGCACGTGTCGGCACCAGCGGCTGCGGTCCGTCAGGCGCGAAGCGGCCGACCATCATCTCGGCACGGCCTGTCGTCTTGAACCCCAACTCCTCGTACAACGGACGGCCGTTCGGTGTCGCGTGAAGCGTTAGCGGGGTTGTTCCCATGACGGAGACGATGTGCCGCATGAGCCGACGGCCGACGCCTTGCCGGGCATGCCGTCCAGCGACCAGCACCATGCCGATGGCCCCGAGAGCGGGACGGTCGCGCGGGCCGTATTCGGTGACCACGCAGGCGCTGACGAGGCCCCCGTCCGGGTCGTCGATGCCGTAGCCCTTTCCGGCGGTGAGGAGGAGGCCCCACTTGTGTTCCTCGCGCGGCCACCCCCTGTCCTCGGACAAGTCGGCGCAGGCGATGAGGTCGCGATGCGTCAGGCGGCGGATGGGGAGAGCGGCGAGGGAAGGAGTCGACACGCAGGTCAGGCTGTCCGACCGGTGCCTCCGGCGTCCACCTGTTTCCCCAGAGTCGTATGTGCTTTTGGCCAAGCCGTGGCCCACTGCACAGCACGCAGACAACCAGGCGTCGTTTCACGTGAAACATCGACGGGTGCGGCCCCAAGATCGGCCTGTCCCCCCGGTTAGCCTCGGCCTCATGACACGACTTCACCTCTTCGACCTCGACGGCACGCTGCTGCACGGAACGTCGGCGCCGGTCGAGATCTCGCGCCAACTCGGGCTCGAGGCAGAGACGGTCGCCCTGGACCGGGCGATCTCGTCGGGCCGGATCGGTCCGCCGGAGTACGCGGCGCAGGTCTATGAACTGTGGAGCGGGCTCACCGACGCCCATGTGACGACGGCGTTCGAGGGTGCGCCCTGGCTGGCAAGCGTTCGCGAGGTCTGGTCGGAGATCAGGAGCAGCGGAGAGTACTGCGCCGTCATTTCGCTCTCGCCCTCGTTCTTCGTGGAGCGGCTGACCGGCTGGGGTGCGCACGCTGCTTACGGTTCGCGTTTCCCCGCTGTTCCTTTCACCGAGCCAGTGGATCCCACGGGCGTACTCAATGCCGCGGCGAAGGTACTGATCGCCGACCGGCTGTGTGCTGAGTTCGGTGTCAGGCGGGCCGACTGCGTCGCCTATGGCGATTCACTCTCCGACAAGGATCTGTTCGAGGTAGTGCCGCTCTCGGTAGCGGTCAATGCCGACCGTCATCTGACGGGCCTGGCGACCCACTCCTACGCGGGGAGGGATCTGTGGGATGCCTATGAACTGGTGCGTGGCGCCCGGTAATTGAGAGAACCGGCGGTTCGCACCCGCGCGCGGTCGCGGAGAGGGAAGGGGGGACTTGTGCGGGGAGTGCCGCCCGGTATGGTCGACTCCGGTTCGTGTCCGGGACGTGATGCGCGAAACGCGACGTACGCATTCCGCGCGGACCGGAAACAGGGCAATGCAGCCTAACGGGACGGAGAGATCGAAGACCCGCTATTCCGGTTGTACGACCGACACGTTCGCGCAGTCGGGATGCTGCGGGGAGAGACCGTGGCCCAGTCGCCCTCTCCTTGACGTCACCGTACGCAGCTGATTTCACGGGTGGACAGCGGCCGGACCGGCCGCGGAACGGCAGACCGTCTGCGGGGGAAGCAGGCACCTTCCGAACGTGGAAGTGCGCAGACCGACCGAAATATGTTCGAGGCGAGGCACACCATGGACGCTCCGACCACCAGGTCGGCCGACAGCGGCACGTCGGGCGGCGGGGACGGATGGTTCACGCCGCACAAGCAGCCGGCTCCGGCCGCCGAGGGCGAGCGGGGAACCTCCGACGGCCGCCGACTGGCGGCCTTCCGCCCGGTTGGCAGGAAGACCGGCGCCCCCGTCGGGGATCCGCCCCCGGGCGAGGCCGGGGATACCGGCACCCGAATACCCCCGCCTTCCGCCGCAGCGCCCGAGCCGTCGGCCGGGCGGCCCCCGGAACCCGTCGTAGGGCCACGGTCGTCTCTCCTCGCCGACGAGCCCGTCGCGGAGCCCCGGCCGGCCGCCGCCGCCGAGCAGCAGGCCGCCGCTCCACAAGCCGCCCGCACCCAGGCACCCACGCAGAACACGCAGCCGGTGGAGGCGCGGACGGCGATACCTCCGCACACCTCGGCAGGGCTTCGGACAGTCACCGCACTGCCGCCGCCGGGCCCGCAACGGACTGATGCCCCCTCACGAGCCCCTGCCGGCCTTCAGGCGGCTCCCCAGCAGTCCCGGCGGCCTGCACCGCCTCCCGCGCCTTCTGAGCCACGGGTGCCCGCCCAGCGCCCCTCCCTCGCCGGGACCCCCTCCTCGGACGCCGTCCTCGTCCGTCGGACCATGGCCGAGGTGGCTCCTGTGGCCGACAAGGTCACCTCGTACTTCTACGCGCTGCTCTTCGTACGCCATCCCGACCTGCGCCCGCTGTTCCCGCCCGCGATGGACGCCCAACGTGACCGGCTGCTCAAGGCGCTGCTCACCGCCGCCGAGCACATCGACAACACCCCGGTCCTCGTCGACTATCTGCGGAACCTCGGCCGAGGTCACCGCAAGTACGGCACCCGCGCCGAGCACTACCCGGCCGTCGGCGAGTGCCTGATCGGGGCGTTGAGCAAGTTCGCCGACTCCGTGTGGGACACCGAGACGGAGGCAGCCTGGGTGCGGACGTACACGACGATCTCCCAGGTCATGATCGACGCGGCGGCCGCGGACGAGCTGCGCGCCCCCGCTTGGTGGTACGCCGAGGTGGTCTCCCACGACCTGAGGACGCCCGACATCGCCGTCCTCACCCTCCGTCCCGACCAGCCCTACCCCTTCCGCGCCGGGCAGTACGCCGACGTGGAGACGCCCTGGTGGCCGCGCATCTGGCGGCACTACTCCTTCGCCTCGGCACCCCGCTCGGACGGACTCCTCACGTTCCACGTGAAGGCTGTACCGGCGGGCTGGGTGTCCAACGCCCTGGTGCACCGCGCGCGACCCGGCGACATCGTCCGGCTGGGGCCGCCGACGGGCTCGATGACCGTCGACCACACCCGGGACAACGGACTGCTCTGCGTGGGCGGCGGCACCGGCATAGCCCCTGTCAAAGCCCTCGTCGAGGACGTCGCCGAGCACGGAGCCCACCGTCCGGTGGAGGTGTTCTACGGCGCCCGCAGCGACCACGACCTGTACGACATCGACACCATGCTCAGACTTCAGCAGTCTCACCCCTGGCTCGAGGTCCGCCCCGTGGTCGACCGCCACGGCCTGCTCCAGCTGCCCGCTGCCATACGGGCCTTCGGTCCCTGGACCGAGTACGACGCCTATGTGTCCGGCCCGCCAGGCATGATTCGCAGCGGCGTGGACGCCCTGCGCATCGTCGGTATCCCGGAGGAGCGCATACACCACGACTCGGTCGAGGAACTGGTCACCGCCGGCAGCTGATCCCCAGCTGTGGGGATCACCCCAGGTCGTGCGCGTGCATGGCCCGTACGCCCTCGATGTTGCCGTCGAGGTAGTGCCGCAGTGACAGCGGGACGAGATGGACCGAGGCGATTCCGACCCGGGTGAACGGCACGCGGACGATCTCGTACTCCCCGATGGGTTCGTCCATCTCGGGCCCGTGCCGCAGACCGGGGTCCATGGACCCCAGCCGGCAGACGAAGAAGTGCTGCACCTTCACGCCGGTCGCGCCGCCGTCCTCACCGATGTGCTCGACCGTGTCGACGAAGCAGGGGACCACGTCGGTGATCTTGGCGCCGAGTTCCTCGTAGACCTCGCGATGCAGGGCGTCGACGACGGTGGTGTCCTCCGGCTCGACTCCGCCACCGGGTGTGACCCAGTAGGGATCGAGGCCGGGCTTGGTTCGTTTGATCAGGATCAGGTCGTCGCCGTCCAGCAGAACGGCGCGCGCTGTGCGCTTGACCACAGGTCGGACGGTCATGGGAGGAATGTGGCCCGGCTGGTTCCACGTGAAACATCGCGAATCGTCACCGGGCGAGCCCGGTGCGTGAGGTGGCGGGGGAACCGGGCTCAGCACCAGTCGGCCGCCGCTCTCAGCAGCCAGTCGTGAGCCCGCGCGATGTGCGGCATCGCCAGCGTGCCCGTGCGTACCACCAGGACGTAGGTCCGAAGCGGCGGCACCGGTGGTCGGTGCAGTTCGACGACGTCTCCGCGGTCCAGGGCGGTCCTGCACAGATAGCGGGGCAGTACGGCAAGTCCCGCACCCGCAGTCACACAGGCCAGGACGGCCCGCAGGTCGGGGACGATGACGGCGCCCGAGGCCGCGGGGCGGGCGTCGAAGACGGAGGCCCAGTAGCGGGAGACGAAGGGCAGCGACTCGTGGACCTCCACGACGGGAAGGTCCTCCAGCGCGGACGCTCCGCCATGACGGCTCGGCTTCTTGGGGTCGATCTTCTCGGGGTCGATCGGCCCGGCTCGGCTCGGCGCGGCGACCAGGACGTGCTCCTCGTCGCACAGCGGTGTGGCGCTGAGCAGGGCACCGCGCGGCCGGGCCGTGGTGACGACGAGGTCGTGGTGTCCGGCGGCCAGCCCGTCCAGAACCTCCTCAGCGGTCCCGAAGGAGGCGCGCAGGGCGAGCCCCTGTCCCTCGTCGCCGGTCAGTTCGGTGAGGGAGGGAAGGGCCCGTTCGGCGGTGAACTCGGGCGGCCCGGCAAGGTGCAGTGTCCGCACGGAGGACTCGTCGTCCAAGCCGGTGCCGGCGATCTCCACCAGGGCGTCGAGATGCGGGGCGGCCTTGTGGGCGAGCTCGTCCCCGATGGTCGTCGGCGTCACACCGCGGGCCTGGCGGAGGAAGAGGGGGCGGCCCAGTTGCCTCTCCAGCGTGCGGATCTGGGAGGTGACGGCCGGCTGGGACAGGCCCAGCAGGGCGGCGGCGCGGGTGAAGGAACCGGCCCGGTGCACGGTCACGAAGGTGCGTAGCAGGGCCAGATCCATGAAGCGAGCTCCCCCTTTCCCTGCCTTTCTCCCGGGCCGGGACAGGCCCAACTATAAATAAGTCGATAGGTCTCTGTCGCTACTGTGATTGGACACTGACAGACAGTCAACTAGCCTAGTGCGCGCGGTTCTTCGCGCGCAGAACCGCGGGACGGTCCGAGCCACGAGGGGGGAGGCTCGGACCGTCCGCCGGTCGGAGAAGGGACGCCCACAAGCATCCCTGAGCCGGTCACCGGGCCGACTCCTCCAACGCGCGCAGGACGTCCGTCACCAGATCCTCCGGGTCCTCGGCGCCGACGGACAGCCGGATGAAGCCCTCCGGCACCGCGTCCCCGCCCCAGCGACCACGCCGTTCGGCGGTCGAGCGCACCCCTCCGAAGCTCGTCGCGTCGTCCACGAGCCGCAGTTCCTCGAGAAAGCGCTCGGCACGCGCACGCGTGGGCAACGTGAAGGAGACCACGCACCCAAAGCGCCGCATCTGCCGGGAGGCCACCTCGTGCGACGGGTCGTCCGCCAGGCCCGGGTACCGCAGGCCGGTCACCTCCGGCCTCCCCCGCAGTGCCTGAGCGACGGCCAGGGCGGTGGCACTCTGCCGGTCCACACGCATCTGGAGGGTGGCGATCGACCGGTGTGCGAGCCAGGCCTCCATGGGCCCCGGGATCGCTCCGACGATCTTGCGCCAGCGGCGTACGGCCGTCATCGGCTCACCGGAGCGTCCGGTGACGTAGCCGAGGAGAACGTCGCCGTGCCCGGTGAGCTGCTTGGTGCCGCTGGCCACCGAGAAGTCGGCGCCCAGCTCCAGCGGGCGCTGTCCGAGCGGCGTCGCCAGCGTGTTGTCGACGGCCACCAGGGCGCCACGCGCGTGTGCCGCCTCGACGAGACGCCGGATGTCGCAGACGTCGAGACCCGGGTTGGACGGAGACTCGATCCACAGCAGCTTCGCCCCGTCGAGAACGGCGAGCTGGGCGTCGCCGCCGGTCGGCGCGGTGCGCACCTCGATGCCGTACGCCTCCAACTGCGTGCGTACCAGCGGGAGTGCCTGGTAGCCGTCGCTGGGCAGGACAGCGGTGTCCCCGGCGCGCAGCTGGGAGAAGAGCACGGACGAGATCGCCGCCATGCCGGAGGCGAATACGAGCGTCTCGACGCCGTCCCGTCCCGGCGCCTCCAGCTCGCCCACGGCGCGCTCCAGATGCGTCCAGGTCGGGTTCTCGTCACGGCCGTAGGTGTACGGCCCCGTGGGCTCGCCGGGCAGGTGGAAGTGCGCGGCGAAGACCGGGCCCGGCAGGGTCGGTTCGTACTTCACCGGCTCCGGAAGTCCGGCACGCACCGCGCGCGTGCCCTCGCCGGCGCCTCCGGCCGCGATGGGGTCGCTCATGCCACTCGTCCTTCCATGTCGGCGCGAACGGCGGCGAGCAGGCCGACGCTCGCCTCCTCGACCATGCGGAGGCACTCCTCGAAGCCGTCCCGGCCTCCGTAGTACGGGTCCGGAACGTCCAGGTCGCCACCCGCGGGGGCGTACGCGCGCAGCGGACGGACCTTCTGGGCGTCCTCATCGGTGGGCGCGAGGCGGCGCAGGGCCGTGACGTGGCCGGCATCCAGGGCGATCACGAGGTCCAGGCGGGAGAACCAGGACTGCTCGAACATGCGGGCCGTGTGCGCGACGGTGTAGCCGTTCTCCTCCAGGACCGAGACGGTGCGCGGGTCGGCGCCCTCGCCCACGTGCCAGTCACCCGTGCCGGCGCTGTCCACCTCGACCAGGTCTGCGAGGCCGGCCTCGGCGACGCGCGCGCGGAAGACGGCCTCGGCCATCGGGGAGCGGCAGATGTTGCCGGTGCAGACGAAGCAGACGCGGTAGCTCATCGCACGCTCAGTCCTCGTCGGGCAGGACGACGTTGAGCGCCCAGGAGACGACGGAGATGATCAGGCCTCCCAGAACGGCGGTCCAGAAGCCGTCGACGTGGAAGCTGAGGTCGAGCTTGTCGGCGAGCCATGAGGTGAGCAGCAGCATCAGCGCGTTCACCACCAGGGTGATCAGGCCGAGCGTGAGGATGAAAAGGGGGAAGGTCAGTACCTTCACGATGGGCTTGACCAGGAAGTTGACCAGGCCGAACAGGAGCGCCACCACGAGCAGGGTGCCGACCTTCTTGCCCGTGCCGGCACCGGTCAGCGTGATCTTGTCGAGCAGCCAGACGGCGACCGCCAGGGCGCCCGCGTTGGCGATCGTCTTGACTACGAAATTCTTCATGTGTCTGATCGTGGCAGAAGAGATCGGCTACGAGGGCGGACGAGGGCGATGAAGGCATTCCGGTTGGATGAACTGGAGGCGGAGAGAGCCGCCAACGATGGTGCCTACCTGCAGTTTCTGCGGGAGCGGAACATGTCGGTCGGCCTCTACGCGCTCGATGCAGGGGATCACGATCCACAGAACCCGCACAACCAGGACGAGGTCTACTTCGTCGTGAGCGGGCGGGCCTCCATCACGGTCGGTCTGGAGACCACCCAGGTCGCGCGCGGCAGCGTCGTGTACGTCCCCGCCGGAGTCGCCCACAAGTTCCACCACATCAGCGAGGATCTGCGGGTCATGGTCGTGTTCTCGCCGGCGGAGGGCTGAGCGTCTCCGCCTGGCAGGCTACGCGCGCCTCGGGGTTCCCTAAGGGATCGGTCAGGGGAGGACAAGGGGTGCGAGGCCTCCGCGGGCACCACCCAGGGCCCTAGCATCGACGTCAGGACATCGAAGATCCGGGCTGTCAGCGGCGCCGGACAGGACAGACGAGGACGAGGGCCATGCAAGAGATCTTCGCGGGACTGCCGTGGTGGGTGAAGTGGGTCGCGGTGCCGGTCATCGCGCTGGTCGTGTTCGGCGGCCTGATAGCGAGCGTCGTCGGCTTCGTGATCGGCCTTCTGTTCAAGTTGCTGGTCTTCGTCGCCGTGGTCGGCGGACTGGTCTACGTGGTCCGCAAGTTCATGGCAGGTTCCTCGTCACGCGGCGACTGGTGAGCGGCGCGGGGACCGGGGGTCGGTAACAGAATTCGCCGGTTCCCTCGGCCGGGGGAAGTTTTCCGGACAGCACGACCCTCTGGGGTGGTGGGCCGTTAAAGTCCGGAACCCCTCGCGGGGACGCACCCGCGATCGGCTCCCCCCTCCCGTGTTCCCCGCACGGACCGCCCTCTCGAGCTTCGGGAGTGACCCTTGGCCACGGTTGACACCGCAGCAGTCGCGGAACTCCACTCACCCCCCACGCGCACGCGCCCCACCGCACCCCCGCTCCAGCGGCCGGTGGGCAGAGGCGTCCCCGAACAACCGCAGTCCGCGGCGACGCTCATCGGTTCCGTGCAGCGCGCCATGCGACTGCTGGAATCCGTGGCCCGGCACGACGGCGGGGCGCCGGCCAAGCAACTGGCCCGTGAGACCGGCCTGGCGCTGCCCACGGCGTACCACCTGCTGCGCACCCTCGTGCACGAGGGCTACCTGCGGCGCGACAAGGGGATGTTCCATCTCGGCGAGGCCGCAGAGCGCCTCGGCAGCAGCGGAGCCGCGCAGAAACGTCGCAGCACCGTGGTCGCCACCCTTGCGCACTGGCGCGATTCGATCGGCGTTCCGGTGTACTACGCCCGCTACAGGGACGGCGAGATCGAGGTCATGTGCGTCTCCGACACCCCGGGCAATCCGGCGGTCGAGGAATGGGCCGACTTCCGCGAGACCGCGCACGCGCACGCCATCGGGCAGTGCCTGCTGTCCCAGCTGGACGACAAGGCCCGCCGCGATCACCTGGACCGCTACCCCGTGCAGTCGATCACCCCGTACACCGTCCGGGACGACGACACCCTGTTGCGGCGGCTGGCCCGGGTGCCGCGGATGGAGACGGTCGTCGAGCGGCAGGAGTACGCGCTGGGCACGGTGTGCGCCGCCGTCCCGATCACCGTGGGCACCACCGCCGCAACGATGGCCATCTCCCTCCCCGCTCACCAGGCCGACCGGTTGCCGGCGGCCGTACAGCAGTTGCAGAGCGAGATCGGGCGGATGCTGGGATCACTTGCTGTCTCTATCAGTATCTGAAAACTCACTCCTTGTGATCTGTTGTGTACGTTCAGCAAGATGCGTGCAGTGTCAGGGGTTGATTCCCAGCCAGTCGACGCAATGACGGGGTAGGGCGATGCGCGAGTCCGTGCAGGCAGTTGAGGCAGAGGTCATGATGAGCTTTCTCGTCTCCGAGGAGCTCTCGTTCCGCATCCCGGTGGAACTGGGTTACGAGACCTGCGATCCGTACGCCGTACGGCTCACCTTCCATCTGCCCGGTGACGCCCCGGTGACCTGGGCGTTCGGGCGTGAGTTGCTCATCGACGGGGTGGGCAGGCCGTGCGGCGAGGGAGATGTACGCGTCTCTCCGGCCGACCGGGAGGTGCTGGGCGAGGTGCTGATCCGGCTTCAGGTGGGCGGGGACCAGGCGGTGTTCCGCTCATCGGCGGCTCCGCTCGTGGCCTTCCTCGACCGCACCGACAAGCTGGTGCCGCTGGGGCAGGAGGGCGCGTTCGCCGACTTCGACGCCCATCTCGACGAGGCCTTGGACCGGATCCTGGCGGAGGAGCAGAGCGCCGGGTGAGTCTGACGGGGGCAGCAGTGCGATGCCGAAGGAACGCTTCTTCGAGGGCTGAACGGGGCGGGATGCCGAAGGCGGGGTTCCAGGGCGGGACACCCG
>NZ_MUBA01000386.1 GCF_002154575.1 Streptomyces bobili
CGCCCGCTGGTGCGAGCGCATCGGCTCCGAGCGGGCGGTACGGGTGACGGCGACGGGCGAGCGGGCGCTGGGCGAGCTGCTCGGCATCGACGGGGCGGCTCTGCGGTGAGCCGCCCGCCACGAAGCGCCCGTCCGAAAGCCGCGAGCCCGCCCACCCTTCGACTTCCTAGCCTGAGGAGCATGATGAACACCGCCCGTCGCCCGGAGCGCCGTACGGAACTGCTCGCCGCCGGTGCGGCGTCCGTCACCGTCGTGCTGTGGGCCTCCGCGTTCGTGTCGATCCGCAGTGCGGGTGCCGCGTACTCCCCCGGCGCGCTGGCCCTCGGCCGGCTGCTGGCCGGGGCCCTGACGCTGGGACTGATCTGCCTCGTCCGCCGGGAGGGGGTGCCGCCGCGGTCCGCCTGGCGCGGGATCGCGGTGTCGGGCGTGCTGTGGTTCGGCTTCTACATGGTGGCGCTGAACTGGGGCGAGCAGGAGGTGGACGCGGGTACGGCGGCCCTGGTCGTGAACATCGGGCCGCTGCTCATCGCCCTGCTCGGCGCGCGGTTCCTCGGCGACCGGCTGCCACCGCGGCTGCTGGCCGGGATGGCGGTGTCGTTCGCGGGCGCGGTGACGGTCGGGCTGTCGATGTCCGGCGGGGGCGGTTCCTCGCTGCTCGGGGTGGTGCTGTGCCTGCTGGCCGCCGTCGCGTACGCCGGTGGGGTCGTGGCGCAGAAGCCCGCGCTGGGGCGGGCCAGTGCCTTGCAGGTGACGACGTTCGGCTGCCTGGTGGGCGCGGTGATGTGCCTGCCGTTCGCCGGACAGCTGGTGGCCGACGCCTCCGACGCGCCGGTCACGGCCACCCTCAACATGGTCTACCTCGGCGTGTTCCCGACCGCGCTCGCCTTCACCACCTGGGCGTACGCGCTGGCCCGCACGACCGCCGGCCGGATGGGCGCGACGACGTACGCCGTGCCGTCGCTGGTCGTGCTCATGTCCTGGCTGGCGCT
>NZ_MUBA01000387.1 GCF_002154575.1 Streptomyces bobili
GGGTGTGGTGAGCAGCAACAGGGTCGTCGCGAGCAGGGCCAGGGGGAGGTGGCGGGTCTGGGTCATCTGGGGGTCACCCGGAGACCTTGATCACCGCGCTGGGAAACAGCGGCAGCTGGAAGGAGACGTCGGTCGTGTCGGCGGGCGGTGACGGGAACTGGAGGAAGACGTCGATCGATTCGCCGGCCTTGAGCGTCGAGAAGCCTGTGGTCGTCAGGGGACGGCCTTCTGTGTCGCGGAGGACGTAGTAGCGCTTCTTGCTCTTCGAGTCGACGAGGGTGGCTCCGCCGAGGGACCTGCCGTTGTTCATGATCTCGGTCTCGTTGCCGCTCAACTCCAGGGGGATGACCGCCACTTCCGAGCCGTCGTTCTTCAGCACACCGCTCACCGTCACGAAGCCACCGGAGTCGCGTGCTGCCGACGTAATCTGAAGAAGTAGCCCGCCCGGCCCCTTCACCTCGGCCAGTGGCTCTTCGGACTGCCCCTCCTGAGGGTCCGGCTGCGATCCACTGGCCGTCGAAGCGGACGACGAGTTCTGAGGTTTCTTGTCGTCGTCGCTTCCACCCCCGCCGCAAGCCGCCGAGCCAAGGGCGAGCCCGGCCACGGCGGCCAGCGCGACCATCCCCCTGCGGGCTTTCCCCGTGAACCGCATGCTCATCACTCTGCTTCCTTCTCCACTCATCGTTCGCTCGTCAGTCGGCCAGGTGGACGTAGAAGAGATCTTCGGGCCTGGGGAGATCACCGAGGTCGTCAGGATCCAACTCCCATTCCGTGTTCTCTTCCCCGTCCTCGCAGGTGAGCTTCGGCAGAACGTCCACCTCGGCATCCTCAGCAGGAGGATCGAACGTGCACAGCGGTTCGATCACGGCGACCGCATCGGCGTGCGCCTTCGTGGTACTCGTGGCAGGGATGACGGATTCCCCCGCAGTCTTGTTCGCTTGGACGGTGACTCGGAACCGCAGTCCCTGAGGGTCGCAGGCGTTCACAGTGGCATCGTTCTGAGCGGCAAGCTCACGGGCGCGCCAGCAGGGGTCAGGGAGCCCCAAACCGTCCCCATCGAGGATGTCCTGCCATTTCGTGGGATCGAGAACGTCCTCCACCCACAGACCCGCGAGCCCGTCCCTCGTCTCCTGCGCGGCCGCCAGCGCTGCCGCGTCGGCGGCGGTCTGAGCACCATTGCGGTTCACCGCGGCCTGGCCGACCGCGAAATAGGCGAACGCGAGAAAGAGCAGGCCCGCCACCACCGTGAGGTAGATGGGGAAGGCCTGCCCTGCGTCGCCCTGCGCCTGCGAACGTGTCAGGGAGCCACCTTGGCGATCTGAGCGGTCAACTTGTTGACGATCGTCGCCCCCAAGTTCGTATTCGCGATCAGCACCACAATCGCCACCACCACCGCGATGATCCCCAGGTACTCGACCGCGGTCTGCCCCCGGTCGCCGCGGCGGCGGGTGGCCTGTGTCGTCGTGTTTTTCCAGCCGCTCATCCGGACCTTGGCCGCGACGACGGTCTTCAGCATCAGGTCGCTCATGGCGTTCCCCTCCGTTTGAGGCGTTACCGGCATGAGGAACGTAGAGCGGAGCGGGTGTCTCCGTGAAGGGTCCCAGGGCCCAGTCGCGGGCCCAATTCGTGGTCCGGGAGTGCTTCACGGGGTCACCGCCGTTCCCAGCCACTTGGCCGCGGCCTCCGAGCGGCTGGTGCTGTCGAGCTTGGCAAAGATGCGGTTGATGTGGTTCTTGACCGTCTTCTCGCTGATGAAGCAGGTGGCGGCGATCTGCTGGTTGGTGAGGCCCGCCGCGATCAGGTCCATGATCTCCGCCTCCCTCGTGCTGAGTTGGAACACTTGACCTGACTGTCCCACAAGCGGTTGCAGTTGCGAAAGCTGTTCGCGAGAAGTCGCCAATTGTGGGGTGTTTGAGGTTCCGTCACCATGTGCAGTCGCACCGGAACGGAGTTGGGCAAGTACTGCCGTCGCCGCCGTGGGCGTGAAGTGGGCCCGGCCCGCGACGATGTCGCGGATCGCGGAGAGTAGTTCCGCCACGGTGAACTCGCCGTGTACCAGGTAGCCGCCCGCTCCCCGCCGCAGGGCCTCCTGGACGATCTCCGATTCGCTGCTGTAGGTGAGCATCACTACGGGAGCGATCCGCACCAGGTGGGGAAGTGCCGAGAGGCCGTCGACATCGGGCATGCGGACGTCGAGGAGGACGAGGTCGGGGCGGTGGCGGAGGGCGGCGTCGTAGGCCTGGCGGCCGTCGGCGGCCTCCGCGACGACCGTGATGTCCTCGTGGCCGGAGAGGAGCGCGGTCAGGCCGGCGCGGACCACGGGGTTGTCGTCGGCCACCAGCACGCGCACCGGCGTGGACCGGGGCGGTGGCGCGAACGCCTCCGGTAGGGGG
>NZ_MUBA01000388.1 GCF_002154575.1 Streptomyces bobili
GGCGTGCCGGTGCGGGTGGCGGCGGTGTTGCGGCAGCGGCGGTCGGTGGCCGATCAGGCGGGGCTCAACTCGCGGCAGCGGCTCGGCAATCTGGCCGGCGCGCTGGCGGTGGTGGCCGGTGGCGGGCGGCTGCTCGGGGATGCGGGTGCGGTCGTGCTCGTGGACGATTTGGTGACGACGGGTGCCTCTCTCGCGGAGGCGGCGCGTGCCGTGCGGGTGGCGCTGGAAGCGGAGCGGCCCGCCGGTGCTGCCGGTCCTCCCGGTACTCCCCGTGCGGTCGTCGGGCGGGCCGGACGTGAAGGAGGTGAAGGAGTCGTGGCGGCCGTGTACGGGGGCTCTGCTCGGGAAGGCAGAGGGGTACGACCGTCCGGAGCGCGGAACGGAGGCACGGGACTGGTGCCGGTGTGGCAGATGGGTGTCGGACAGGCGGGTGACCTGCTGTGCGCGGCCGTCGTCGCGGCACCGCCGGACGCTTTCGAAATAAACCGGAACTGACCGAGGACTTGTGTCGTTGCAGGTAATGAGAGGACGAATTCACCTGAACGGAGGTACGCGGCGGTAGAGGGTGACGACATCCGTCCGGGCGAGATATGTTCGGTTGTGAGGGAAAGCCGCAGGCCACACCTCTCGATTCCGAACGCTGTGCTGCGGTTTTCGGTAATCACCCGCAGCACCTGGGGTGGAGATCTCGCCCATGGGGGAGGAGGAGGTGGAAGTCACCGAGTCCGAGGTTCCGGTGCCCACCGGAGCCTGGTGCAAAAGGGAGATGCTCCGCCGCTGATGCGGAGCGATCCGGGAACGGAGTTCTGCGTGGACATCGTCGTCAAGGGCCGCAAGACCGAGGTGCCCGAGCGGTTCCGCAAGCACGTGGCCGAGAAGCTGAAGCTGGAGAAGATCCAGAAGCTCGACGGCAAGGTGATGAGCCTCGACGTCGAGGTGTCCAAGGAGCCCAACCCCCGACAGGCCGACCGGTGCGACCGGGTGGAGATCACGCTCCGCTCCCGCGGTCCGGTGATCCGTGCGGAGGCAGCGGCCAGCGACCCGTACGCGGCACTCGATCTGGCGGCGGAGAAGCTGGATGCCCAGCTGCGCAAGCAGCACGACAAGCGTTACACGCGACGTGGCGCGCGACGGATCTCGGCGGCGGAGGTCGCCGACCACGTCCCCGGAGTCGCGACCCTCACCGGCAACGGCCACCCCGTCCCGTCCGACGACTCCGCCGGCGTGCCGACGAAGAAGATCGGATCGCTGGAGGTACAGGGCGACGGCCCCCTCGTGGTGCGCGAGAAGACCCACGTGGCCGCCCCGATGACCCTTGACCAGGCTCTCTACGAGATGGAGCTGGTCGGGCACGACTTCTATCTCTTCGTCGACTCCGAGACGAAGGAGCCGAGCGTCGTCTACCGGCGCCACGCCTACGACTACGGCGTGATCCACCTCAACACCGACCCGATGGTCGCGCAGGCGCATTCCCCCGAGGCGGGCGGCGCACTGGGCGGCTGAACCCGGCCCCTCGGTGACAGCTGAGCAGGTGCCCCTGGAGCGTGTGTGCGCCCCCAGGGGCACCCGTGTGCGCCCCTTCGGACGTCGCTCCGTCACCGCGTTGTCGTCCAGGCATGGAATCATGGCGGCAACGGCTCAACCGGTGGGTCGTTGCCTTGCGTTGGCGATGGCACTGGACCACGGCCACAGCCTTCAGGGGGAGGGAACGATGGCGGACAGCTTCGGACCGATGCATGACGGGGATGCCGTCGAGGGCGTTGCCGGCATGGGCCCGGACGGGGGGACTCCCCGCAAGGAGCCGATCAGGGTTCTGGTGGTGGACGACCATGCCCTGTTCCGCCGCGGGCTGGAGATCGTGCTTGCCGCGGAGGAGGACATCCAGGTCGTCGGTGAGGCGGGTGACGGGGCGGAGGCCGTGGACAAGGCGGCCGACCTGCTTCCGGACATCGTGCTGATGGACGTACGGATGCCGAAGCGTGGCGGAATCGAGGCGTGCACCTCGATCAAGGAGGTGGCTCCCAGCGCGAAGATCATCATGTTGACGATCAGCGATGAGGAGGCCGATCTCTATGAGGCGATCAAGGCGGGTGCGACGGGTTATCTCCTGAAGGAGATCTCCACGGACGAGGTGGCCACGGCCATTCGTGCGGTGGCGGACGGTCAGTCGCAGATCAGTCCCTCGATGGCGTCGAAACTGCTCACCGAGTTCAAATCGATGATCCAGCGGACCGATGAGCGCAGGCTGGTGCCCGCGCCGCGGTTGACGGACCGTGAGCTGGAAGTGCTCAAACTCGTCGCCACGGGGATGAACAACCGGGACATCGCCAAGGAGTTGTTCATCTCCGAGAACACCGTGAAGAACCATGTGCGGAACATTCTGGAGAAGCTGCAGCTGCACTCCAGGATGGAAGCGGTGGTGTATGCGATGCGGGAGAAGATCCTCGAGATCCGGTAGGCCGGCGGAGGGTTCCGGGCCGGCTGAGGGCTCTCCCGCCGCGGTCGGGTGACGGTCAGGCGAGGGCGCGCGTGAGTTCCCGGGTGAGGGGGTCGCGCAGTTCGGGGGCGTCGACGCGTTCCACCCGTACGTCGGTGCAGTCCACCCAGCTCGCTGCTTCGATCAGGGCCTGGGCGACGGCGGGTACGGCCTTGGGGCCGTCCAGGGTGATCTGTCGGGCGACCAGGGTGCGGCCCTCGCGGGCGGGGTCGACGCGGCCGACGAGCCGGCCGCCGGCGAGTACGGGCATGGCGAAGTAGCCGTGGATCCGCTTGGGCTTGGGCACGTAGGCCTCCAGGCGGTGGGTGAAGCCGAAGATCCGCTCGGTGCGGGCCCGCTCCCAGATGAGGGAGTCGAACGGGGACAGCAGCGTGGTGCGATGGCGGCCGCGCGGGGGTGTCGCCAGGGCTGCCGGATCGGCCCAGGCCGGTTTGCCCCAGCCTTCGACGGTGACCGGGATCAGGCCGGAGTCGGCGATCACCGCGTCGACCTGTTCGCCCTTCAGGCGGTGGTAGTCGGCGATGTCCGCGCGCGTGCCGACGCCGAGGGAGTGGCCGGCGAGGCCGACCAGGCGGCGCAGGCATTCGGTGTCGTCGAGTTCGTCGTGCAGGAGGTCGGCGGGGATCGCGCGTTCGGCGAGGTCGTAGACCCGCTTCCAGCCGCGGCGTTCCACGCAGACGACTTCGCCGTGCATCAGGGCCCGTTCGACGGCGACCTTGGTGCCGGACCAGTCCCACCATTCGCTGGTCTTCTTGGCGCCGCCCAGTTCGGTGGCGGTGAGGGGGCCCTCGGTGCGGAGCTGTTTGATGACCTGCTCGTAGGTGCCCTCGGGGAGGGTATGGTTCCAGTGCGGACGGCCGCGGTAGGCGCGGCGGCGGAAGGCGAAGTGGGGCCACTCCTCGATGGGGAGGATGCACGCGGCGTGGGACCAGTACTCGAAGGCGTGGGGCCGGGCGTCCGACGTGCCGGGGGCGGGCTTCCAGTAGGCGTTCTCGACGGCGGTGCGGCCTACGGCTCCCAGGCGGGCGTACGGGATGAGCTCGTGGGACCGGGCGAGGACGGAGATGGTGTCGAGCTGGACGGCGCCGAGGTGGCGCAGTACGCCGCGGACGCCGGCTCTGCGGTCGGGTGTGCCGAGGAAGCCCTGGGCGCGCAGGGCGATGCGGCGGGCCTCGTCCGCGGAGAGTTCGGTGGCGGGGGGCGGGGTCGTCATGGTGCGCACGATAGGGGCTGGGTCTGACAGCGGGCGGTGAGCTGCGGG
>NZ_MUBA01000389.1 GCF_002154575.1 Streptomyces bobili
TGGGCGACGAGTTCGCCCGACAGGCGGGCCATCTCCAGATAGGCCACGCCGGGCAGCACCACGTCGTCGGCGGCGACCTGGTGCTGCCCGGCGTGGCCTATCTGGAGATGGGCCGCCTGTCGGGCGAACTCGCCGCCGCAGGAGCCCCGGTGCGCGGCGTCGACGACCTGGTGTGGGCGGCGCCGGTCCGGCTCGCCCCCGGCCACTCCGGGCATCCGCTGCTGGTCCGCGTCACCGGCGACCGCTCCCGCGCCGCCTTCGAGGTGCGCGGCACCGCCGAGGACGCGCCGGTGCACGCCGGCGGCACCCTGCGGTTCGACGACCCCGGTTCCCGGCCCGCCCCCATCGCCTTGGCGGACGTACGCGCCCGCTGCACCCGCGTCCAGGCGGGAGCCGACTGCTACGACGGTTTCGTCCGGCTCGGTTTCGCCTACGGTCCCGCCTTCCGGGTGATCGAGGAGATTGCCGAAGGCCCCGGGGAGACGTTGGCGACGCTGCGCCTGCCGGAGCCGCAGCGCGCGGACGCCGGTGTCTACGCCTTCCATCCCTCGCTGCTGGACGCGGCCCTGCAGACCGCGGGCCGGCTCGTCCCCGGCGCCGGGGACCCGGTGGGCCCGGCACCGTACCTGCCGTTCTCCCTGGGCTCGGTCCGGCTGTACGCCCCCCTGCCCGAGCGGGGTTACGCGTACGCCACCCCGGCCCGGCGCCCCGCACCGGCGGGCTCGCTCGCCTTCGACGTCGCCCTGCTCGACGAGGACGGGCAGGTGGCCGCCACGCTGGAGTCCTTCACGCTGAGGGAACTGCGCCCGACGGGCGCCACGCGGGCCGCGGACACCGCACCCGTACCCGGAAGGCGGGCCCTACCCGCCGTCGACGTCGTCCACGCCTTCGAGCCCGTCTGGGAGGCCGCGCCCGCCCCTGACGGTCACCTCGCCTCCGCCGTACGGGTCCTGCTGCTCGACCCTGCCTGCGCCGACGCCACGGACCTGGCCGTCGCCCTCGCGGCGACGGGCGCCGATGTCCGCCGTGTCCCGCTCGGCAGCGGCTTCGACGCCGAGGCCACCGTCCGCGCCGCCGGAACCGGACCCGTCCACGTCGTCCACCTGGCCGGAAGCGAGAGCACCGCCCGGGAAGCCGTGGAGCACGGCTTCCACGCGGCCCTGGCCTTCCTGCGGGCCTGGCAGCGCGAGCGCCGCGACGCACTGCGCTACCTGTACGTCCACCTCGAGCCGGCCCCGTCGCCCGCCCAGCCGGCGATGGCCGCCTTCGCCCGCACCGTGCGCCTGGAGCAGCCGTCGGTCGCCCTCGGCGTCCTGGCCCTCGCGCCGGGCCACCCGCTCGCCGAGGCCGTCGTCGCCGAACTCGCCGCGGACGGCGGCCCCGAGGTACGTCACGACGGGCAAGGCCGGGCCCGCCGGGCCTGGCGGCCCGTGAGCCTCCCGGCCGCGCCGGGCGCCGCGTTCACCGGTGCCGGCGCGCACATCGTCACCGGCGGCACCGGCGCTCTGGGCCTGCTCGTCGCCGAGCACATCGCCGCCGCGCGGCGGGCCGCCGGTGTCACCGGTGGCGGCATCGTGCTCGCAGCGCGCACCGCCCCCGGTGCCGAGACCCGGGCCCGCGCCGACGCCCTCGGCGCCCGGGTGGTGCTCGCCGACGTCACCGACCCGACCGCTGTACGCGACCTGGTGGCCGAGGCCCGTCGGGCGCACGGCTCGGTGAGCGGCGTCGTGCACGCGGCCGGCGTCCTCAGGGACGGGCTCGTACGCACCAAGCGGCGGGCGGACGCGGACGCCGTCCTCGCCGCCAAGGTGCACGGCACCGTGCTGCTCGACGAGGCGACGGCGGACGAACCGCTGGACTACTTCGTCGCCCTCTCCTCGGCGGCGGCGGCCTTCGGCAACGCCGGCCAGAGCGACTATGCCTTCGCCAACGCCTTCCTCGACCACTTCGCCGAGGAGCGCGAGCGGCGCCGCCGGGAAGGCGCCCGGCACGGCCGCACCCTCGCGGCCGCCTGGCCGGTCTGGGCCGACGGCGGGATGCGCGTCGACGCCGACGCCGAGGCCTACATGGAGCGTGTGCTCGGCATGCGCCCGCTGCGCACCGCCCCCGCCCTCCAAGCGCTGGACCGCGCCCTCGCCCACACCGCGCCGCGCCTGCTCCTGGCCGCCGGCGACCCCGCCCGCATCCTCCAGGCCCTCGAAGGCGCCGAGCCGCACAGGGACGAATCCGCCACCGCCGCGCCCGGCGCGCACGAGCGCGCCGAGGAACTGGTCCTGCGGCTGCTCGCCGAGGAACTGAAGCTGCCCGAGGCGGACATCTCCGTCGCCGAACCCTTCGACCGGTACGGCGTGGACTCGCTCATCACCATGAGTCTCATCCGCCGCCTGGAGGAACACGTCGGCCCGCTGTCGAAGTCCCTGCTCTTCGAGTACGTGACCGTACGCGACCTCGCCGACCACCTGGCCGGGGCCCACCCCGGCGCGTTCCCGGCCGCCGCCGCGGTCACCGTCGCCCCCACGGCGACCGTGCCTGCGACGAGGCCTGCCCAGCCGGTCGCGCCCGCCCCGCAGGACGCCGCCGTCGCCATCATCGGCGTCGCGGGACGCTACCCCCAGGCCGAGGACGTCACCGCGTTCTGGCGCAACCTGCGCGCAGGCCGGGACAGTGTCGAGGAGATCCCCGCCGACCGCTGGGACCACGGCCTGTTCTACGACCCGGACAAGTCCGCCACAGGCAAGACCTACGGCAAGTGGGGCGGCTTCGTACCCGGCGCCGACCGCTTCGACCCGCTGTTCTTCCGGATGTCGCAGATCGAGGCGGAGCACACCGATCCGCAGGAGCGGGTGTTCCTGGAGACCGTCTGGCATCTGCTGGAGGACGCGGGATACACCCGCGAGCAGTTGCGCGGCGCCCGCACCGGCGTGTTCGTCGGCATGATGTACGGCCACTACCAGCTGTACGGCGTCCAGGAGGCGCTGCGCGGCGAAGGCTTCGCGCCCTCCTCGTCGTACGCCTCGGTGGCCAACCGGGTGTCGTACTTCTTCGACTTCACCGGACCCAGCATCGGCCTGGACACCATGTGCTCCTCGTCGCTGGTCACCATCCACCAGGCCTGCCTCGCCATTCGCAACGGCGACTGCGACGTCGCCGTGGCCGGCGGGGTCAACATCTCCAGCCATCCGGTGAAGTTCCTGCAACTCGCCCAGCGCGGCTTCCTCGCCGAGGACGGGCGCTGCCGCAGCTTCGGCGACGGCGGCACCGGATACGTGCCCGCCGAGGGCTCGGGTGCCGTTCTGCTCAAGCGCCTGGACACGGCCCTCGCCGACGGCGACCGGATCCTCGCCGTGGTCAAGGCGTCCGCCGTCAACCACGGCGGCGCGGGCGCCGGTTACAGCGTCCCCAACCCCAAGGCCCAGGGTGACCTCGTGCGTACGGCGCTGGAGCGGGCCCGGATCGCGCCCGGCGACCTCGACTACCTGGAGGCCCACGGCACCGGCACCGCGCTCGGCGACCCGGTGGAGATCACCGGCATGCTGCGGGCCTTCGGCGAGGAGCCGCCCGAGCGGCTGCCCATCGGCTCGGTCAAGTCCAACATCGGGCACGCCGAGTCGGCCGCCGGCATCGCCGCGATCACCAAGGTGCTGCTCCAGATGCG
>NZ_MUBA01000039.1 GCF_002154575.1 Streptomyces bobili
GGCGGCCCGCAGCCCGTCGTAGGTCAGTTCCCGCTGGAGGTCGCGCTGGAGTTCGCCGGCGGCGGCGAGGGTCTGCACCATGAACTTCACGGTGGACAGCAACTCTCCGGTGCGCGGGTGGCGGGCGGTGAGGTCCGGCGCGGAGAACGCGCCGTCGTGGATGCGCAGGGCGAGACGGTCGCGGTGCAGGACGTCGAGCACGTCGAGGATGTGCCCGGTGCCGCGTACGAGGCGGAACATCTCGGAGATGTGCACGGTGTCGCCCGGCCGCGCGTACGTCAGCAGTTCGCCTTCGGTCGCTGGAGCGCCTGGAGGCGGCTGGAGGTGCCGGCCTCCTCCTCGAACGGGATGGGGTCCTCGATCCCGGCCTCGTCCAGGACGAGTTCTGACGGTCGGTCGACTGCTGGTCGGTCGAGACACGCTGGTAGACCAGGTTCGCCATCGGGGACCCCTCCGTGCGGAGGATCGGACCCTACCTGTCACCAAACCCTGTCATCAATCGCCAACGGATCTGATGGGATTCGAGCCGCCGTGAACCCCCGGATTGCACGGGTTCATTGGACGTCCGGGTCGTCTGTCGTCATGGGTTCGTTTGCCGACACTCAGGCAGTGGTTCCGGCGACCACGTCGACGGCGTGGCGCCGGTGTGCTGCGAAGAGGTCGAGGGCGCTGTTGGTGTCCCGGGCGCGCAGTGCGGTGACGAGTCCGTGGTGCTCGCGCGGGATGCGGTCGAGGTAGCCGGCGGTGCTGCGGCTGATCCGGGTCAGCAGGAACAGGTGGACCTGGCACCGTATGCCGTCCCAGGCGTCGGCGAGGCGCTGGTGCCCTGCGGCGGCGAACACCGCGTCATGGAAGGCGATGTCCAGGCGCACCATCTCGTGCGCATCGCCGGCCCGCTCCATCATGTCGGCCGTCTTCGCGATGGACGCGAGGTCCTCGTCCGAGGCGTGGGCGATCACCTGCCGTACGGCGAGGTCCTCCAGCGCGCCGCGCAGGCTGTCGAGCTCAGCCACGTCTTCGGCGGACAGCGTCGTCACCGTCGTGCCCCGGTGCCACGCACAGTGCACCAGGCCCTCGCGCTCCAGCAGCCGCAGCGCCTCGCGCACCGGGCCGCGGCTGACGTCCATCTCGCCGGACAGCTCCACCTCGCGCAGCTGCTCGCCCGGGGCGTAGGCCCCGTTGAAGATGGCCTCGCGGATGCGGTCCGCGACCTCGTCGGCCAGACCCCGGCGGCGGGCCGGGGCCACCTTGCCCTGAGCACCCATGTCCGAATTGCACCTCCTCAGTCAATGGCCTAATGTTAACATTCAATCGTTGTCGTGATGTCAACATTAGGACAAGTCGAGCAGGATCGCCCACGGGCCACTCCGCTCCCCGGCAGGAAGGCAGTGCCATGACCGTTCTCGACTCCCCGATCCCCCGCTTCCACCTGGCCGTTCCGGTCGATGACCTGGCTGCGGCGCGCCGCTTCTACGGCGACGTCCTGGGCCTGGAGCAGGGCCGCAGTGCGGACACGTGGGTGGACTGGAATCTGCACGGCCACCAGTTCGTCACGCACCTCGCACCGGGGCGCGCCCAGCGCACACACAACCCGGTCGACGGCCACGACGTCCCGGTGCCGCACTTCGGTCTGGTCCTGACGATCCCGGCCTTCCAGCAGCTTGCCGAGCGGCTGCGGGCGGCGGGCACCGAGTTCGTCATCGAGCCGTACGTGCGTTTCGCGGGCCAGAAGGGTGAGCAGCGGACGATGTTCTTCCTCGACCCGGCCGGCAACGCGCTGGAGTTCAAGGCGTTCGCCGACGACTCCCAGGTGTTCGCCGCCTGACCGGCGGCCGATACCACCCACCCCCACACGCGACAGACGGGACGAGCTCATGAAGGTGTTCCAGATCGGCGCCGCCGGAGAAGTCGGCCGCCGCCTCACCCCACTCCTCACCCAACGCGGTGACGTCGTGACCGGCATGCACCGCGGGCCCGCTCAGGGCGAGACCGTACAGGCGGGCGGCGGAACTCCCGTAATCGGTGATCTCATCGCCGACTCGGTCGACGACCTGGCCAAGAAGATGCGCGGCCATGACGCCGTGGTCTTCTCGGCCGGCGCACACGGCACCGGTCAGGACAAGACGACCCTCATCGACGGCCGCGGCCTTCAAAAGGCCGCCGACGCGGCCGTGCTGGCCGGGGTGGCGCGGTTCGTCCTCGTCTCGGTGTTCCCCGACGCGCTGCGCGACGGGACACGTAGTGAGGGCTTCGAGCACTACATCAAGGTCAAGAAGACCGCTGACGTCTATCTGACGCACACCGATCTGGACTGGCTGATCGTCCGTCCCGGAACCCTTCTGGACACCCCCGGCTCCGGCCGGGTCACCGCCGGTCCTGCCGTCGAGTACGGCGACGTGCACCGCGACGACGTCGCCGCGTTCCTCGACGCCGCCCTGCACGCTCCGGCCCTCAGCCGCGTGATCGTCGAGCTCACCTCCGGGGACACCCCCGTCGCGGACGCCGTCACCCGCCTCGCGGCCGCCTGAGCTCACACCAGCACCTCAACCACAGCACCATCAGCAAGGAGAAGCACCATGACCGCCATCGATTCCTACAGCCACGACGTCTCCGGTGAGAAGGAGTTCGGTTTCGCCCAGGCCATCAAGGTCGGCGACACGATCTACGTCTCCGGGCAGCTCTCGCACGACGAGCAGGGCAACTTCCTCTACCCGGGCGACTTCGACGCCCAGCTGAAGCAGTCCTACGCCAACTTCGAGAAGGTGCTTGCCCACTACGGCGCCACCCGCAACCAGGTCGTCTCCGAGACCCAGTTCATCGTGGACCTGCCGCGATACAACATGGCGATGGCCGCGGCGAACCTGGCCTACTTCGGTGACCACCGCCCCACCAGCTCCACCATCGGCGTCGCGTCGCTGTTCTTCCCGGGCCAGCTCATCGAGGTCAACTTCGTCCTCGACACCCGCCTGCCGGCCTGATCATGAAGGTCGTGATCGCCGGAGGGCACGGCAAGATCGCCCTTCTCCTGGAGCAGCTGCTGTCCCGGCGCGGCGATGCGGTCACCGGCCTCATCCGCAACCCGGCCCAGGCCGAGGCGTTGGAGGAGGCCGGGGCCCGGGCCCGGCTCGTGGATCTGGAGAAGGCCACCGGCGACGAGGTCGCCCGCCATCTGACGGGTGCCGACGCGGTGGTTTTCGCCGCCGGGGCGGGTCCCGGGAGTTCGGTGGGCCGTAAGGACAGCGTGGACCGCGGCGCGGCGATCCTGCTGGCGGACGCCGCCGAGAGCGCCGGTGTCGGACGCTATCTGCTGCTCTCCGCCATGGGCGCCGATCTGCGGGCCGTCGACGATGAGAGCCTCGCCCCGGTCTTCCGTACCTATCTGCGGGCCACGCTCGCGGCCGAGAACGCGATGCGGTCCCGGTCCGCGCTCCGGGCGACGATCGTCCGCCCCGGTCTGCTCAACGACACCCCCGGCACCGGCCGGGTCACGCTCGCCGAGCGGACCGGTCCGGGCCCCATCTCCCGGGCCGATGTCGCCGCCGTCCTGCTGGCACTGCTCGACGAACCGCGGCTGACCGGCCGGACCGTCGAGGTCATCGGCGGCGCCACCCCTATCGCGGATGCCGTGGCGGCCCACGCAGCCCACTGAACTGCCCGTTCCGCCTCTCCCCTCATCTCCCCATCGACGGCGTTGTCCCGGCCGGCGATGCCCCACCTGAAAGAGAAACACCGTGAGCACTCTGTTCACCCCCCTCAAGCTGCGCTCCCTCCAGATACCCAACCGGGTGTGGATGTCGCCGATGTGCATGTACTCCGCCGCCCCCACCGGCCTGGAGACCGGCGCGCCGACCGACTTCCACCTCACCCACCTGGCCTCACGCGCCGCCGGTGGCACGGGCCTGGTCATGGCCGAGGCCACCGGGGTCCGCCCCGACGGACGGATCAGCCCCTGGGACCTGGGCCTGTGGAACGACCGTCAGCAGGAGGCGTTCGCCAGGATCACCCAGGCCATCAAGGCGTACGGCGCCGTCCCGGCCATCCAGCTCGCCCACGCTGGCCGCAAGGCTTCCGTCGACAAGCCATGGCTGTCCGACCGGTACGTGCCCCAGAGCCAGGGCGGCTGGCAGACGGTGGCGCCCAGCGCGGTCGCGTACGACAGCCTGCCCGTCCCGCACGAACTGACCGTGGCCGAGATCCAGCAGCTCGTAGCCGACTTCACCGACTCCGCCAAGCGCGCCCTGGCCGCCGGCTTCCAGGTCGCCGAGGTGCACGGCGCCCACGGCTACCTCATCAACTCCTTCCTCTCCCCGGTCTCCAACCACCGCACCGACGCCTACGGCGGCAGCTTCGAGAACCGGATCCGCTTCGCCCTGGAGGTCGTCGACGCAGTGCGCGCCGTGTGGCCCGCCGAGCTGCCGGTCTTCTTCCGCACCTCGGCCACCGACTGGCTGACCGAGGACCGCGAGGACACCCGCGAGGGCTGGACCGGTGAGGACACCGTCCGCCTCGCCAAGGAACTGACCGCTCACGGCGTCGACCTGCTCGACGTCTCGACCGGCGGCATGGTCCGCGACGCGAAGATCGTCGCCGGGCCGAACTACCAGGTCCCCTTCGCCGCCCAGGCCCGCAACCAGGCCGGTATCCCCACCGCCGCCGTCGGCATCATCACCGAGCCGCAGCAGGCCGAGGACGTCATCGCCTCCGGCCAGGCCGACGCCGTCTTCCTCGGCCGCGAACTGCTCCGCAACCCGTACTGGGCACAGCACGCCGCCCTCGCACTCGATGCCGAGCCGACCTGGCCGGACCAGTACGCCTACGTCGTCCAGCGCCGCAAGTGCTGACCCTCAAGCCACCCTCCTGACCACCAACCGTCTGCCTCACCAGGCACGATGCGTTGCACCACCTGCCTAGGAGATTGCACGATGGCCGAGCGCCGCAGAGTTCTGTTCGTGACCGACCTCGCCTACCCAGCCCGGGGGCGGCGCTACGGCGACGAAGACATCTTCCTGACCTCCCGACTGCGCGACGCCTTCGACATCGCCCTGTGCCACCCCCTGGACGCCGCCGCGCTGATGGACGCCTTCGACGTGGTCGTGGTCCGCAACAGCGGGCCCGTGCTGCACTACCAGAAGGAGTACGACGCCTTCCGGCAGCAGGCCGTGGCCCGTGACATCCGGGTCTACAACCCGCTGTCCGGCCGGGGCGACATGGCCGGCAAGCAGTACCTGCTGGACCTGACCGCCGCCGGATACCCGGTCATCCCCACCATCGACCGGCCCGAGGACCTGCACCTACTGCCCGAGGCCGCCCAGTACGCGGTCAAGCCGAAAGCGGGCGCGGACTCCATCGGCCTGACTTTCCTGCCCCGAGAGCAGCTGAGCGACCTCGTCTACGGCGACATCCTGGTCCAGCCGCGCATCGACTTCCGCTACGAGGTGTCCCTCTACTACGTCGACGACACCTTCCAGTACGCCCTTCACGCCCCCGATCCCGAGCGGCGCTGGGTCCTCGAGCCCTACGAGCCCACCGACCCCGACCTGGCCTTCGCTCGGCCCTTCATCGACTGGAACACCCTCGACCACGGCATCCAGCGCGTGGACGCCTGCCGCACCCAGGAAGGCGAGCTGCTCCTCGTAGAGCTGGAGGACCTCAACCCGTATCTGTCCCTGGACCTGGTCTCCGACCGGACCCGTGACGCGTTCGTGGCGAGCATGGCGGCATCCCTCCACCGGTTCCTGGACGCTCAGCCCCGCGTCTGAGGTGACCTACGAGCCCTCAAGAGCGATCGCGGCCCTGGGCAGGCATGCCCCGACACAGGTTGACGACAGGCGGCAAGGCTGCCGGTGCTCAGGCAGCTCGGAGCACCGCAGCCCAGGTCGCCCCGCCGGACGAGCATGTTCGGCCAGGTGACGACCTCGCACCAGCTCTAGGACGCCTTGGGGAAGGTGAAGGTCAGGTGCCGGTAGATCCCGTCGTCCTTGAGGACGGTCATCGTCGCGCCCTTGCGGTCGGCGGCGAACCGCTCGTGAGCTGCTTGTGCATCTGCCGCCGGTAGGTGTCGTCGACCGGGTCGACGACAGCGAGCAGGTGCAGGGTCTTGGCGATCCGCCCGTACTCGGCGAACGCCTGCCCCAGCGGGGCGGGGTGGCCCTCGCGGCCGAACATCCGCAGCAGGTCGTAGGCGCGGACCTGGTTGGTGACCAGGGAGCCGGCCACCCGCAGCATGTCTGGCCAGTTCGTGATCACCTTCTTCACGTTCACCTTGTTCCGCGCGATCGCCTCCAGCGGCCCGTACCCGCCCGCCGGCTCCCGATGCCGATCACCTGGTCGTTGATCGCGTTCAGCCACGTGATGCCGGTCTTCTTCGCGAAGCACTTGGGCGAGGGCGCGGCGTTGATGGTGCGGACGGGGACGACGAAGCGCAGGCCGTCGACGGAGGCGAGCAGGCCCTTGCCCCAGAACTGCACGATCGGCACCTGGGCCTGGGCTTCGATCAGCGCCGCGTTCGCCGCGGCGATGGTGTCGGCGCGCAGGTACACGCCTCAACCCGTCGTCCAGCGATGGAGCTTCTCGGGGTTGCGTACGACCCAGATGTGCTTGATCCGGTCGTCCGCGACCTCGAACGCGTACACCGACACGATGACGCCGTCCTGCTGGGCCACCAGACCGGGCTGACCGTTGACCGTCCGTTCCAGGAGCGTCATGGTGTCGGGCTTGCGGTGGGCGATCTCTCGCCAGACGTGCGCGATCTGCTCGGCGCCTTCGATGGGGTGCGGGAAGGTGATGGCAAGGCCACCGCCGTCGGCGATCGCCGTGGCATCGGGGTCGAGCAGGCCGATCAGGGCGTCGATGTCCTTGGCCTCCCAGGCTTGCTTGAAGTCCCTGACGAGGGCGGCGCGTTGGGCTGCCGAAGTCGTGGGAAACCGCGCGGCCCGGATGCGGCGGCGGGCCGAGGAGGCCAACTGGCGGCATGCCGCCGGGGTACGGCCGACGATCTCGGCCACTTCGGTAAACGAGTGGCAGAAGACGTCGTGCAGGATGAAAGCGACGCGTTCGGCCGGGGTCATCGCTTCGAGCACGACCAGGAAGGCCAGATTGACCGACTCGTCCAGGGTGACCCGGTCGGCCGGATCGGCCGCCGCACCGTCCGCCCGCCCACTGATCCACTCCGAATTCTCGGGCAGTGGCTCTGGGATCCATTCGCCCACGTAGGTCTCTCGCCTGGCCCGTGCCGAGCCGAGCAGGTTGAGGCAGATGCGACCGGCGACTGTCGTCAGCCAGGCGCCGGGGTTCTCGATGGCGTCCTGCTGTTGCCGTGACATGGCGTACCAGCGGGTGTAGGTCTCCTGGACGGCGTCCTCGGCCTCGGCCAGGGAGCCCAGAAGCCGGTACGCGCGGTTGATCAGTTGGCGCCGCTCGCTCATGAGCGCGTCCAGGCCCGGATCGGGCCGGCCGTGTCCTGGCTCGGATCTGGTGTTCATGGTGCCGAAGGCTCCCTTCGTCGCATCTGGCCTTACCGGTTCGACAACACAGCGCCGCGGAATGTGAGGCGACGCACCAGCCTCACATTCCGCGGGCCTGTGTTGTCGAACCGCTGAGACGAACACATCACCCAGCGAGCACGTCGGCGCTCAACTCGTCGGCGTACCTGCCGGGTGCTCCAGGGCCGGCGGCGAGGTCGGCCCTCCGGCGCCCGCTTGACCGGCAACGCCCACCAGGGGCAGAAGCTGCTTGAGCAGATGAGGAGGTTTCCATCATGGTCACCAGAAGACTGGGATCCGTTGGCGCGCATGACAGGGAACGGACGAACAACAACACACGAGCGTCGCTCACAAAACTCTTCTTCATTTCGCTGGTCACCGCTTTGGTCGGCGTCTTTGCCGTAAATAGCGCAGACGCCGATACGCCGGAAAGGCGACAAGTCGAGGTCCTCGAACTCAAGGTTCAGAACGATCAGTACGCGTATACCGATCTCGACCCGAAAGGGCCGAGCCTGGGTGATACGCACGTCTACTCCGGCACCGCGATAAAGGACGGCCGCAGTGTCGGACGCGGGGGCGGGTCGTGCCAGGTCATCCACATCAAGGGCGACGAACTCACGACCCAGTGCCTGATCACGATGGAACTTGAGCGCGGCTCTCTGACGATGCAGTCGCTCTGGGGGAGCGGAACGAGCTCGCTCGACATGGCGATCACCGGCGGTACGGGGGACTTCCGTGAAGCGCGGGGCACCGTCCGCTACTGGGACATCGCAACGCCGGAAGAGAGGGTGCGGGCCGAAATTCTGCGCTGATAGGTGAAGCGTAATCCGCAGAGCGGAGCGTGTGAGAAGCCAAGGTTCCACCACGAAAGGGAAGTGAGGTCGCGATGCCTACGCAACGCGAGATGGACGAAGCCGAGATTCGCCGGCAAGTCGACATGATCGCCCAGGGACTCCAGGCCAAGGATCCCGGGGGCCTGAAGAATCTGTACGCAACGGACATCGTGTCCTTCGACATCGAGCCGCCGCTCCAGAGTGTGGGGATGGAGGCGAAACTCAAGAACTGGGCGCCCGTGTTCGCGTTCTTCGAGAGCGTGACCTACGACGTTCGCGAGCTGACCCTCACCGTGGGCGATGACGTGGCCTTCGGGCACGCCTTTGCTCGTCTCAGCGGCACGCTGAAGGACGGGACGGCGATGAGCGGTATGTGGGTCAGGGTCACGTACTGCTTCCGGAAGATCGACGGGACCTGGCTGATCACGCACGACCAGGTCTCGGTGCCGCTCGACATCGCGAGCGGCAAAGGAGCGGTCGACCTCGAGCCCTGACAGATCACGGGAGTTCGAGCAATACCAGGCAACTGTCCGCGACGACCGACGTCTTGGGCCCCAAGCGCCGACGGGCGCGCCGCTCGCGATGGATCACGGGCACCAACCCCGACCCACCATCCCCCTCGCGGCGCTGCCGCGGCCGCACAACCACAGAGGAAGCCATGAATGAAACCATGAACAGCGCTCCCGCGACCGAGATTCCGGGCTATCTGGCCGGCACGTGGAAGGCCGACCCGGCGCACTCCGAGATCGCCTTCTCAGTCCGCCTCCTCGGGATCAGCAAGACGCGGGGCCGTTTCACCACCCACGACGTCACGCTCGTCACGGACAAGAACCCACTGCGCTCGTCGGTCACCGCGACGATCGACCTCGCATCCATCGACACCGGCAACGAAAAGCGAGACAGCCACCTCCACGCCGCCGAATACCTCGACGTCGGCACGTACCCGGCGATGAGCTACCGCTCGACCGGCATCCGCCAGACAGTCGACGGTTGGGCCGTCGACGGTGAGCTGACCTTGCACGGCGTCACACGGCAGGTGCCGCTGACCCTCAAGGTGAACGCCTTCAGCTCGGACCAGCGGGATGGACAGCGGGCCGGCTTCTCCGCGACCGCAGAGATCGACCGGCGCGACTTCGGCATCAACGCCGGTGGCGTGGCACTCAGCAACAAGGTGTCGATCGGCCTCGAAATCCAGGCCGTTCTCCACAAGTGACCCGCCCAGGACGGGCGGCCACGCCCCCATCCACCGATCGTGCATTGTCCCGATTCCGCAGTTCGACCGAGCGGGATCGGGGCACCCCCCCCCGCCACCCTTCACACGTGGACACGTGGAATCACCATGCCCACCTGGACCAGGTCGCCGTCGCCCTCGACCAGCAGCAATGGCAGCACACGAACCCGGCCGGAGGCGAGTCCTGCACGCGCCGGAACGCCAACCCCTTCTCACAAACGACCCTTTGCGGGAGCAAGATCGGAAACGGTCGCCGGAAACGGCCCAGGGCCCCCGATCGGTTCTCAGAACTCGTTCTCACGCAAGTGGTGACGGACCATGTTCTGGGAATCGGCGGCGTCCTTGTCCCGCAAGGGGCGCAGACCGCGGGTGGGCAGGTCGGGGAGCTGGAACGAGTACCGGCCGAGCATGTTGATGTGGTGCCGCACGAACGGTGACAGCTGGGCGACGTCCTCGTCGCGGACGTCGAACCCGTCCGCCCGCAGCTGCGCCACCGCGGCGTCCATGTAGCGGGTGTTGAAGAGCACGACGGCGTTGAGGACCAGGCCGAGCGCGCCGATCTGGTCCTCCATGCCTTCCTGGTAGCGCTGGTAGAGCTGCCCTGAGCGGCCGTGGAAGATCTTCCGGGCGAGGGAGTGGCGGCCCTGCTGGAGGTTGGCCTGCGCCTTGATCTGGCGGCGGTAGCCGGGCTCGTCGGCCAGGCGCAGGATGTGCAGGGACTTGGCGATCCGCCCGTAGTGCGCGATCGCGTCCCCCAGCGGGGTCGGCCGCCCGTCCCGCGACAGCATCCGGATCACGTCGTACGCACGGAGGGCGCCGGTGTGGACGGAGCCGATGATCCGAAGGATGTCCTCGCACAGGCCCGGTAGGTGGCCAGCCGCAGCTACGTCTGGTCCACGTGGGACAACCTGCCGTATTTCAGCTCGTCGGTCCCGCCGATGACCGGTGTGTAGCCGACGTTGCAGCCGTGCGCGACCAGCAGCGCGGCGACCGTCACGTGCAGGTCCTTGAGCCTGGCCTCACCGCCGGTGATCGAGGTGAACGCCTGGTCGGCGCCGGTCCAGGAGAACACCTCTAGCAGGACCTCCGGCAGGTCGACGCGGGGCATCATCGCCTCCACCGCCTCCACCGCCTTCCGCAGGTCGATCAGGGAGACGGGTTCGGGCTCCGGCTGAAGGGCGGCGAAGTGCAGGCGGCCGTCGTCGCCGAACACGATCTGTGAGGTCGCCGGCACCCGCCCGGCGACCTCCCGGTACGTGCCGTCCAGCAGCGCGGCCCGCGCCGCCAGGTGCTCCCCGGCCTAGGCGGGCAGGTTCAGGGAGGCCAGCACGGTCGGGCGGACCTTCTCACGCGAGGGCGCGCGCGTCCGGGCGCCGGGATTTCCCTGAGGGCGGAACGTCGGAGCCCTCCCCTCGGCGGCCGGTCCTCCTAGGCTGGGAAGGTGAGCAACCAAGCGCCGAACCACGCCCGCGTGATCCCGCTGCGCCCCTCGGCGGGGCGCCCGGGGACCACCCGCCCCGCCGACCGGCAGCCCACCCCCAGAGAACCTCTCTGGCGCGACCTGGTGGGCGACGTCCTGCGTCGCGAACGCCAGGCCCAGGAGCGCACGTTGAAGGACGTCGCCGACACCGCCCGCATCTCCATGCCGTATCTGTCGGAGGTGGAGCGCGGCCGCAAGGAGGCCTCCTCGGAGGTCCTGGCGGCTGCCGCCCGCGCCCTCGGCCTGAGCCTCGGCGACCTGCTGGCGCGCGCCCAGGGCGAGCTGGTCAGGCTCACCAGCCGGACCTCGCGCACCACGCAGACCTCGCACGCCGGCAGCACGGCGACCACGTCCTCGTACAACGGGCTCTGCCTGGCCGCCTGACGGCACCAACGGGCCGGCGTCCTACACCCGCACGGGGCGCCGGCCCAGTACCTCGTCGACCAGGCCGTACGCCACCGCCTCCTGCGCGGTGAACACCTTGTCGCGGTCCATGTCCGCGCGCAGCGTCGCCACGTCGTGGTGAGTGTGCCGGCTCAGCACCTCCTCGACCTGGGCGCGGATGCGGACCATCTCCTTGGCCTGGAGCGCCAGGTCCGACACCGTGCCCTGCCGCCCGCCACTCGCCGGCTGCCCGAGCAGCACCCGCGCGTGCTCCAGCGCGAACCGCCGCCCGGGGTCCCCGCCCGCCAGCAGTACGGCCGCGGTGGACGCCGCCTGGCCGACACAGAACGTCGCGATGGGCGCCTGCACGAACGTCATCGTGTCGTAGATCGCCATCAGCGAAGTGAACGAGCCGCCGGGGGAGTTGATGTAGATCGCGATCTCGTTCTCCGGCCCCGACGACTCCAGATGCAGGAGTTGCGCGATGACGACGTTGGCCACGCCGTCGTCGATCTCGGTACCGAGGAAGATGATCCGTTCGGCCAGCAGCCGGCTGTAGACGTCGTAGGACCGCTCGCCCTGCGGGGTCCGCTCGACCACGTTCGGAATCGTGTACGTCCCCATGTCAGAGTCCCATCCGTCGCTTCGAGGCGGCCGGGCGGACGTCGGCCAGCGACTCCACGACCCGGTCGACGATGCCGTACTCCCTGGCCTCCTCGGCCGTGAACCAGCGGTCGCGGTCGCCGTCACGGGAGATGGTCTCCGGGCTCTGACCGGTGTGCTCGGCGGTGATCCGCTCGATGGTCCGCTTGGTGAACTCCAGGTTCTCCGCCTGGATCTCGATGTCCGCGGTGGTGCCGCCGATCCCCGCCGACGGCTGGTGCATCATGACGCGCGCGTTCGGCAGCGCGTACCGCTTGCCCGCCGTACCGACGCTCAGCAGGAACTGCCCCATGCTGGCCGCGAATCCCATCGCCAGCGTCGAGACGTCGTTGGGGACGAGCCGCATCGTGTCGTAGATGGCCAGGCCCGCGTGGACCGAGCCGCCGGGGCTGTTGATGTACAGGCTGATGTCGGTGCGCGGGTCCTCCGCCGACAGGATCAGCAACTGCGCGCAGACCCGGTTCGCGGACACCTCGTCGACCTGGGTACCGAGCAACACGATGCGCTGGTTCAGCAGTTGGGCCGCGAGCTGGTCGTCGAAGCGGCCGGGAGAGGTGTCGCCCTCCTCGGCCCGAGGGAGCAGGGCCGGCGCGGCACCGGCGAGGAATGGGGACATGGGCGCTCCTTGTCGAGGGGTGGTGCGGCAGCGCTCCTGCCGCGCCACCCACTCTCGGCGCGTGACCGCCCCCGTGGCGGATTTCCCTGCCCTGGGCAGATTCGCCGACAGCAGAGGCCGAAGCCGGGGGAGGCCCGCATCGGCAAGACGGCGAAGCCGGTCGAACGAGTACGCCTTCGAGCGATGAGTTTCGGGACGCGGACCGGTCCACACCCATGACCGCGCTCCACGTACTCCCGCGCTCCCGGAGGAACTCATGACCACCGACGGATTCACCACGTGTCTCTGGTTCGACGGCCAGGCGGAGGAAGCCGCCCACCACTACGTGTCCATCTTCAAGAACTCCAGCGTCGGCACCGTCGCCCGCTACACCGAGGCGGGACCGGGCCCCGCCGGCTCAGTGGTCACCGTGGAGTTCACGGCGAACGGTCAGAGGTTCATCGGCCTCAACGGCGGCCCGCAGTTCACGTTCAACGAGGCCATCTCCTTCCAGATCGACTGCGCCGACCAGGAAGAGGTCGACCACTACTGGAACAAGCTCGTCGAGGGCGGTGGCGAACACGGTCCCTGCGGCTGGCTCAAGGACAAGTACGGCGTGTCCTGGCAGGTCGTGCCCACCGAGCTGACCGAGATGGTCACCGACCCGGACCAGGAGAAGGCCGCCCGCGCCATGAAGGCCATGCTCTCCATGAGCAAGCTCGACATCGCCGCCCTGCGCAAGGCGTACGACGGGGAGTAGAGGCGCCGCTTTCCCGTCAGCCTCCGGTCTCCGCCAGGATCTCCCTGATCACATGCCGGGAGTTCTCCGCCAGCGATGGATTGGTCTCCCAGTAGTACGGCAGCTGGATCAGCGAGATCGACAGCGCCCAGCCCCGGCCGCGCGCCCACTCGGCGTCGTCCGCGCCCACCTTCTCCCGGAAGGTGGCGCGGGCCGACGCCGGCAGCAGGTTCCAGGCCACGATCAGGTCGACGGCCGGGTCCCCGATCCCCACACAGCCGAAGTCGATCACCGCGGCGAGCCGGCCGTCCGCGACCAGCACGTTTCCCGGCGACAGGTCGCCGTGGGCCCACGCGGGCGGCTCCGTACGGCCCGGCGCGCGCAGCGCCTCCTCCCACAGGGCGGTGACCGCGGCGACGTCGATCCGGCCCTCCAGTTGGGCCAGGGCCGAGCGGGTCGGCGCATCCCGTTCCGCCAGCGGCATACCCCGGTATCCGGGCGGCCCGCCCCGCGCGTCGACCTCGCGCAGCCCCGCGACGAACGCCCCCAGATCGGCGGCCAGCGCCTCGGGCCGCTCCAGGGCTCCCGCGACGGGATTACGGCCGTCCAGCCACCCGTAGACGGACCAGGGCCACGGAAACCCGTCGCCGGGGCCGCCCCGCGCCAGCGGCACCGGCGCGGCCACGGACAGCCGCGGCCCGAGCCGCTCCAGCCAGCGCACCTCGTACGCCACGCTCTCCACCGCCCCCGGATGCCGGGGCAGGCGCACCACCTTGTCGGCGCCCAGCCGGAACATCGCGTTCTCCGTCCCGGAGGACGTCAGCCGCTCCACGGGCAGCGACGCCCATCCCGGGAACTGCGCGGCCACCAGCCGCCGTACCAGCGCGGAGTCCACGTCGACCTCGTCGGGGTGCATCTTCAGGGCACACATGCCGCTCACTCCAGGTGATCGGAGCGACGGCTGTCCAACGAATTGCGGGGCCGCGAGCCCGGCCGCGACCGAGGGCGGCACATGGTGGTCGAACCCCACGTCGACGCTCGCCCTCCGGACGGTCAGGACCTGACGTGGGAAACCGGCTGCGAAAACTTTCGAGAAGCCGCGGCAAAAGGCCCCGCCGAGAAGCTGCCGCGGAACGCCCGCCCGGAAGCCGCGGTGAAAACGTCGGAAACCGGTACGGAAACTGCTGCGGAAGTAGTCCGTCGGCCGCCACACCGCTCGGACCGGGCGGCCGACGGCCTCTGCGCGATGCCTTGACGTGTACTTGCCGCAGTGGCTTCATGGGAGCGCTCCCACCCATCACCTCCCTCGTATCACCTCCCACCCGTCACCTCCCATCCGTCCTCCCTGCCTGAGTTTCTGGCGCTCACTCCTGGAGTCGCAGTGAGAAGAGCACGCAGCACGACACGAAAGAGGTTCCCGACCGCCTCCGCCGCCCTCTCCGGCCTCACCCGCCTGCCCGCCCTCGCCGCTCTGTTCGCGCTCACCGTGGTCCTGGGCCTCCTCGCCCCGGCCGGCGCGCAGGCCGCCGAGTCCCCCCGTGCCCTCGCCACCGGCCTGCACATCAGCGACGGCCGTCTGCTGGAGGGCAACGGGAACGACTTCGTCATGCGCGGCGTCAACCACGCCCACACCTGGTACCCCGGCGAGACGCAGTCCCTCGCCGACGTCAAGGCGCTGGGCGCCAACACCGTCCGCGTCGTCCTCTCTGACGGCCACCGGTGGACGAAGAACTCCCCCGAGGACGTGGCCGCCGTCATCGGCCAGTGCAAGGCCAACCGCCTCATCTGCGTCCTGGAGGTGCACGACACCACCGGCTACGGCGAGGAGGCCGCCGCCGGCACCCTCGACCACGCCGCCGACTACTGGATCGGCCTGAAGGACGTCCTCGCCGGCCAGGAGGACTACGTCATCGTCAACATCGGCAACGAGCCCTGGGGCAACACCGCCCCGGAGGGCTGGACCGACCCGACGGTCGCCGCCGTGAAGAAGCTCCGCAACGCCGGCTTCCAGCACACGATCATGGTCGACGCGCCCAACTGGGGCCAGGACTGGCAGGGCGTCATGCGCGCCAACGCCCGCACCGTGTACGACGCCGACCCCACCGGCAACCTGATCTTCTCCATCCACATGTACAGCGTCTTCGACACCGCGGCGGAGATCACCGACTACCTCAACGCCTTCGTCGGCGCCGGACTCCCGCTCCTCATCGGCGAGTTCGGCGGACCCGCCGACCAGTGGGGCGACCCCGACGAGGACACCATGATGGCCGCCGCCGAACAGCTCGACCTCGGCTACCTGGCCTGGTCCTGGAGCGGCAACACCGACCCGATCCTCGACCTCGCGATCGACTTCGACCCGACCCGCCTCAGCTCCTGGGGCCAGCGCATCTTCAACGGTGTCAACGGCATCGCCCAGACCGCCGAGGAAGCCACCGTGTTCGGCGGCGGCAACCCCGGCGACACCCAGGCGCCGACCGCCCCCGGCGCTCCGGTCGCCTCCGCCGTATCGGCCACCTCCGCGACCCTCACCTGGGGCGCGGCCACCGACAACGTTGGCGTAAGCGGTTACGACGTCGTACGGATCAGCGGCGGTACGGAGACGACCGTGGCCGCCTCCACGACGAACACCGCGACTTTGACGGGCCTCACCGCGGAAACGGCGTACACATTCGCGGTCTACGCCCGTGACGCGGCCGGCAACCGCTCGGCGCGCTCGGCCACGGTGAACGTCACCACGGACGAGGACGGCGGCACCCCGGGCGCCGCGTGCTCGGTCGGCTATCGCGTGGTGGGGCAGTGGCCCGGCGGTTTCCAGGGCGAGATCGCCCTCCGCAACACCGGCACCGCGCCGGTCAGCGGCTGGACCCTTGCCTTCGCCTTCGCGGACGGCCAGACCGTGTCGAACATGTGGGGCGGGACCCCCACCCAGACCGGCGGCACGGTCAGCGTGGCCGCGGCGTCCTACACCTCGGCCGTCCCGGTCGGCGGCACGGTGACCGTCGGCTTCATCGCCACCAAGGGCGCCACCAACACGGCACCGGCCGCGTTCACCCTCAACGGCACCACCTGCAGCACCGCTTGAGGCACTCGGCACCGGCCGGCGCGGGCATCGAGCCCTCGCCGGCCGACGCGCTTGTCCCGGCCCGGCCCCTGGCCTAGGCTCACAAGGAGGGGGTAAGCGCTTTCTGACCTGAAAGGTCCGCTGCTGGTGAGCCACTCCGACTCCGACTCCGACGGCGAGTCCGCGCTGCCGCACCCGCTGCCCGGCGCGGTCGGGCTGTCCCATCTGACCGCGTACGACTGGGAGGCCGCCGACGGCGTGTGCGGCGGCAGCCCTCACCTGCACCTCGTGTGCACCGAGGCGTACGTCGTCACCGGCGGCCGGGGAGCGGTGCAGACCCTGAGCCCCGACGGCTACCGGGACATCCCCCTGGAGCCCGGCTCGGTGGCGTGGTTCACGCCGGGCACCGTGCACCGGATGGTGCAGGGCGGCGGCTTGCGCGTCACGGTGCTGATGCAGAACAGCGGCCTGCCCGAGGCGGGGGACGCCGTCTTCACGTTCCCGCCCGAAGTGCTCGCCGATCCGGAGAGGTACGCGGCAGCGGCCGTACTCCCGCCCGGTACCGGCGCGGAGGTGGCGCGGGCCGCACGCAGCCGCCGGGACCTCGCGGTCGAGGGCTACCTCGGTCTGCGGAAAGCGCTCGTCGCCGGGGACACCGAGCCGTTTCTGGCCTTCCAGCGGGCCGCCGCCGCTCTGGTGCGGGAGCGGGTGCCGGTGTGGCGCGAGCTGTGGCGTGCGGGCGCACTGGCCACGGCCGTGCGCACCGGCGCCCAGTTGGACGCGCTGGCGGCGGGGCAGCCCTCGTATCTCGGCGAAGCGACCGCCTACGAGGCCGCTCCGACCCGGCTGGAGGGCTTCGGGATGTGCGGACGCAGGGACGAGTACACGCTGCCCGGTACCACGGTGGTGTGACCACCTACGGCTCCTCGCGCCCCGGCGCCGTCGGCCCGTCGTGGGCCGGCGGGCACCGGGGCGGCGGTGTGGGCCGGCCTCAGCGGGTGGCGGTCCAGCTGTGGGCGACGTCGATCACGAGGCGGCCGTCGAGCGGCAGCACGCGGAAGGGCAGCCTCGCACGCACCCCGAGGCCGAGCTGCGTGTCGCCCTCGAAGCTGCCGGCGTACCGCGTGTCGCGGAACGTGCGGTAGCCGGTGATGTTCACGCCGGGCAGTGGCTGGCCGGCCCGCGCGGGATAGGTCGGGGTGCCGGTTTCGGGGTCGTAGGCGGGCGCGGTCACCCGCACTTCGAGGATCGCTCCGCCGGCGACGGGGATGTAGCGGCCGGAACCGTCCTGGTAGAGCCGGGTGACGTACTGGACCGTGTACCCGAGCTGGGCGGCGGTCGCGCCGGGGACGTCGATGACGAGCCGGTCGTAGCAGGTGTGCTGCCCGGTCCGGGCGTTGCGCACCGACTCCATCGTGCCGGCGCTGTACGTCTTGGCGATGCTGCCCCAGCCGGTGGCGCAGACGGTGGCGGTGCGGGCGGCGGCGGCCGGGGCGGCCTGGGCCGGGATCGCGGCCACGCCGAGCGTGGCGGTCATGAGAGCGGCGGTGGCCCAAATGGTTCTGGTTCGCACCATGGTGTCCCCCTTGAGGTGCGTGTGACTGATATCAGGTAGGACATTCCGATCGGCTGAATGGTTGCACCGTTCGGGGGACCAGTCACCAGGGAGTTTCCTCGGCGAGGATGTCGGGCGGCGCGGCGGTCGGCCACCGGATCGCCGGCGTCCAGCCCGACCACCAGTGGCCCCTGCCGTCCGGACGCGTCCGCTCGGCAGGGGCCACTGGTGGGAACCCGACCCTTGGGGGAGGCGGGAACTACCGCTGCCGCGCGAGCCAGTCGGCGAACCTCGTCTCCGCGAGGTGCGCGTCGGCACCCGGCAGAAGGGTGGTCTCCTGCAACTGGGCGCCCGAGTAGAGGGCGTTCGGGTCCGTGACGACCGTGCGCGGGTCGTTGTCGGCGGCCAGCCGCGTGCGGATCAGCTCGTCGAGCTGGAAGGCGTCGGGGCCCGCCACCTCCACGATGCCGTTGAGCGGGGTACCCACGGCGGTACGGCCGACGGCCGCGGCCACGTCGTCGGAGTACACGGGCTGGATCTTCGCCGGCGACACACGCACGGTGTCGCCCTCGGTCGACATGTCCGCGAGCGCCCTGACGAACTCGAAGAACTGGGTGGCGTGGACGATGGAGTAGGGCACCCCGGAGGCCTTGATCAGCTCCTCCTGGGCCTGCTTGGCACGGAAGTAGCCACTTTCCTGGAGGCGGTCGGTGCCGACCACGGACAGTGCCACGTGGTGCGTCACACCGGCCTGGACCTCCGCCTTGAGGAGGTTGGTCGTGGAGGTGCGGAAGAACTCCATCACCGCCCGGTCCTCGAACGAGGGCGAGTTGGACACGTCGACCAGGACCGACGCGTCCTCCATGGCCTCGGCCAGGCCCGCACCCGTCAGCGTGTCCACGCCGGTACTGGGGGCGGCCGCGACGGCCTGATGACCGTGTTCGCCGAGCTTGCCGACCAGCTTGGAGCCGATGAGCCCGGTGCCACCGATCACTACGATCTTCATGACGTTTCCTCTCGGGGGGTGGTCGTGGTGCGGGCACGATGCCTTCCGCTGCGAGCGGCTCACCGGCACCGCGTTCTGCCCGCACTGGAAGAGACCGGACAGCTTCCCCGGCTGTGACACGGGATCCGGGGACCGGGGCCACGGACACCACGACGCTTCCGCGGGGAGCGGCATGGGGCCTCAGGCGTCCGGGGCGTCCAGGGCGGTCACGTAGGGCGCGAGCTTGTCCGGATTCATGATCCACATGATGCGTTCGATGCCTCGTGCCGACACGTCGACGCTCAGCAGAGCGACCGGCTGTCCCGCGGCCGAGACCAGGACGGCCGGCCTGCCGTTGGCCTCGACCCGGCGAACGTCCGCCGAGGGCCAGAAGCGGGGCGCGAACGCGGCGAGGTACCTGGAGACGTGCGTACGCCCGACGACCGGGATCCTGGACGCCCCGCGCATCCCTCCGCCGTCGGAGTAGCTGACCACGTCCGCGGTCAGCACCTCCTCGAGCGCCGACAGACTGCCGGTCTGCGCCGCGGTGAGGAAGACCTCCAGCAGCCGCCGGTGGGCCTCGGGACTGACCGGCGCCTTGCGCTCCGCCGCCAGATGCCTGCGGGCACGGCTCACCAGCTGGCGCGTGTTGGCCTCACTGGTCTCCAGCATGTCCGCGATCTGCCGGTAGGGGTAGTCGAAGGCTTCCCGCAGCACGTAGGCGGCCCGCTCCACCGGGTTCAGCTTCTCCAGGAGGAACAGCAACGCCAGGTCGAGCGCCTCGGCCCGCTCCGCACCGAGCTGCGGATCGTTGCTCGTGTCGACCGGCTCCGGGAGCCACGGCCCGACGTACGTCTCACGCCGTACCCGCGCCGACCGGGCCAGGTTGATCGCGAGCCGGGCGGTGACCGTGGCCAGGAACGCCGCCGGCTCCTGGACGTCGGCCCGGTCGGCCTTCTGCCACCGCAGCCACGCCTCCTGGACGATGTCCTCGGCCTCCACGGCACTGCCGAGCACGCGGTACGCGATACCGAAGAGCCGGGGCCTGGCGGCCATGAAGTCCCTCGTCGCCAGGGCGAGGGAGTCTGCGTCATCCCCGGCTTGCATACACGTCCTTCCCGAGCCGGCCACCATGCTAAGCCGCGGTGCGGGACAGCGCCCGCCTACAGGCTCAGTGCGTCCTCCACGTTGTTCACCCACGGGGTCACGGAGTTGATGTCGGGCGAGACGTACAGGTCGGGGGTCGACGCGGTGAGAGGGGTCTGTTCGAGGTCGGACTCGGTGTTCATGGTCATCGCGATCGAACCGACCGTCCTGCCCCTGCCGTCGTCGGCGCCGCCCATGAGGCCGGCGTACGCCGATTCACCCGGCTCCAGCCGGAGCGCGTCCTCGATGCCGGGGGCCGTGCCCCGTTCCGTGGCCGCGCCGTCCAGGTCGCCGAAGGTGACGACCGGGTGGCCGAGCGCACGGCAGGCCTTCGTGCCCTTGTTGGTGACCTTCAACAGATAGCTGCTGGTGGTCGGTTCGGCGAGGCTCGCGGTGAACGTGACGTCGAAGGTGCTGCACGGGAAGACGTCGTGGTCGGCCGAGGAGCCGCCGCCGGAGGACGTCGACGGTGCTGAGGGCTTCGACGGCTTTGACGGCTTCGACGGTGGCTCGGACGACGCCGTGGAGGGGACGGCGGGCGTTGCCGTGACGGTCCCGCCCGCCGCGTCGTCCTCGGCGGGCCCGCAGGCGGTCAGTGCCAGCGCGGCGGACAGGGTGGTGAGGACGAGTGCGGCTCTGCGTACGGTGCTCATGGCGTGGTTCCCCCGACGTGAAGCGTGATGTTCCGGACTGCTGCTCCAGAGTCCCGCTGATTCTTCACAGCTTGGTGACAGGATCTCGCCGGAACCAACACCGTTGACGGCGGCGGGGGAGCCGACTCGTCCACCGGACGTTGGCCGGTGAGCCGTACTCCGCCCCGTCAGCCGCCGACGCGGTCGGCGATGGCCAGCGCACACTCCAGCGACTCGGTGCGACTCGTGTCGACCTCCAGGTCGTAGATCACCCCGTGGTGCACCGCGTCCGCCTGCGACGCGGCCATGCCCCGCACGCGGTCCCCTCGTGCGATCTCGCGGCCGGCGGCGACCACGCCGTCACATCTGACGCCGACCCACAGCACCGGCACGTCACCCAGAGCCTTCTGCCACCGCTGCTGGGACGCCGCCCCGCCGAGGAAGACGTCGTCGACGACGATGCGGGCGCCGGCCCGTGCCATCGCCACGATCCCCTCGGTCCAGGCCTCCTCCAGTGCCCGGAAGTCCGCTCCGACGCTCACCCGGCCGTCCGCCGCGACCTCGAGGCCCGCGTCGGACGCCTGAAGCCTCGCGGGCAGCGCGTCGACGAACGAATCGACCCCGAAGGCCAGCCAGGGATCCGGCAGTACGGCCTGGAGGCACCGCACGATCCCGGTCTTCCCCGAGCTGGAACCGCCGTTGAGAATGATCATCCGCGTCGTCGTCACCGCGCCACAGTAGGGGTGCGTCCGCCGGACATGAAACGAATTTCGGGCGGCCCCGTGCCCCTCGCGCGGCAGACCGGCCCGAGGGCCCGCAGATTGACGGATTGACGGCCGGGAGCCATGGGCAGAGGGTTCAGCAGCACGTGACATGAGCACGTCCACCTTCCCCCACAGGAGGTCGATCATGCACTCACGCACCTACGTCCCCGCCCTCGCCGCCACCCTCACGGCAGCCGTCAGCCTGTTCGGCGGCCCCGCCTACGCGCAGGCGGACGCTCCCGTCGATCAGCCCCTCGCGGCCCGTGTCGTGACGTACGACGCCGGGGCCTCCGCGGAGTTCAGGGGCGCCGTCGACCGGGGCGCGGCGATCTGGAACGAGAGCGTGGACAACGTCGAACTGCGCCCGGTCGCCGCCGGGCAGCGCGCCGACATCCGCGTCCTGGCGGACGACGGCTGGCCCCGGGCCCTGACCACCTCGCTCGGCAGGGGCACCGTCTACATGGGACGGCAGGCCGTGAACGAGGGATACGACACCGTGCGCATAGCGGCGCACGAACTCGGCCACATCCTCGGCCTGCCGGACCGTAAGCCCGGCCCCTGCAGCAGTCTGATGTCGGGTTCCAGTGCGGGCGTCCCGTGCACGAACCCGTACCCGAACGCGGCCGAGAAAGCCGAGGTCGAGGGCGACTTCGGTGCCGCGCTCGCCCGCCCGTCCGCGACGGCGCCGCGCCAGGTGATGACCGTGGACTGACCCGCCCCGCCCCGTGGTGGCGGCCGAAGCTCTGGAGTTGCTCAAGACGCGCTTGGCCCACCGATGTTCCGGGGCATTGCCCTCGTACGAGTTCCAGCAGGACGACTACGGGGGCTGAACGCAGTGGAATATGTCGTGATCGTGGGGATCGTGCTCGTCGTGATCCTTCTCGTGGGGTCACGTGGTGGCCGGGGCGCAGGCAGGTCGCGGGGTCGCTCCCGAGGCGGCGACGGGGGTGGCCACGGCGGCGGAGGCGGTTGGTCGTGCGGCGGCGGGTCGTCCTGTGGCGGTGGATCGTCCTGCGGAGGCGGTGGCGGAGGCGACTGACCGCTACGGGCCGTATTGCCCCGAACGCCCCACGTCACTTGCCCTCCATTGGCTGACAAGAGGTCACGATGGAGAAGTTTTTGAGCGACAACTGCGGATTGCGGGGCCATTCGTGGGGTAGAACGGGTCTGGGACACAGTCCATGATCATGGACTGGACCCACACCCATTCCAGCCGGCGTCCGCCGGCGAGAACGAAGGACACAGCAGTATGGCCAGCGGCACCGTGAAGTGGTTCAACGCCGAAAAGGGCTTCGGATTCATCGCCCAGGACGGCGGCGGCCCCGATGTCTTCGCGCACTACTCCAACATCTCCGGCAACGGCTACCGTGAGCTGGTGGAGGGAGAGGCGGTCACCTTCGACGTGACCCAGGGACAGAAGGGCCCCCAGGCGGAGAACATCGTCCGCGGCTGACCCCCTGTTTCCAGCCCGCCCGGATCGCCGTGTAGAGTGGCAGAACCGACGCGGGGTGGAGCAGCTCGGTAGCTCGCTGGGCTCATAACCCAGAGGTCGCAGGTTCAAATCCTGTCCCCGCTACAAAAGGAAGGGGCCCGGCTGATGCCGGGCCCCTTTCGCTTGTGTTCGTCAACCCCGTCCTGGGTCGTCGACCTGCTGGGTCTTGTCGCGAGACGAACCTATGCTGGCGGACATGAGGCGGACATCCTTTGCGCAGTGGCCCTGCTCGATCGCGCGGACCATGGACCTGCTCGGTGACTGGTGGACGCCGCTGGTGCTGCGTGAGGCCTTCTACGGCATCCGGCGCTTCGACGCGTTCCAGGAGTCGCTGGGCATCGCCCGCAACACGCTGACCGACCGGCTGCGCCGGCTGGTGGAGGAGGGGCTGCTGGAGAAGCGGCCGTACCAGAGCGAGCCGGTCCGGTACGACTACGTGCTCACCGACAAGGGGCGCGATTTCTACGGCGTGCTGCTGGTCATGAACCGGTGGGGGGATCGCTGGCTGGCGGATGAGGCGGGCCCGCCGGTGCTCATGCATCACGACGTGTGCGGGCAGGAGAGTCATGCCGAGGTGGTGTGCGCCGCCTGCGCCGAGCCCATGACCGCCGACAACACCCGTCCCCGGCTGGGGCCCGGCTACCCGCCGCGTCTCGCCGAACGGCCCGACGTGCGGGAACGCTTCACGGGCTGACCCGAGGTGTGCGTGGGTCCGCGCACACCCTTGACATGAAGGTCTATCTACGCAACTTTACTGGTCAGACGCATTGTCGCAGTGCGGACCACGCTAGGGGCAAGGAGGCCACGAGGCGATGGAGTGGACAGGTGCGCGGTACGCGGACAAGCCGACGGTCGAGGTGCACACCTGGATCGCCGCCCCGCCGGAGCGGGTGTGGGCGCTGGTGGCCGACATCGACCTGATGCCCAGCCTGAGCGCCGAACTGCAGGCGGTGGAGTGGCTGGACGGCCGGAGCGGCCCCGCCTGCGGAGCCCGGTTCGTGGGGCGGAGCAAGCACGATTCGCTGGGGGAGTGGGCGACCACGTCCCACATCGTCGAGTGCCGGCCGCCGGAGGTGCTCGCCTGGGCGGTCGAGGACCCGCAACACCCCACGGCGCTCTGGCGGTTCACCCTGGAGCCGCAGGACGACGGCACGCTGCTGCGGCAGTGGATGCAGATGGGTCCGGCCCGCTCGGGCCTCTCCTTCGCCATCGACCGCATGCCGGACAAGGAACAGAAGATCGTCTTCGTACGGATGCGGGAGTTCGAGACCGGCATGACCGCCACCCTCGCAGCGATCAAGGAACTGGCCGAGAACCCCCGGACCTCCAAAGAGGTGAGCAACTGATGCGTACATCCACCACGATCGAGGCCTCCGGCGGCGACTGGCGGGAGATCGTCGACTACGTCACCGAGGCGGAGAGGCTCGGCCTCGACATCTGCTGGGTGGCCGAGGCCTGGGGCTCCGAGGCGCCGTCACCCCTGGGCTATCTCGCCGCGAAGACCGAGCGCATGCTCCTCGGCTCCGGGATCATCCAGCTCGGCACCCGCACCCCGGTGGCCATCGCCCGCGCCGCAATCACGCTCTCGCAGATCACCGAGGGGCGTTTCCTCCTCGGGCTCGGGCCTTCCGGACCGCAGGTGATCGAGGGGCTGCACGGTGTGCCCTTCGCCCGGCCGCTGTCACGGATGCGCGAGACCGTCGACATCGTGCGACGGGCCGCGACCGGAGAGAAGATCTCCTACTCCGGGCGGGAGTACCAGGTTCCGCTGCCGGGCGGCGAGGGGAAGCCCATGCGGCTGTCGATGCGCGCCGAGCACGACATCCCCGTCTACCTGGCGACGCTGTCGCCCAAGATGCTGCACCTGACGGGGGAGATCGCCGACGGCTGGCTGGGTACCAGCTTCGTCCCCGAGGGCGCCAAGGAGGCGTACTTCGACCATCTCGACGAGGGGCTGGCCGCCGCCGGGCGCAAGCGTGCGGACCTGGACATCTGCCAGGGTGCCGAGGTCGCCTTCGCCGACGACGAGGACGCGCTGCGCGCGATGGTGGCCGGACGCAAGAAGGAACTCGCCTTCAGCCTCGGCGGCATGGGCTCCGAGAGCACGAACTTCTACAACAAGGCCTACAGCCGCCAGGGCTGGGCCGAGGTCGCGGCCGACGTACGGGCCCGCTGGCAGGCCGGGGACCGGGACGGCGCGGCCACACTGGTCACCGACGAGATGGTGTTGGCGACCACTCTGATCGGCACCGAGGACATGGTCCGCGAACGGCTGCGCGTCTGGCGCGACGCGGGCGTCGACACCGTCCGCTTCTACCCGGCGGGCGAGACCCTCGACGCCCGGCTCACCACCCTGGGCCGGGCCATCGAACTGGTGCGGTCAGTCGAGGGTGAGGGCGGGGCCGGGGGGTGACCGGACGGCGTACGCCGACGTGGTGTCGGAGTACGCCGCCGGCCGCCCTTGTTCAGCTACCTCATCGCGTCTCCCGTGCGTACGGCGCGACGGTGATCCGGTCGATCAGCGGTGCGTAGCGGGAGCGGAGCGGTACGCCGGGGAAGGTGTCCGAGGCGTAGGTGGTGCCGTCGAAGTTGGGCAGTTCCTCGGAGCGGAAGGTGATCGTGTTCTGTCCCTTCCTCAGCTGGACGGGGACGGTCAGCTCCCAGAAGTTGTTCTGGTGGAAGCTGTGCGGGAAGCCGACGCGCCGTGTCTCGCCGCCGTTGACGCCGATGTCGGCGTGACGGGCGAGCGGGTCGGGGTTGTAGTGGGTGGCCTCGGCCTGCTCGGGGTTGGCGTACCGGATGCGCAGCGCGTGCAGGCCGGCCCGGTCGGCGGTGACGGTGAACGTGGCGGTGTTGCCGTTGCCGGGCTCGCCGCCGATGCCGGTGATCGCCGTGCCGGCCGTGGCCAGGGAGAGCGGGGCGAGCGCGGCCGTCCCGGCGAGCTCGGCGTCGCCCGCCTCGTACGTCCGCGTCGTGAGCGTGCCGTCGGTGGGAGTGACGGTGAGCCGGTCGACGAGGGTGGTGGACGAACCTCCGGTCACCGTCACCTTGTTGATGCCGCCGGACAGGGAGACCGCCGCGCTGTTCCTGCCCTTGGCCAGGCTCAGGACGTCGTGTCCGTTGACGGCGAGGCGGGCGCCCGTGCCGCCGAGGGTGTCGACCTTGAGGGTGGCCTCGCGGTCGGCGGGGGAGTAGACCCAGAAGGTGGCGCTCTGGTTCTTCTTCAGCTGGATCGCGCCCGAGCCGGTGGCGGGGATCCCGGCCCGCTTCGGCAGGTCGTAGACGGGCAGTGCTCCGCCGGCCGGCCAGGCCAGCTCACCCTCGTAGACCTGGGTGCCGGCCGAAGCCTCGGGGAGGGTGAGGGTGAGGCGGTCGACGATGGCGTCGCCCTTCGTGACGCGCTTGCCGTCGGCGCTCTTGGCGGCGAGCGTGAGGGTGTGCTTGCCCTTGGTGAGCTGGACCTTGGTGTCGGTGTGGTCCCAGACGACCCACTTGTAGCCGAGCGGAAGGTACAGCTCCTGCTCGCTGTCCGCCTTGCCGTCCACGCGGAGGAAGACGTTGGTGGGGCCCTGCTCCTTCACCTTGTCGAAGGTGTTGAGGGAGTTGGCGAAGACGCTCAGGTCGTAGGTGCCGTCCTGCGGCACGTCCACGGTGACGTCGAGGGTGACGTCCGAGCCGGTGCGCAGGCCGCCCACGTCGTAGCCGCCGGAGGTGTAGAACTTCGACACGTCGCGGGGTGAGCCCTCCGGGCCGTTCCTGGTGTAGCCGGACCCGGTGTGGGCGGCGTCCTCCGCCTCGTACGAGGCCTGCCAGCGCACGGGCGGGGACTGCGTGCCCGTCGCCTCGCCGGCCGGGCTGAGGACGATCTCGTACGCCGAGGACTCCTTCAGCGGCGGCAGCGTGCCGTTGCCGAAGTCGACGGAGACCGTGGCGTCGTCGGCGACCTTCAGGTTCTGCTCCGTGAGCAGTTTCGGGCCGGACGAGTCGCCGAGCTGCCCGCTCCAGTCGATCTCCCGCACCCAGGCGTGCACGCGGTCCCCGAAGAGCTGCTTGGGTACGTCGGCGAAGGTGATGTGTCCCTTGCCGGTGGAGCCGCCGAAGATCAGCCGGGCCTGCTTCTTCTTCTCGTCGAGTGTGCCGACGCCCTGCATCGAGTAGTTCTCGCCGGGGAACGGCGGGGTCACGTTCACCGTGTGCCCGCTCATCGAGGCGTAGGAGTTGAGCAGCCACCACTGGCCGTTGCCACGGTTGGACTGCACCGCGGAGTCGGAGAGGTTGCCGTCGATGTTCCAGTACGCGATGTCGGCGTCCACCTTGGACTCCTCGATCGCGGACACCCACTGAATCATCTGACCGGGGACCGAGGTGTGGTAGTTGAAGGCGTACTCGTTGATGTTGACGGGGATTTGAGTTCCCTCGCGATCGGTGCCCTTGAACAGGTCCTTCTCCCACGCCCGGTACTTGGCGACGCTCGCGCGTACCGCCTCCGGGTGGCTCAGCTCGTGCCAGGTGATGACCTCGGGGAGGGTTCCGGCGGCCAGGGCGTGCGTGAGGAAGCCCTTCACCTGGTCGTAGAGGACGCTGGTGTTGGGCCCGGCGATGCGGGCGTCCGGCATCTTCGACTTGATGAGCTTGTACGCGTCGTCCCAGGCGGCGAAGTAGTCCGCCGGGTCGTTGAGCCAGCTGACCTTGTCGTAGCTCCACTCGCCGGTGCCGAACATGTTGCCCTCGGGCTCGTTGAACGGCACGAAGACGATGTTGTCCTGGTACTGCTCGGGCAGGCGCAGGACCTGGTCCACCTGCTTCGCCATCTTCTCCTTGTAGAGCTTGAGCTTCTCCTCTGGCGTGTCGCCGGGCCACTGGTACGGGAAGCCGCGGTGGATGTCGGTCATGTAGATGTACACGTCACCGTCGGTGGAGTCGGCCAGCGGCTTGACCACCTCCAGCGCGTCGGCCCCCGGGTGCTGCGGGCCGTCCTGTGCCTTCGTGGAGACCGTGCGCAGGCCCATGCCCTCGATCAGGTTGTTGGTGGGGACGTCCGGCCCGTACACGCCGTAGAGGGTGCCGGAGGCGCCGCCGTGGAACGCGCCGGTGTCCGAGCCGAGGTCGACGGTGAGCTGCCCCTCGCGGACCACGGTGACGGTCGCCTTCACCGCACGCCCGGCCGCGGTGCCGGCCACCGTGAAGGTGCCGGGCCCGGCGTACTCGTCGGCCGGTACGGCGTCCCAGACGACCGGCGCGTCCCGGTCGTAGCCGTCGGAGAAGGAGGCGCGGACGGCGGCGGGGAGAGCCGGTGCGGTTCCCGTCGTCGTACGGACCTCGAAGGAGGTCCGCGAGAGCTGCTGGAGCGTGGGCACGCTGCCGACCGTACCGGCCACCTGAGCGGGACTGAGCGCCGCGTGCCACACGGTGAAGTCGTCGATCGCGCCCTTGAACAACGGGTCCGGCCAGAAGGACTTGCCGAGGTAGCCGGCGGACGTGGCCGAAGCGTCCAGCAGTTCCTTCGCCTTGACGTCGGTCTCGGCCGAGGAGACGGCCACGCCGTCCACGTACGTGGTGACCCGGCGGGCCGAACTGTCGAGGGTGACCGCGACCGTCCGCCACTGGTCCGCGGGGAGCGGCCCGTACCCGGAGACCTTGACCTCCGCGCCCCCGCCGCCGGTGGTCACGGCCGTGCGCAGCCGCCCGTCGCTGTCGTACGGGGTGGTGAAGAGGTACTTCGTGTTGTCGGTCCCCAGATCGAACACGCGCTGCCAGGAGGACGGGTCGCCGCTCCATTTCACGCGGGCCGACACGGTCAGATCGGCTGCCTCGCCGAGCACTTCGCGGGGCAGGCGGACGTACGCGCCGTTCGAGGTGGGCGCTCCGCCGGGCAGGGCGAGCGCCTTGCCTCCGTCGGCGCCCGCGACGGACCGGGCGGTGTCGCCGTTCACCAGGCTCGCCGTCAGACCGTTGCCGGAACTGTCGGTGATCCTGCCCGAGGCGAGGTCGTCCTGGTCGAAGGTGTAGCGCGCGGCGGGCTGGGGTGCGTCGGCAGCCTGTGCGGGGAGGGCAGGTGCGGCCAGCACTCCCGCGCCGAGAGTCAGGGCCACGGCGGCCGCGGCTCGCCGCCGTGCGGATCTGTGAGCGGATGGCATGGATTACGTCCTCATCCTCGGGAAGGGGTTCCGGTCCTGTCCGCCCCTCGGCCCCGGTCACCGGACTTCATCGCACGGCGGCTCCACGGGTTCCTGACCGTGCGCATGGCGGAGGAGGCATACGAGTCGAACCGGTTCGGCGAAGCTAGCACCGGCGAAACCGGCCAGCAATCCCCCTGACACCCGAAACCTCGGGCGTACACCCCGAGTTGCAGGCTCTTTGCGGGAAACGCGGTCCGAAGTGTTGACAGCCGTCTGGCTTGTTCCTACCTTCACTTCACGCGAACCGGTTCGACAACCGATAGTCGCCTTCCTTCTTTTCCTCAGTCCAGTGCGACCGGCGGGCGGTTCCTTTCGAGGAGTCGAACCAGTTCGATCCAGTTCGATCCAGGAGTGACCGTGAACATCGGTGAGATCGCCCGGCGGGCCGGTGTCTCGCGGAGCACCGTGTCCTACGCGCTGAGCGGCAAGCGCCCCGTCTCCGAGGAGACACGACGCAAGATCCAGCGGGTCGTCGACGAACTCGGTTACCGGCCCAGCGCCAGTGCCCGCGCCCTCGCCAACGGCCGGACCAGCACACTCGGCCTCGTCTTCCCGCCGGCCGGGAATCACTACACCGGCATGCAGCTGGACTTCATCGGCAGCGTGGTGGAAGCCGCCGCCGCCTACGACTACGACGTGCTGCTGTCCCCCAGCGGCGTGGACAGCGACCGCTCCTTCCAGCGGCTCCTGGGAGAGCGGAGGGTCGACGGCGCGATCCTGATGGAGATCAGACTGGAGGACGACCGGGTGGACCACCTGTCCGCACTCGCCTTCCCCTCCGTCGCCATCGGCCGCACCGCCCGCCCCGAGGGCGCGTGGTGGGTGGGACTCGACCACACCGCGCTGGTCGAGCGCTGCGTGCACCACCTGGCGGATCTCGGCCACCGCCGGATCGCCTTCGTCAACCGTCCCGAGCAGCTGCTGCGCACCGGGTACGAGTCCGCGCACCGGGGACTGGAGGGATTCACCAAGGCCGCGGCCGAGCGCGGGCTGACGGTCCGGACGTACTGCTGCGGCGACGACGCCGACTCGGGCCAGACCTGCGTGGAACGCATCCTGCACGACGACCCCGCCACCACGGCGCTGGTCACGTTGAACGAGGCCGCGCTGGGAGGCCTCTACCGCGGCCTCGCCCGCGCCGGCCGCCATGTGCCGCGCGACTTCTCCGTCACCGGGGTCGTGGCCGGCCGCTGGGCGGAGACGGTGACCCCGCAGCTCACCGCGGCGGACGTACCCGCCGCCGAGATGGGCCGGCTCGCCGTCGACCTCCTGGTGGAGCGGCTCGACCATCCCGACGCACCACCCCGCCACCACCTCCTGACGCCGCCCATCTCCCTGCGCGCCAGCACCGGACCGGCGGGAGCCCGGCCCGACACGGACACCGGAACCGACACCGCGCGCTGACCGCAACCCCGCACGCCGGACCCTCGGCACCCGCATGCCAAAAACAGAAGGAACCGCGATGAACAGCTTCAGCTTCTCGAGAAGGCGCCGCCTGACCGCCGCGGCCCTGACCGCCCTGGCGGTCGCCACCACCGCCACCGCCTGCGGCTCCGGATCGGGGAGCGCCGGGAGCGAGGCGGCGGACAGCGGGACGTACACCGTCTGGGACCCGTACCCGCAGTTCGCGAAGGGCTCGGCGTGGGTCAAGCTGCTCGACGCCTGCGGCGCCGAGGCCGGTGTGAAGATCAAGCGGACCGGCTTCGACACCAGCGACCTGACGAACAAGGCGCTGCTGGCGGCGCAGCAGGACAACTCCGCCGACGTCCTCATCGTCGACAACCCGGTGGTCTCGACCCTGGCCGAGGCGGGCGTACTGACCACGACCGACGACAACAAGCTGGACACCTCCGCGGTCGACCCCAACCTGCTGGCGGCGGGTCAGTCGGGCGGGAAGACGTACGGCACGCCCATCGGCGCCAACACCCTCGCCCTCTACTACAACAAGGAGGTCCTGAAGGCGGCGGGCGTGGACATCGCCTCGGTCAAGGACTGGCCGTCGCTGACGGCGGCGCTGGCCAAGGTGAAGAAGGCCGGCAAGAAGGGCATCACCTTCTCCGCGATCGGCACCGAAGAGGGCAGCTTCCAGTTCCTGCCGTGGTTCTGGGGATCCGGCGCGAAGCTCACCGCACTCGACTCGCCCGAGGCCGTCTCCGCGCTGACCCTGTGGAAGGACTGGCTGGCCGACGGATACGCGCCCAACTCCGTACTCAACAACACCCAGACGACCAGCTGGCAGGAGTTCGCGACCGGCGACTACGCGTTCGGCGAGAACGGCACCTGGCAGCTCGCCAACGCCGCGAAGGCCGGCTTCGACTACGGGGTCATACCCGTCCCGGGCGCCGACGGCGGCAACGCCGCCGCACCGACCGGCGGCGAGTTCGTCACCCTCCCGGTCCAGGGCGACACCGGCCGCTACGCCACCACGCAGAAGATCGCGACCTGCCTGACCAGCACCCAGAACCTGTACGACACCGACGCCACCCTCTCCTACGTCGCCCCCACCACCGAGGTCCAGGACAAACAGGTGGCGGCCGACCCCGGCCTGCAGACCTGGGTGAACGCGGTCAAGGCGGCCAAGGGCCGCACCAGTGACGACCTGGGCACCAAGTACCCGAAGATCTCCGAGCAGTTGTGGAAGGCCGTCCAGTCCGCCCTCAGCGGCTCCAAGTCTCCCGAGGACGCGCTGAGCGCCGCCCAGTCCGCCGTCAAGTAACCGCAGCCAAGGGCCCGTTGATGAGTCACACGACACAAGTGCCGCACCGTCGGCCCGTGCCCGACCACAGCGGTGCGGCCCCCACCGCACCGCCCCGAGCGCGCCGCCGCCCCAGTTCCCAGCAGTGGGCCGCCTGGGCCTTCCTCACCCCGGTGACCCTCTACCTCGTCCTCTTCTACGCCTATCCGCTCTACCGCAACCTCGACCTGAGCCTGCGCAACTACACGGTCCGCTCCTTCGTCCAGGGCGACGCGCCCTTCACAGGCCTCGCGAACTACCGGACCGTCCTCGACGACCCGACCTTCGCCCCCGCCCTGCTCCACACCGTCGTCTTCACCGCCGTGTGCCTGGCCTTCCAGTACGCCATCGGCCTGGCGCTCGCCGTCTTCTTCAACCAGCACTTCCGGCTCTCCGCCACCCTGCGGGCGCTGTTCCTGGTGCCCTGGCTGCTGCCGCTGATCGTGTCGGCCTCCACCTGGTCGTGGATGCTCAACAGCGACTCGGGCATCGTCAACACCGCCCTGCACGCCGTCGGCATCGGCCCGGTGAACTGGCTGACCTCCCCGTCCTGGTCACTGACCTCGGTGATCATCGCGAACATCTGGATCGGCGTCCCGTTCAACCTGGTCGTCCTGCACAGCGGACTGCAGTCCATCCCGGCCGGCCTGTACGAGGCCGCCGCCCTGGACGGGGCGGGTGCCTGGCGGCGGTTCTGGAGCATCACCTTCCCACTGCTGCGCCCGGTGTCCGCGATCACCCTGCTGCTGGGGCTGGTCTACACGCTCAAGGTCTTCGACATCATCTGGATCATGACCAAGGGCGGCCCGGCCGACTCGTCCACCACCTTCGCCACCTGGTCCTACCAACTCGGCTTCGGCAACCTCCTCCCCGCGTTCGGCCCCGGAGCGGCCGTCGGCAACCTGCTCGTCGTCGCCGCCCTGGTGTTCGGCCTGATCTATATGAGGGTCCAGCGCAAGCAGGGACTGTCATGACGGGAATCGCCATGAACCGACGCGGCCGCACGTGGTGGAAGACCGCCATCGGCCTCCTGCTGACCGGCATCATGCTCTTCCCGGTGTACTGGATGCTCAACGTGTCCTTCACCCGCGAGCAGGACATGCGCAAGAGCCCGCCCGGCCTGTTCCCCGTGCACGGCACGCTGGAGGGCTACCGGGCGGTCCTGGACCAGCAGTTGCCCTATCTCGGCACCAGCCTCGTGATCGGCCTGGGCACCGTGGTCCTGACCGTGGCGCTGGCCGCACCCGCCGGCTACGCCCTCGCCAAACTGAGGCCGCGCGGCGGCGGCGCCCTCAGCTTCGTCCTCCTCGCCGCCCAGATGATCCCCGGCATCATCATGGCGATGGGCTTCTACGCCATCTACCTCAGCCTCGGCCTGCTGCAGTCCGTCCCCGGCCTGATCATCGCCGACTCCACGCTGGCCGTCCCGTTCGCCGTGCTCATCTTCACCGCGTTCATGTCCGGCATCCCCGGCGAACTCATCCAGGCGGCGAAGACGGACGGCGCAGGACCCCTGCGCACCTTCTGGTCGATCGTCCTGCCCATGAGCCGCAACGCCGTCGTCACGGTGTCCCTGTTCGCCTTCCTGTGGTCCTGGTCGGACTTCGTCTTCGCCAGCACCCTCGCCGGCGGTGGGGCGCACGAGCCGATCACCCTCGGCATCTACCACTACATCGGCAACAACAACCAGGAGTGGAACGCCATCATGGCCACCGCCGTCGTGGCCTCGCTGCCCGCCGCGGTGATCCTCGTCCTAGCCCAGCGTTACGTCGCCGCCGGTGTGACCGCCGGCGCGGTGAAGGACTGAGACCGACCCCTGCGCGACCTCCTGCCACCGTCGGTCCGCCGACGGCCGCCCCCGCACGAGAGACGAGTGACGCTTCATGACCGCCGACCGATCCGGCCCGGCCTTCTCCGTCCACGACATCCCGTTCAGCCTGCACGGATCCTGGTTCGACATCTCGCCCGTGGTGGCGGAGAAGACGTACGCCGAGGACCTCCACCTGGTCTCCCACCAGAACGGCATGCACGGCGTGCTGCGCCTCATGCCGCTCGACGGCGCGAGCGGCGAGCGGGCCGAGACCCGCGTGGAGGCGACGCCCGGCCTGCTGACCTGGACCGGCACGGCCGGCCGCGTCGACCTCGCCTACGAGGCGCCGGACACCGTACGCCTGCGCGGCGAGGGCCTCGCGCTGCGCGTCTGTGCGGCGGTCCGCGAGCTGACCCCGTTCAGCGGCACCTACTTCTTCCGCGACGCGGCTGCCGACGCCCACGTGTTCACGTCCTACGAGACCGGACGCCGCTACCGCGTCACCGTGCTGCGCGGCTCCCTGACCGACACCTTCGGCAGCCAGGCCCTCGGCAGCGCCGACCGTGGCCTCACCGTATCCGCCGCCGACGAAGCGGACGCCGACGGCCCGTGGGAGATCGCGGTCGAGGAACTCGACACGGCTCGCCCGCCGTACGTGCCGGCGGCGCCCTTCGACAAGATCGTCGAGGCCGCACGGAACTCCTTCGCGGACTTCGTCGACACGGTCGCCCCCTGGCGTTCGGCCGCGACCCCGGCCGCCGAACTAGCCGCCTACGTCATCTGGTCCGCGACGGTGGGCCCGGCGGGGCTCGTCACCCGGCCCGCCGTACTGATGTCCAAGCACTGGATGGACAAGGTCTGGAGCTGGGACCACTGCTTCAACGCCCTGGCCCTGGCGCCCGGATGCCCCGAACTGGCCTTGGACCAGTTCCACCTCCCCTTCGACCACCAGGACGCGACCGGGGCACTGCCCGACTCGGTGACCCACTCCGAGGTGCTCTACAACTACGTCAAACCTCCCATCCACGGCTGGACGTTCGCCCACCTGCGGCAGAAGCTGACCGTGCCGCTCGGCCGGACCGAGTTGGCGGAGACGTACGACAGGCTGGCACGCTGGACCGAGTTCTGGCTGACCGCACGCCGAGCCCCCGGCGCCGAACTGCCCCACTACCAGCACGGCAACGACAGCGGCTGGGACAACGCCACCACCTTCGACCCCGAACGCGTGGTCGTCACCGCCGACCTGGCCGCCTTCCTCATCCTGCAACTGCACCAACTGGCAGCGCTCGCCGGTGAATTGGGGCGACCTGAAGAGGCGAGCCGATGGACCCGGACGGCCGCGGAGACCCAGACCGCGATGCTCGGCACACTCTGGAACGGCGACCGGTTCGTCACCCGCGGCGTCGACACCGGGGACACCTGGAGCAGCTCCAGCCTGCTCGACCTGATGCCCATCGTGCTGGGAGAACATCTGCCCGACGACGTCAGCGACGTACTGGCCGAGCGCCTTCAGACCCACCTCACCCGGTACGGCCTGGCCACCGAACTGCCCACCTCACCGCACTACCGCTCCGACGGCTACTGGCGCGGCCCCATCTGGGCCCCCGCCACCGTCCTCATCGAGGACGGCCTGCGCCGCGCCGGACACCACCGCCTCGCCGACGAGATCAGCGCCCGCTTCCGCACCCTGTGCGAAACCCACGGGTTCGCCGAGAACTTCGACGCCCTGACCGGCACGGGTCTGCGCGACCGCGCCTACACCTGGACGGCCGCTGCCTACCTCCACCTGGCCGAGGCACACAGCCGCCGGGGCGACGACGCGACGCCCGCCGAGACGGCCGACCCGGGCGGACGGTGATCAGGACGGCTCGTGCTTGAGTCATATCCGCGGCTTCACCTCGAACCGGGGGCCCATGTCCGGGCTGTCCGAGCCGGCCAGTTCCGTGGCGAGGCCGTGGACGGTCACCAGGTCGTGCAGCAGCTCGGAGGTCTCGTCGGGAGGCAGGTCCGAGGCGCGTGCCACCTCTTCCAGGTGGACCGCCTCGCCCCGGTGTTCCTCCTGCGTGCGGCTCAGCGCCTGGAACACCCGCTCATGCACCTCCGAGTACGGCCCGGAGGCACGGCCCGCGAACGACCTTTCCTCGTGGCCTTCCATGTTCTTGCGCACCATGGACGTGGGGGTCCTCTCCGTGTCGTACGGCAGCGCCGGGTACGGCTTGCCCGCCTCTTCCGCGGGCCCTTCCGTCCGGACCCGGGACCGGTCTCAGCCCCGGCCCGCCGCGGCGCCGTGTTCGTGCAGGGTGCGGACGACCTCCTCGTCGCCGACCTGGTCGAAATCGGCGTACCACAGGCCGACCGCGCGGAAGTCCCGTGGCTGGTGGAGGCAGATGACGTCGTCGGCCTCCGAGCGCATCTCCGCCGCCGACTCGGGAGCGCCGACCGGGACGGCGAGGATCAGCCGGGCGGGACCCCGCCTGCGCAGGTGGCGCAGGGCGGCACGCGCGGTGGCGCCGGTGGCGAGCCCGTCGTCGACGACGATCACGGTCCTGCCCTCGATGTGCGGCGCGGACCGTTCTCCGCGGTACTGCCGTTCCCGGCGGTGCAGTTCGGTCCGCTCGCGGGCCACATCCGGGCGGAGCTTGTCCTCGCTCAGGCCGAGCATCTGCACCGCGCGGCGGTCGAACACCGGCGGATCGTCACCGACGATCGCGCCGATGCCCGTCTCCGGATGCCCCGGGACCCCGATCTTCCGGGCCACGAGGATGTCGAGCGGCGCCCCCAGAGCGCCGGCGACCTCAGCGGCCACCGGGACGCCTCCGCGGGGCAGGGCCAGGACGAGGGGATCGACGAGATCACCGTCGGCCGACCACTCCATCAGCCGGGCGGCGAGCTGCTGTCCGGCCTGGCGACGGTCCTGGAATCGCATGACCTCACACCTGCCTTCCGCGGGACCGGTCGGTCGCTCCGCCCTGACGGCCACCGGCGGGCAGCGACCGGGCCGGCACCCGCGAACCGTTCCCCGTGCGCATGGGCGTGTGCGTGGTCGTCATCCCTCCTGTCCGGGGTTTCCTCCCGGACGGCACCCAAACGGCACGGATCCGTACGCCCCCGCCGCTCAGGGGTACCCGTGTCCGTGCGGCACGTCGCAGGCCGGTGTGCCCGTACGGGACGCCACGGGATGTCACCGCGGCGGCCGACACAGACCTCGACCAGGGGCAGCACGATGAAGCTCTCCTTTCTCGATCCCCTCTTCTCCGAACCCGGCCCCTGGGCCAGCGTCTACCTCGACACCTCGCGGGACATCGACGATCCCGACGCGGCCATCGACCTTCGCTGGCGGCATCAGAGCGATGTCCTGCTCGAGCAGGGAGCCGACCCCGCCACCGTCACCGCCCTGGCCGGGGCCGTGGGGACGGACCGCGCCCTGCCCGGCCGGCACGGACAGGCACTCTTCGCCGCCCACGGACGCCTGGCCCTCGCGGAGGAACTCCCCGAGCCGCCCGCACGGGACACCGCCCGGCTCGACGCGCTGCCCGACGTGGCGCCCCTCGCCGTACAGCGCGCACCCGACATCCCGTACCTGGCCGTCGCCCTCACCCGCTCCGGCGAGTGGCCCCGGGACGAGGCCGTGGAGGCCGGCCGGGACCACGTCCCCGGTGACCATGTGCTGGTCGTCTCGGTGGCCGGGCGGTGGCCCACCGGAAGGGTCGCCCCCCCCGGGAACGGCTGACCCACCAGGTGCCGACCGACGCCTGGCAGCGCACTGCCCCACGGATCGCCCGCGAGCTGGGCGACCTCGCCGAACACCACCGCGCCGAGTCGATCGTGCTGTGCCGGCACCTGGACGACGTCTGGGTCTCGGGCGTGCTGGTCAACCGCTTCCCCGCCGTCCTGCGCAGCCGGGTGACCGTGGTGGACGACGACTCCCTCAGCACCCCCGAATCCGTCGGCCCGACCTTCCTCGAAGAACATGTGGGCCGCGTGCTGGAAGGCTGTCTGAGCGCGGCGGACGAGCGGCAGCTGGAGGACTTCCTGGCCCAGCGCGCCCGGCACCCCCACCGGTCGGAAGGGGTGGCGGCGGCCGTCTCCGCCCTGCAACGCGGACAGGCCGGGTCCCTGCTGCTCACCCGCCGGGCGCGGCTGCCCGAGCGTGTGTGGCTCGGCTCGGCGCCGTCGCAGATCGCGCTGTCCGCCGCCGAACTGGAGGCGTTCGGGGTGACCCCGCCGCAGGAGGAACCGGCTGACGCGGCACTGCTGTACGCCGCCCATCGCACCGGGGCCGAGCTGGTCGTGCCGCCACCGGACCGCGTCCCGTCGGCCGACGGCGTCGGCGTCCTGCTCCGCTACCAGGACGCCTCCGGCCGTTAGCCGGGCCGCAACGGTGAGGGGATTCCCGGCGACAGGGTGGGTACGCGGTGGGGGACATCCGGGTCCTGGCGATCCGCCCGATCGGCCGATGGGGAAGAGGCTGATACCGATGATCTCCGACATGGTTCTGGTGCCCACCGCGGACGTCACGCTCTCCGGTGACCTCGTCGTGCCGGCACCGGCGCGGGCCGTGGTGCTCTTCGCGCACGGCAGCGGCAGTTCCCGGCACAGTCCGCGCAATCGGATGGTGGCCGCCGAACTGCGTACCGCGGGGCTGGGCACGCTGCTGATGGATCTGCTCGGCGAGCGCGAGGAGCGGCGCGACGCGCTGACCGCGGAGCACCGTTTCGACATCGGGCTCCTGGGCCGGCGGCTGGTGGCCGCGGTCGACTGGCTGGACACCCAGCCCGACACCCGCGGCCTGCCCGTCGTCCTGTTCGGCGCCAGTACGGGTGCCGCCGCGGCACTGGTGGCCGCCGCCGAGCGTCCGGAGCGCGTGCTGACCGTGGTGTCACGCGGCGGGCGGCCCGATCTCGCGGGCGACGCCCTGGAGCGGGTGACGGTCCCCGTACTGCTCCTCGTCGGCGGGCGGGACCAGAACGTGCTGGCGCTGAACCAGGAAGCGGCCCGGCGGCTCAGCTGCCCGCACGCCCTGCACGTCGTTCCGCAGGCCACGCACCTGTTCGAGGAACCCGGCGCCCTGGAACACGTCGCCGAGACGGCCAGGCGCTGGTGCGACGACCGCCTGCGCGACGCACAGGAGTCCCGTACGAGCACGCGGACGGCACCGGCACCGTCGCGGGAGACGACATGACCGGCCGGCCGCGGGTACGCCGGACAGCGCGGCCCGCGGCGACGGAGGAGGCCCGATGACCGGCTCGCACGGCACCGTCCTGGTCGGGGTCGACGACACACCGCACTCCTGGCTCGCCGCGGAGTGGGCGGCCACCGAGGCCGAACTGCGCGGCGGCGCCCTGCGTATCGTGCACGCCCTCGGCCCCGGCCCCGAGGTCGGATACGACGAGACCGGAGCCGGCCTCACCCGCGAGGTCTTCGAAGCGGCCACCGGCCAGGTGGACGCCGGCCGGGCCCGGATCGCGGCCGCCCATCCGGGGCTGCGCGTCGACGCCGTCCTGGCCCATGACCGTCCGGCCGAGGCCATCCTCGACTCGGCGGGCGACGCCGACCTCATCGTCGTCGGCACCCGCGGGCGGGGCGGCTTCGCCGGCCTGCTGCTCGGCTCGGTGAGCCTGAAGGTCGCCGCGCACGCCGACCGCCCGGTGGCCGTCGTGCGCGAGCGTCCCGAAGCGGCGAAGGACGCCGGCGTCGTCGTCGGCGTGCGCGACGACCGCGACGAGGAGGCGGTGCGGTTCGCCGTCGTCGAGGCCGCGCGGCGGCGGACCCCGCTGCGCGTGGTCCATGCCTGGACGCCGGTCGTGTGGGCGGGCGAACTGGCGCCGCCGCCGGAACTGCGCGAGGAGGAACAGCACCGCCATCGCGTGCTGCTGAGCCGCGCCGCCCGCCCCGCCGCGGAGTACCCGCACGTGCGGATCGAGACCGACCTGGTGGCGGACGCACCGGCCGCAGCCCTCGTCGAGGCGTCGCAGCGGGCCGGCCTCGTGGTGCTGCCCCGTCACCCGGCCGAGGGTCGGCTCGGACTGCGCCTGGGATCGGTCACGCACGCGGTGCTCCACCACGCGCGGTGCCCGGTCGCGGTCGTGCCCACCCGGTAGGGGCGGCCACGGCCCGCCGACGCACGGCGATGCCCGCGCGTACGGGACAGCCCCCGGTGCCCTGCCCGCGTCTCCGGGACGCCCGGCCGAGGCGCCGGCGCTCGCCGGGACGGCCTGCTCGCCGTGGCCGTCGCGGCGGGCCTCGCACGCAAGGTACGGCGGAGAACGGCGGGAGATGAACCGGTGAGGAGAGAGACGTCATGAGCACATCGAGCCCGGGACACCACGGCGGGGGACGGGCGCGCCGCGCACGCTCCGGCGCGGTCGGCCGCCGCTTTCCGCGGTCCGGCACTGAACCCGTCACCGCACAGAGCCCGCTCGGACTGCGGCTGATCCTGTCAGGTGTCTTCCTGCCGGTGTTCGGCGTCGCGACCGTCGCCTTCGCGATGTGGGCCGAGCAGTCGGGCCCGGGGGACGATCCGGGGCGCGGTCCGCTGGTCGTCCTCGCCGTCGTGTGCGGGGTGCTGGCCCTGCTGGCGGCGGTCGGTCTGCTGGCCGTCCTGCGCCGGCTGAGGCATGAGCGGGGCGAACGGTGACGGACGTGCCGAGGCGCCCACGGCAGGGTCCTGCCACCTGCCGTGGGCGCCGCTCGTCGCTCACCGCTGATAGAGCGCCACGATGGTGCCGCTCGCGAGTTGTCCGCCCTCGACGGCCTGATGGACCTGCTCGGCGCTGGGCGCTTCGGGCAGGACGCACGGCTCGCCGAGCGCGTAGAGGCGGAAGAAGTACCGGTGTGCCTCGTCGCCGGGCGGTGGGTGGGGTCCGCCCCAGCCCTGTTCGCCGTAGCCGTTGACGAGTTCGGTGCCGCCGGGCGGGCTCTTGCCCGCCTCCGTGCCCTCGCTGCGGGGATCGATGCCGACCACCACCCAGTGCACGAACGTGCCCGACGGGGCGTCGGGGTCCTCGCACAACAGCACCAGCTCGGTCGCCTCGTCCGGGATGCCGCTCCACGCCAGCGGCGGCGATTCGTTCTCTCCTTCGTACGCGTACCTGCGTGCCAGAACGGCGTGGTCGTTGAACGCACTGCTGATGAGTTCGATGCCGGCCATGGGACCGGAGTACCCAGGCGAGCCGCCGCCTACCGGGTGCGGTCGAGGTGACAGAAGGCGTGGTGGCGCTCGGCGAGGCCGTGGAGGGGGCCGTCGGGGACCGGGTCCGCCAGTCGTCGGACGACGAACTCGCGCGGCTGCTGTTCGCCGGGAGTAGGGGGAAACCCGCCCGAGTGAGCGGCGCGGTGAGGCGGCGGGCTGGCTCAGGTCCGATCCGGGGTCCGCGCCGTGCGCCCCCGCTGTGCCGGGGGCGCGGCGTGCGGCGCTTCCTCGTGCGCCGTCGGCCGCAGACACTCGATGAGGTAGTCGCCGGTGTCCGGATCGACGGTCACGCCGTGCGTCTCGCTGCCGAAACCGGGGAAGCGGCGGTCGAAGGACTCCAGGGCGGACAGGTACCGCAGCAGCGGGCCGTCGGGGGCGCCGACGTTCTCTCCGGGCATGAGCACGGGGATGCCCGGCGGGGTCACGGTGACCATGGCGGCGGCCACCTGGCCGGGCGAGTCGAGCAGCCGCACCCGGTGCGTGCCGCCCCGGACCAGCCGCTGGTAGCACAGCTGGGGCGGCTCGACCGGCTCCGGCAACTCCCGGAAGGCGGTGTCGAGCAGGTCGACGAGACGGGCCGAGCGCAGATGGTCGTGCATGTCCTGACACAGCTCGCGCAGGGTCGCCCCGGCGTACCGCCTCGGGTGCTCGGCGACCAGCGCGGGCAACACCCGGTCGAGGGGCGCGTCCTGGTCGTAGAGGGACTTGAAGTCCATCAGGGCGTCGAGGAGGGTGCCCCACTTGCCCTTGGTGATGCCCATGGAGAACAGCACGAGCGTGGTGTACGTGTCGGTCTTCTCCACGACGATGTGCCGTGTGGCCAGGTACGCGGTGAGCACCCGCGCGGGGATGCCCCGGTCGGCCATGTCGCCTCCCGCGTCGATGCCCGGACAGGTCAGGGTCACCTTGACCGGGTCGAGCATGCAGTAGCCGGCGGTCAGTCCGGGGAAGCCGTGCCAGGCCGCGCCGGGCTCCAGATGCCAGCAGGACGGTTCGGTGCGCAGCAGGTCGGCGGGCGCCGCGTCGAAGGCGAACCGTTCGCCGCTGCCCGGATCGGTGACGGACTCGGGCTGCCACACGCCGAAGAACCACGGCGGCCGGTCACCGGCCTCCTCGATACGGCGGCGGATGCGGACCATTTCCTGGCGGAACCGGACGGCCTCGGTCACGGCCTCGTCCACGAGCCAGTGCCCCTGCGGGCCGTCCATCATCGCGGTCGCCACGTCCAGCGAGGCGATCATCGGGTAGAGCGGTGAGGTGGTGCCGTGCATCATCAGCGCCTCGTTGAACCGGTCGTGTCCGACGGGTGCCCGGGGCGCGGGCCTGACATGGATCATGGCGCTCTGGGACAGCGCGGCGAGCAGCTTGTGGGTGGACTGGGTCGAGAACACCGTCGGCCGGTCCGGGCCGGGGAAGCTGTCCTCGTCCACGGACATGCCGTACCGGCCCGCGTAGAGCGGGTGGAAACGGGCGTACGCGAACCATGCCTCGTCGAAGTGCAGCCGTGGGGTGCTCGGGGCGAGCGCGTGTGCCGCCGCCGAGGCGTCGTAACACAGGCCGTCGTAGGTGGAGTTGGTGAAGACGGCGTACTGGGCGTCGGGTGAGACGGCCTGTCCGGTCAGTGGATTGGCGGCGATGCGGGCCGCGACCGAGTCCGCCGCCAGCTCCGCCGGGGGCAGCGGGCCCGCCAGGCCGTAACCGTTGCGGGTGGGGATCAGGTACACCGGGCGCGCGCCGGACACCACCAGGCCGTGCAGCACGGACTTGTGGCAGTTGCGGTCCACGAGGGCGATCTCGTCGCGGGTGACACTGAAGTGGCCGACCACGCGGTTGCAGGTGGAGTCGCCGTGCAGCACGAAGTAGGTGAGGCCGGAGCCGAAGACCCGGGCCGCGTTGCGTTCCGCCTCGCCGATCGGGCCGGTGTGCTCGAACAGCGAGCCGAGTTCGCCGACGGAGATCGACAGGTCGCTGCGGAGCAGCCGTTCGCCGAAGTAGTCGTGGAAGGCCCGCCCGGCGGGCGACTTCAGGAGTGCGACGCCGCCGGCGTGGGCCGGGGTGTGCCACGAGTACTCGTGCGCGTCGTCGAAGCGGCGCAGCGCCCGGAAGAAGGGAGGCAGAACCGCCTCGCGGTAGGTGCGGGCGGCGGTCATCACGCGTCCCGCGATGAAACCGGGGGTGTCCTCCAGCGGCCACACATAGCCGACGACCGACTCCGACACCCACAGCGGCAGGTCCCGCACACCGTCGTCCGCCATGATCAGGAACACCGGCAGGTTCTGGAACCGCCGGCCGACGGAGCGCAGCACCGACGCGCCCCCGGGCTCCGCCCCGGCGCCCTGGCGGCGCGGGAGTTCCCAGGCGATCAGCGCGGCGGTCAGTCCGGCCTCGGTCCGCAGCACCGCCTCGGCGTCGGCCGCGTCGACCGCCCATCTCACCTCGAACCCGTGCGCCTCGATCGCCTCACGCAGGCGCCTCAGATGCTCGGCGCTCGCTCCCTCACCCCGCGGATGTTCCGGTACCGCGATCAGGACCTGGCTGTCCGTCATGGTGCTCCTCCCGGCGACCGGCGACCGGCGCCGCCCCGGCACCAGTCTCTGAGCAGGTCGGGCGCCGACGGCGGCCTCACCGCCGTAAACCACCCGGACGACGGACCGGCCGCGCTCCGCCGCGAGGACGGGACCATGCAACGGTGTTGCAACGTTCGGTGCGCCAGCATGGCCGGTGCCGGGCCGCGGCCACGCCCGCACAGGAGTGACCGGCCCCGTATCGACGGCGGTACGGGGCCGGCGCTTCCGGCGTCGCCGCGGTGGTCCGCCGGTCGACGGCCAAGTCGGAGGAGCCTAGAGAGGGACGGTCGTCTTCGTGACGAGTGACTCCAGGTGGACGTCGTACTCCTGGGAGCCCGTCGTCTCCAGGACGCGGGTGGCCAGTGCGCAGCCCAGTCGTGCGGCCTCGGCCGGGGTGTGGTGGTGGGCGAGGCCGGTGAGGAAGCCGGCGCGGAAGGCGTCGCCCACGCCCGTGGGGTCCACCGCCCGTGCGGTGGGCACGGCGGGGATCCGCAGGGTGGGCCGGTCGCGCTGCTCGATGGTCACGCCGTCCGCGCCGAGTGTGGTGATCCAGGCGCCGACCTGTGCGAGTACGCCGGCGGTGTCCCAGCCGGTGTGCCGGCGCAGCAGGGCGTTCTCGTAGGCGTTGGTGAACAGCAACTGTGCCCCGCTGACCAGCCGGCGCAGCTGATCGCGGTCCAGGCGGGCCAGTTGCTGTGCGGGATCGGCCGCGAACGGGATGCCCAGCGTCCGGCAGGTCTCGGTGTGGCGCAGCATCGCGGCGGGATCGTCCGCGCCGATCAGCACCAGGTCGAACGGCCGGTGCGGGTCGGTCGCGGCGGCCAGGTCGATGTCGGCGGCCTCGGCCATGGCCCCGGCGTAGAAGGTGGCGATCTGGTTCTGGTCCTGGTCGGTGGTGCACACGAACCGTGCCGTGTGCAGGGTCTCGCTGATCCGTACGGACGAGATGTCGACGCCCGCCGCGGCGAGCCGCTCGCCGTACGCGGCGAAGTCCTTGCCGGCCGCGCCGATCAGGACCGGCCGCAGGCCCAGCTTGCCGAGGCCGTAGGCGATGTTGGCAGCGACCCCGCCGTGGCGGATGTCGAGTCCGTCGGCGAGGAAGGACAGCGAGACCGTGTCGAGCCGGTCCGCGATGAGCTGCTCGGTGAACCGGCCGGGGAAGGTCATGAGGTGGTCGGTGGCGATGGAACCCGTGACGGCGATACGCATGGTCCGTGACTCTCTCTCGGGCGGGGAGGGACGGCGGTCACATCCACAGCAGGACGGCACCGAGCAGCAGCAGGTTGCACACCCCCTGGGCGGCGGCGCAGGCCAGTGCGGAGCCGGTGACCGCGCGGCAGATGCCCAGGGCGAGGCCCATGAAGAACACCGAGGGCAGTACGCCGCAGACGACCCTCGGGTTGAGCGGGTTGAGGCCGTAGTCGCCGAGGTGGACCGCCGCCCAGCCGGCCGCGGTGACGACGATCGCCGTGCGGGTGCTCCAGCGTTCCTCGACGGCGTGGAAGAGGACACCCCGGTAACAGACCTCCTCGACGAGGGGTACGAGGACACCCATGGCGAGCACCATGGCCGCCGCGTCCGCCCAGCGCGCGCCGGGCACCAGACCGTCGAAGATGCGCGGCACCCACGCCGTCCAGTTGTCGTCCGCGGTCCCGAAGACGGTCCGGTTGGCGAGGAACGTCTCCGCGTACACGAGAGCCACCACGACGGTGCAGACGACGACCGCGCCGGTGCGGTCGCTGCGGCGGATGCCCATGGCGGGCCAGCGGTCCCGGCTCACTACGAGCAGGGCGGTCGCGCTGAGCGCCACGGACAGCGCCATCAGGAGGAAGCTGAAGGCGCCGGCGACCCTGACCGCGGCGAGCAGCGCGAAGAGGAGGATCGCCGCGGTGAGAGGGCTGGCCGCGGTACGGCGGTGCAGCCGGCTCAGGGGTCCGGAGCGTCCGGGGCGTCCGGGCGCGGGTGCGACGCGACTCGTGGTCATCGCCGTCACCCGGCCCTGGGCAGGGGCGACGTGCGCCGGCGGAAGGAAGGGAACCACCAGTTGTAGCGCTGGAGCAGCAGGAGGGTGGCGGGCACGAACAGCATGCGGATGACGGTGGCGTCGAGCAGGACGGCGGTGCCGAGGCCGGCCCCGTACTGCTGCAGCATCAGGGTGGACGACAGTGCCATGGTGCCGAGGCTGCCCGCCATGACCAGGCCGGCGGCGTTGATCACCCGTCCGGTGTCCACGACGGCCGCGATGGTCGCCTCCTCCTGGGAGCGCCCGGCGCGGATGAGGTCACGGACCCGGGTGACCAGGAAGATCTCGTAGTCCATGCCGAGGCCCATCATCAGCACGGTCAGGAAGATCGGCAGGTCGTCGATGACCACCTCGCCGCGCAGGTGATGGAAGATCAGCACGGTGATGCCGATGGCCCAGACGTTGCTGAGCATGATGGTGGCGATCAGGCGGACCGGGACGAGCAGCGACCGCAGGGTGAGCGCGAGCATCACGAACACGCCGATGCTCACCAGCGCGGCCATCTGCCAGAAGCTGCTGCGCAGCGCGGCGCCGTACTGGAGATCCACCTGCGTGGCGCCCCCGACGTCCAGACGTCCGACGTCCGCTCCCGCCCCGTCGAGCACGTCGTCGAGTCTCCCCACGGTGCCGGCCGCGGCCGACGAGTACGGGTCGTCCTCCAGCACGACGACGAAGCGCAGGGTGCCGTCGCGGGCGACGTGGTCGGTGAGGAAGGCCTGGTTCTGCCGGAGTTCCCCGGCGTCCCAGGGCTGTCCGAACGGCTGGGTGGCGGAGTCGACGGACGCGACTCCCTCGGTGGCGGCGATGCGTTCGGTGAGCCGGGCCACCGCCCGCCGGCCCTGTTCGGTGAGCTGCCCGTCCCGTACGACGCCCTCGGCGGCCTCGCCCACGACGGTGGTGGGCAGGACCGCGCTGTCGCCCCAGGTGGCCGCGAGCCTTTCGAAGCCGGTGCGGGAGTCCGTGACGGGGCTCAGCTTCACCGGGTCCGACGTCGAACGGTTGCCGGCCGTCAGCAGTGCGAAGGGCACCGTGGCGACGAGGAAGACCACGACGATCGCGGCCTTGCGGCGCCTGGCGAACTCGGCCGTACGCAGCAGATGCCGGCCCATCGCGCCGTTCCGCTCGAGGTCGGACAGCGGGGAGCGGCCGAGCGCGAAGAAGCGGTCGCCGAGCAGTACCAGCAGGCACGGCGTGAGGGTGAGCGCGGCGGCGAACACGATGGGGATGCCGACGAGTCCGCCGTAGCCCAGCGGCGGGATCCAGTCCACCGGCGACAACAGGGTGGCGCCGAACGCGAGCACCACGGCCACGGCGGCGAGCAGCATGCTCTCCCCGGCGTGCACGGTGGCCTGTACCGCCGCCTCCTTGGGTGGCCGCCCGGCCAGGCGCTCCTGGCGGTACCGGGAGGACAACAGCATGCTGTAGTCGACCCCGGCTCCCAGCATGACGAACTGCATGATGGTGACCGTGAACTGAGTGAGCGTCACCTGATGGGCCAGACCGTAGAGAGCCGCCTGGCTGACGCTCATCGACAGGCCCACCACCGCCAGTGTGAGGACGGCCGGGACCAGCGCACGGAAGAAGAACAGCAGGACGACGAAGATGATGCCGTACGCCACGGTCTCCATCAGGGCGTTGTCCGACTCGGCCTTCTGATACGTGTCGTGGATGAGCGCCAGCTCACCGGTGATGTGGACGTCGGCGGAGCCGTTCGCGCCGGCCGAGGCGAGCGCGGTGCGAGCGGTGTCGCGCAACCAGTCGACGTCCGGATCCTCGTCGCCCTCGGCCGGGTGGGCGACGGACACGACGGCGGTCTTCGCGTCCGGGGCGATGAGCCGGTCCACGGCGTCGGCCGGCACGGGCAGCGGGAAGTTCCGCCAGTCGGCGGCGACGGTCGCGTCGCGGGCGATCCCGGCCACCTGGCCCGCGGTTTGCGCGCGGGCGGTCCGGCTCGCGGCCGGGACGAGTGCCTCGGGAATCCGCCCCTGACGCACCTCGCTGTCGACCGCCGCGGCACGCTCCGCCGGTGTGGCGCTCGCGCCGCCCGCCCGCCGCCACACCTGGGTGAGGAACTGCGCGGTCGCGTCCCGGAACACGGTGTACGCCGACGACGTGGCCGTCACTTCTCCGGTGCGCCGCCGGTCGGCGAGCCGTTCGTCGAGTCCGGCCAGGAAGGCCCGTACGCGAGGCGTGTGGATGTCGGGGGCCGTGACGACCACGGTGAGTTCCCGCTCGGAGCGTTGCGGGAACGACCGCTTGGTCAGCTCGTCGACATGGGCGCTGCTGGTGCCGGGCACCACCTTGGACGCGCCCTGCTCGGTGAGCTGGGACGTCAACTGCCCGCTGATGGGAATGCACACCGCGATGAGCACCGCCCACAGCAGGATCACGGTCTTGGGGCGGGCGGTGAGCCGGCGGGCGAAGGCGTACAGCGCGCGGTGCACGCGTCCGCCCCCGTCGGCCGGAGGGCCGCCCGCGCCCGGCTCACGCGCGGGCGCGGGCCCGGTGGCGGGCCGGGGCGCGGGGGACTTCGTCATGCGACGCCGACCTCCTCGCCCTGCGGGCCCTGCCGGTCGTCCCGGGCGGACACCGGCTTGTGACCGGTGACGATCACGAACGTGTGCTCGATGTCGAGCCGGCCCTGCCGGCGCAGGAGTTCCGCGAGGCCCTCCTCCACCCGGCTCAGCACGAGCTGTTCACGCGAGTTGTCCACGGCGGTCTTGAACCCCGCCGCCGCGCCCGACCGCTGCACCCATTCCAGGACCGCCTGCGGGGTGTGGGCGGGAATGACCTGCGTGCCCTCCCGCTGGACGTCGACGGTCAGCCCCGCCTTGGTGAACCAACGCGCCACGACCGCCGCGCTCTTGGGCAGCGCGACCCGGATAAGGCTGGTCAGCAGGGAGGGGTCGTCGGCGAAGACCCGCTCCAGCCGGTCGGTGAGCGCCTTGTGGGCGTCCGCCCTGGTCTCGATGACCATGACCCGGCCGCCGGGGCGCAGGATCCGTTCTATCTGGGCGAGCAGCCGGGGCGGCTTGGCGTAGCAGATGGCCCAGCCGACGACGACCAGGTCCGCGCTGCCCGACGGGATGCCCCTGGCGAAGGTCTCCATGTCGCCGTCGGACAGTTCCACCAGCAGGCCGGGCGCCCCCGTGACCAGGGGCAGCACCTTCTTCCTGGCCACCTCCAGCATGCCGAGCGACTTGTCGACCGCGAACACCGCGCCACGGCCGTCCAGCCTGCGCACGATCTCGGCGGTCAGGTGGCCGGTGCCGCAGGCCAGTTCGACCACCGTGTCGCCGGGGCGGACCGGGACCTCGTCGAGGGCGGCGACGGAGTGACGGCCCATCACCGGGCTGAAGAAGGTGTCGTAGTCGGAACTGGCGGCGTCGTAGTCGGCGGTGGGATCGGCGTGGGCCTTGTTGAGGGTGAGGCGCAGGGCTCGGGCGACGAGTCCGATGCGGGACATGAGGGCTCCTTGGTGCTCACGAAGTCGAGAGGCATGAAGTCGAGAGACATGAAGTCGGCGGTCAGGAGGTCGCCGGTCATGAAGTCGCAGACATGGAGTCGGAGTGGAGGCGGTCGGGAGGGGCGGGCAGTCGTCGACGGTGGGGTGATGTCAGCCCGGGGGCGGCGCCACCCGGCGGGCCTGCGACATCGAGGCCAGCCACAGCAGTGCGAAGGCGCAGGCCGACGCGCTGGCCGCGGCCCGGGTCTCCGGCAGCCGCCAACTGCCCACGGCGCAGCCCGCGCCCAGTCCCGTGCCGAACCAGAGGAGGGCGTACGCGGTCCGGGCGAGTTCCCCGGATCCGCGCACGAGGTGTCCCGAGCCTGCGGCCGGCGTGCCGGTGAGGAGGCCCGAGGCCGACGCGGTGACGAGGAGCTGGGCGAGAGCCGCCCCGTCGGCGGCGGGAACGGCGACCGCGACGCTCAGGAGGAGCAGCCCGGCGGCGACCACGACGGCACGGCTGTCGTCCCGGTTCGCCATCGCCACCGGGACCGGGATCGTCCGGGCCAGAAGCATGCCTGCGGTGAACGACAGCGCGGCGCCGGGCAGGACGACGCCGAGACTTCCGACAAAGCCGGCCGAGGACGCCGATGCCGCGGCGCACGCCCCGGTGGCGAGGCCCGCGACCGTCAGCGCCGGGACATGGCCCCGGGCCGGGACGCCGTTCACGCGACGCTCACCGAGCGGCCCTCGTTCCCGGGCCGTTCCAGCAGGGCGTCCTGCGCGGCACAGGCCTCGACGACCCGGTCGAGCTGGTCGAGGGTGTGCGAGGCCATGTAGCTGGTGCGCAGGCGCGGTTCGGCGGCGGGCGGGAGCACCGGATTGACGTACACGCCGTCGTGGAGCAGCCGCTGCCAGGTGGTGAGGGTCTCCAGGGCGCCCGGTGTGGGCAGCGACACGATGGGTGTCGAGCTGGGAGTGGAGCGTACGCCCGCCTCGGCCAGTCCGCGCCGGACGTAGGCGGCGTTGGCCTGTACCGCCGTGGCGAGTTCGGGCCGGGCCCGCAGGAGGCGCAGGGCGGCGAGCGCCGCGGCGGCGTTGGTCGGGGTCGTCGACGCGCTGAACATCAGGCTGCGGGCGTGGTGCCTGAGGTAGTGGATGGCCTCCTCGCTGCCCGCGACGGCGCCGCCGAGGGAGGCGAGGGACTTGCTGAAGGTGACGGTGATCAGGTCGACCTCGTCGGTGAGACCGAAGTGCGCGGCAGTGCCCCGCCCTTCGGCGAGTACGCCCAGCCCGTGGGCGTCGTCGAGGAGGAGGCGTGCGCCGTACGCCGAGCACATCTTTACGACGGCCGGCAGATCGCAGACGTCGCCCTCCATCGAGTAGACGCCGTCGACCACGACGAGCCGGCCGGCTTCGTCGGGTATGCGCTCCAGCGTCTGGCGCAGTCCCTCGGCGTCGTTGTGCGGGAACCAGCGGACCTTGGCCCCGCTCAGCCGGCAGCCGTCCAGGAGTGAGGCGTGGGCGCTGCGGTCCAGGACGACGTGGTCCCGGGGCGTGAGGACAGTGCCGAGGACGCCGAGGTTCGTCTGGTAGCCGGTGGACATCACCAGTGCGGCCGGCTTGCCGAGGTAGTCGGCGAGTTCCGCCTCGAGTTCCTGGTGCAGGTCCGTGTTCCCGTTGAGGAACCTCGAACCGGTGCGGGAGGAGCCGTACCTGTCGAGCGCGGACCGGGCGGCGGCGAGCACCTCCGGATGACCGGTGAGCCCCAGGTAGTTGTTGGACCCGCACATGATCAGGGTGCGGCCGTCCCGGCGGACGGTCGGGCCCTCCCCGCCCTCCAGGGGCAGGAAGAACGGATAGAGATCGGCGGCCATGAGGTCGCGGGCCGCGGTGAAAGAGCTGAAACGCGAGTAGAGGTCAGTGGGATTACCCCGCTGAGATAATGCCTGTATCGCACTCATTTTCATCGTTCCTTGATCGGTCGATCAATGACGAACGTGCTCGATGGGCATGCGTGCACCAGAAAGTGGCACGGCGAATTGGCCATTCGTGCACAAGGCCAAGGAATGCGCGCGGCAACGAGGGGAAGCGTTTTTGCGTCCCCTGGTCACGCGCAGATGATTACCCGGTCTGCCGGGCTGCGTCTTCTAGGCGGAGTTACCGATCATCCTGTCCCCCGTTGGTTCCGCGATGCCGGCCGTCAGCCGGTGACGATGCCCGAAAATATCCCCGCAGGCTCAAAAGTGTCAACGACGGCAAGGTAAAGGCGCTTCTCTTGACGTGGAGGTAACGAATCCGGTTGGCGTGGAAAGCGTTTGTCCGATCTTTCTCCACCGCCATTGACCAGCATGGTACGCTTTCACGACCGTCCAGACGGTCGGGAATTGGCCACGGTGACGAAGACGGGTGGAACACATGCGCGACGAGATCCTCGACGCGGTGGAGAGACTCCTGGTGAAGGGTGGCGTCGATGCCGTCCGTCTGGACGCGGCGGCCGCCGAGGCCGGCGTGAGCAAGGGCGGACTCCTCCACCACTTCCCGTCCAAGCTCGCGCTGGTGCAGGGCGTCGTCCGCCGGCTCGTCGACCGGTTCGAGGCCGTCCTGCCCGGCCCCGACGCGCCCCCCGGAGCCTTCACCAGAGCGTGGCTGGACGCCTCGATTCCCGTGGCTGCCCCCGACGAGGACGGGGCCGGCCCGTCCGCCGTACCGGTCGCTCTGCTCGCGGCGGCAGGGGGCCCCGCGGTCCTCGACGTCCTCCAGGAGCGCTACCGCACCTGGCAGGCCCGTCTCGACCAGGACGGGCTGCCGCCGGGCGTCAGCTCCCTCGTTCGCATGGCGGTCGACGGCTGGTGGACCGCATGCCTGCTGGGACTGGCCCCGCCGCGGGGAGCCGACCACCACCGGCTGCGCGCCCTCGTCGAGGACCTGATCGCGGCCCGGCCCACGGAGGACGAGTGATGGGGATCCTCCTGGTCGCCGGGGCCATCGTCTCCGAGGTGGCCGCCACGCTCGCCCTGCGCGCCTCCCACGGACTGACCCGGCTCGCCCCGAGCGTCCTGGTCGTCGTGGGCTACGGTCTCGCCTTCGTGCTCCTCGCCCAGGCCCTCAAGTCCCTGAACGTCGGCCCGGTCTACGCCGTCTGGTCCGGGGTCGGCACGGTCGGCGCCTTCGCCGGAGGCGTCCTGCTCTTCGGCGAGTCGGTGCGCCCCGCCACCGTGATCGGAGTCGCCCTGGTCGTCCTGGGCGTGGCCGTGATGTACCTGGGCGGAGGGATGGAGCACTGATGACGACGGCACCGGACCGCACCTCTCGCGGCGTGCGCACCATCAAGGCCGCGATGCTCGTGACCGACGTCGGCTTCCTGCTGTACTGGTCGGTCGCACTGCTCAACCTGATTCCGCCGAAGCACGCCTACAAGGACTACGGCGACCCGGTCATGAGCGACTGGAACTACTCGTTCCTGCCCCTGGACATCGCCGCGAGCGTCACCGGCCTCGTTTCTCTCTACCTGGCCGGAAACCGCAGCGACCGGGCAAAGGCGCGTTACGGCGGACTTCATCTTCCGTTGACCCTGATTTCCCTCACGCTCACCAGTACCGCCGGACTTCAGGCCGTCGCGTTCTGGTCATTGCGCGGCGACTGGTCCCTCACCTGGTGGATTCCGAACCTCGCCCTGCTCCTCTTCCCCATTCCGTCGATCGTGTATTTGCTACGGAGATCGACGGCAAGTGCGACCCGGACGGAAGAATCTATGGCGGCGACCGGGCGGCGCTGAGGGAATTTCTTCGTCGTCCGTCCGCGGCTCACAATATTTTGTGGCCCCTCGTCTCAGAGCCCGGCCACCTTCGCGCTCGCCGACACCTCGTAGACCAGGGTGACCGTGCGTCGGCGACCGGGCGGCAGGACGACGTCCCAGCGGGCGATGCCCTCCGCGTCGAGCGTGTCCGGGGCGGGGGAACAGGCTTCCCCGCGCAGCCGTACCTCCACCGCCGAGACCTCGGAGACGGGGATGCGCTCCCGCACGGCGACCGATTCCTCGGCCTGTTCCGCCGGGGCGGAGAAACGGGAGAGGTGCAGCCGGACCGTGTGGGTGGTCACGGTCCGCTGGGTCAGGCCGGGCGAGGCGTGGGACTCCTCGGTCTGCCGGACCACCCGGTAGTCGTCGCAGCTGCCGAAGGCCAGCTCGACGGGGGCGCCGGGGGCGGTGAAGTCCAGCGTGCCGCGGCCGGTGAATCCGCTGCCGCGGACCAGGTCCACGGGTCCGGCGAGCAGCGCGTGGCCGGACCGGTTGTCGAACCGTGCCACCCGGGTGACCAGCGGGGACACCTCGGGAGCGCAGGCGTACTCGGCGCGCGCGGGCGTGGTGAAGGCGGAGAGCGGCACACGGTGGGCGCGGCCGTCCGCCGGCACCGAGACCGGGGCGGGGGCGTTGAGCACCCGTGTCTCGCCGCCGTCGGCGACTCCCGGCAGGCCGAGCACGGGGGCCGGGCCGAGGTCCCCGATCTCCTGCTCGCGCAGCTCCACCTCGACCGTGCGGCGCTCCTCCGCGGTGCGGTCCTTCAGCGTCAGCCGGTCCTCGCGCAGCCGCGGCGGTTCCGCGGCCAGCGCGGACCGGGCGGTCGACAACGTCAGCCGTACGTCCGACCAGTCCTCGCCGGTGCGCTGCCAGACCATCGCGTCGGTCTCCAGCGTCAGGGACTCACCGTCGAGGACGGCACGGTAGGCGGGCCGCCACAGCGCGCACGGGGTGAGGTGCGTCAGGCGCAGCCCCACCGGACCGGCGGTGGCGGCCTCGACGGTCAGCTCGATGTGACCGACCAGCTCGGCGGGTTCCGTCTCCGCGAGGTCCATGGCCCTCTGGGCTTCCCCGAGTTCGACGCCGAGGGCGGTCAGCCGGGCTTCGGTGGCGCGGAGTCGCTCACCACAGGTGTCGCGCTCGCTGTCCACCCGGTCGAGTTCCCGGGCCCAGCGGGTCCCTTCGGTCTCTCCGGAGCCGGCGCCCTCGCCGATCTCCCGCAGCAGGTCGGCGGCGAGGCGGCCGAGCAGGTCGAGACGGGACCGCAGCCGGTCGCGTTGCCGCTCCACGCCGAGGCGTTCCTCTTCGAGGGCGTGCACGCGACGGCGCAGGGCGGAGTCGTCGTCGGGGGACGGCAGCGGACCGCGTGGCGTCCACTCGCGGACGATCCGCACGTCGAGCACGGTCGCGGGGTGGCCGGAGGTCAGCTCGGCGTGGAGGGTTCGGTCGACGGCCAGCGCGCTGACCGGGCCCAGCCGCAGCCGCTGGACGCCGGGTTCGAGGTGGAG
>NZ_MUBA01000390.1 GCF_002154575.1 Streptomyces bobili
TCCGGTTCCCCTGCCGTCCGGGCGGCACAGGGCCCCGCAATGGCCGACCGGAGTGGTCGGCGGTATTGCGCACTGCTCCGGATACCGTGCGACCGCGATGGCGCGGGCCGGTCGGCTGCATACCGTGGGCATAGACGCCGAGCAAAGTGGCCCCCTTTCCGCAAACCTGCTCGACCCGGTCGCCCTGCCGGCCGAACGAGGCCTTGTGGAACTGCGCGGTGCGCAGACCGACATCGATTCCGGCGGGTTCTTCTCCGCGCGGTTCCTGGTCCCCCCGCCCCAGGCGGCCGGTAATCCGGTATCCCGGCTCACATGGCACCGGATGCACCGCGACGGGTTCGCCCCGACAGCCATCGCTCTCCCTCCGCACGTAAACGAATCCCCGGTTCGCGCCACACGCACTCGGGCACTCTCGCGCGCCTTTCTTGGGACGGAAAACCGATGACCGCATTGCGCACGTTCACCGAGACCTTTACCGTCACCGCCGACAATCCCCTCTTGCACGGGCACGTCGTGTACGGCCGCAGCCTGATGCCCGGTGTCGGCTACGTGGACCTGGTGCTCCAAGTGCTCGCCCGGCAGGGACATCCCATGCCCGAGGTGGAACTGCGCAACCTCACCATCCTCGCGCCGCTCGTCGCCGGGCCCGGTGAGGCCGTCCTGACCACCGTCGAGGGGCGGCCCGCGGCCGGCGGGGGGCATCGCATCGAGGTGCGCAGCCGCCGCGCCCAGGACACCGCCGACGTCCTGCACGCCGTCGTCACCGCGCACCACCGCGGTGCCGTCGCCTTCACGGAGCGGCTCCCGCTGCCCGTCCAGGGCGTGGCCCGAAGCACCACCATGGACGAGATCTACACCTGGTGCCGGGAGTACGACCTCTTCCACTCGGGCCTGATGAAACTCGGCGGCGTGGTCCACCACCGTCCCGGCGACTGGATCGCCGAGCTGGAACTCGCGCCCGAACACCAGGACTCCACCGGCGCGTTCCTCTTCCACCCCGCCCTCTTCGAAGCCGGGCTCCTCGGCGGAGGCGTCGCCCTGGGCATGCTGCACGGGGACAACGACGGCCCCGGCCTCTACCTCCCGCTGATGTTCGACCAGTTCCGCGCGGCCGGGCCGCTCGGTGGGCGCTGCTACGTGCGGGTGCCCGCCGACTCCGTCCGCCGCGATGACGAACTCATCCGCCTGGTCGTGGAGTTCTATAACGAGGACGGCCGAAAGGTCGCCGAGGTCGGGCAGTTCGTCGCCAAGCGCATCCGGGCGGCCGGCGCGCTCGACGTCCGCGGCGGCACTCCCGGCGGGTCGTCCGGGGTCGTGGCTGGTGTTGGCGTGCCGGTGGTGGATTCGGTGGCTGTCTCGGGTGTGTTGCGGGAGTTGGTGGGTTCTCGGCTGGGTGTGTCTGCGGATGTGGTGGATGTGGGGTTGGGGTATTACGAGTTGGGGTTGGGGTCGGCTGATCTGTTGGGGTTGGTGGGGGAGTTGGAGGGGCGGCTGTCGGTGGAGTTGTCGCCGACGGTGATGTTCGAGCATCGGACGATCGCGGAGCTGGCGGCGTGGCTGGAGCCTCAGTTGCCTGCTGGTGCTGTCGCGTCGGCGCCGTCGGTGCCCGCTTCCGCCGCGTCGGCGCCGTCCGTGCCCGCTCCCGCCGCCCCTGCACCGGCCGTCCCCGTTTCCGCCGCGCCGTCGATGCCCGCGCAGGCCCCCGCCGGGGCTCCGGTCGGAAAGGTCCCGGCTCCGCCCGCTCCGGACACGTCCGACGCCGTCACCGCCGTACGCACCGCCCTCACCGAAGACGTGGCGGCCCTTCTCGGCGTGCACGCCGCCGATGTCCAGCCCGACGCGGAATTCGGTGAGTTCGGGCTGGACCTGGGCGGGCGGGCACGGCTCGCCGGGCGGGTGAACGAGCGGTACGGGCTGGCCCTGACTTCGGGCGTCTTCGGCGAGCACCGCACGCTGCAGGCCATGGCGGTCCACCTCGTCGGTGCCCACGGCGTCCGCAACACGCCCCCCGCCGGGAGCGACTCGCCGGGCACCTCCGTTCCGCGGACCCATCCGCTGCTCCAGCGGACCGTGCCCGGCGGCCCTGCGGACGAGATGACGTACGAGACCCGCTTCGACGGCTCGGAACCGTATCTGCGTGACCATCAGGTCCGCGGCGGCCTGGTGCTTCCGGGGGTCGCGCACCTGGAGATGGCGCGCGTGGCGGTCGCCCGGACGCTGGGCCGGGAGGACGCCGCCGCCGTCCGGCTGACCGACGTGGTGTGGCTCCGGGCCGCCGTGCACGGCCCCGACGGACTGACGCTGCGCGTACGCGTGCGCACCGGCGGACAGGGCTGCGCGTACGAGATCCTCGCCGTCGCCCCCGACGGTGCCACCACCCTGTGCGGCCAGGGCCGGGCGAGCCTCGCCGAGGACACCACCCCGCGCACCCTGCCCCTTGCCGAGCTGCGAGCCGCATGCGCCGGGACGACGTACTCCGGCGAGCACGTCTACGGCCTCTACGGCGGCCTCGGCCTGGAGTACGGCCCCTCGCAGCGGTCCCTGACCGAGTTGCGCACCGGCAGGGACGCGGAGGGACGCCGCCAGGTCCTGGCCGAGCTGCGCCTGCCGGAGCGGGCAGAACCGCTGCCCGGCGGCCTGCTGCACCCGAGCATCCTCGACGGCGCCCTCCAGAGCACCATCGGCCTGTGGCTGGGCGACGGCGGCTCGGCGACGCTCGCCCTGCCGTTCGCCCTCACCCGCGCCGATGCCCTGGCCCCCTCGCCCACCCGTGCGTACGCGTGGATCCGCCATCGGAGCGGCAGCGGCACCGACCGGGCCTCGGCCCGGCTGGACGTCACCGTCGTGGACGAACAGGGCCGTGTGTGTGCGGAGCTGACCGGTCTTTCCAGCCGTCCGCTGCCCACCGTCGAGACGCTGGCCGAGCCGGAGGCCGTACGCCCCGGTGACATCGCGGTCATCGGTGTGAGCGGCCGCTACCCCGAGGCCGCCGACCTGGAGGAGTTCTGGCAGAACCTGCGCGAGGGCCGCGACTGCGTGCGCGAGGTTCCCGCCGGCCGCTGGGACCACGGCCGGTACGCCGAGGCCGGCGCCGGCGCCTGGGGCGGATTCCTCGACGACATCGACCGGTTCGACCCGCTGTTCTTCCACATATCGCTGCTGGAGGCCGACTACCTCGACCCGCAGGAACGGCTGTTCCTGCAGTGCGCCCACCACACCCTGGAGGACGCCGGATACACCCCCGACCGGCTCTCGCACGGCGCGAAGGTCGGCGTGTTCGTCGGTGTGATGTACCAGGAGTACCAGCTTCTGGGAGCCCAGGCCCAGGAGCGCGGCAGGCCCGACGCCCTGTGGGGCAGCGCCTCCACGGTCGCCAACCGGGTGTCGTACTTCTACGACTTCCACGGCCCGAGCATGGCCGTGGACACCATGTGTTCGTCCAGTCTCACCGCCGTCCACCTGGCCTGCGAAGCCATCCGCAGCGGTCAGTGCGACACCGCTCTCGCAGGCGGCGTCAACCTCACCCCGCACCCCAACAAGCATCTCGTGCTCGGTCAGCGCAAGTTCCTCTCCAGTGACGGCCGGTGCCGCAGCTTCGGCGAGGGCGGCGACGGCTATGTGCCCGGCGAGGGCGTCGGCGCCGTCCTCCTCAAACCGCTGGAGCGAGCCATCGCCGACGGCGACCAGATCCACGGGGTGATCAAGGGCACGGCGGTGAACCACGGGGGACGCACTTCCGGGTACTCGGTGCCCACTCCGGTCGCCCAGGGCAAGGTCATCGCCGAGGCGCTCACCGCCGCCGGGGTCGACCCCCGCGCCCTCAGCTACCTGGAGGCCCACGGCACGGGCACGTCCCTGGGGGACCCGATCGAAGTCAGCGGTCTGGAACAGGCGTTCAGCCGGGCCGGCGGCGCACCCGAACAGCTCGCGATCGGCTCCGTGAAGTCCAACATCGGGCACCTGGAGTCCGCCGCCGGCATCGCAGCCCTCACCAAGGTGCTGCTCCAGATGCGCCACGGCGAACTCGTGCCGAGCCTGCACTCCGCGACCCTCAACCCGCACATCGACTTCGACCGCACCCCCCTGCGCGTCCAGCGGACCCTGCAACCATGGCCGCGCCCCGCGCTGGAGGGCCGCACGCTGCCGCGGGTCGCCGGGGTGTCCAGTTTCGGCGGCGGCGGCTCCAACGCCCACGTCGTCATCGCCGAGTACCGGCCGCCGGCCCGCCCGGCCGTGGCTCCGGCCACCGGCCGCCCCGTGCTGCTGGTGCTGTCCGCCAAGAGCGAGGCCCAGCTCGCCGAACAGGCCCGCCGCCTGCACGCCCGGCTCGGCGAGGCCGCCGACGCGGACCTGCCCGCGATCGCCTGGACCCTGCAGACCGGACGCATGGCTCTGGAGGAGCGCCTCGCCTTCGCCGCGACCTCCCTCGCCGAGGCCCGCGAGCAGCTCGCCGCCTTCGCCGCCGGCCCCGCCGTGACCGGCCCCTGGCACCGGGGCACCGTCAGCCCGGTTCGTCCCGCCGACACCGCGGCGGTGCGCGCCGCCCTGAACGCCTGGACAGGGCAGGGATCGTACGAGGACCTGCTCGCCCGGTGGGCCGACGGCGCCGAGGTGCGCTGGGAGGACACCTGGCCCGCCGGCAGCGCCGTGCGCCGCGTCAGCCTGCCCGGCTATCCCTTCGCCCGCGAACGCTGCTGGTTCGACCTCGACACGCAGGGCGCACCGCACCGGCCCGCACCACCCACCGGCTCCGCGTCCGCCGACGGCGCCCACGGCCCCGACGTGGTGCTGCTGCGGCCGGAGTGGGCCGACCGACAGGCCCCGGCCGGAGCCGCGGGCGTCTTCGCGGAACGGCACGTCGTCGTGCTCGGCCTCGGCGCCGACGGCGACCGCGACACCCTGCGGGCCGCCCTGCCCCCAGGGACCGAGTGCACTGTTCTCGACGTCGCCGACGGCCCACCGGACCGGCAGTACACAGACGCCGTACGGCAGGTGTTCACGCTGGCACGGCGACTCCTGGAGCAGGGCGTGCGCCGGCCCGCCCTGCTCCAGGTGGCGGCCGTGGGCGACAGCGACCGGCCGGCCTGTCTCAGCGGCCTGGGTGCGCTGCTGCGCACCGCCCACCTGGAGAACCCCAAGCTGCACACCCAGTACCTGGAGTGCCTGGACGGCGCCTCGCCCGCCACCGTTGCCGCCCGCCTCACGGCCGAGGCCACCACCGCCCCGGAGCCCGAGGTACGCCACCACGACGGCCGCCGCCAGGTCCGCCGCCTCACCGAGGTCACCGCCGCCCGGCCGGCCGCCGCGCCCTGGCGGGAGGACGGCGTCTACCTCATCACCGGCGGCATCGGCGGACTCGGTCTGATCACGGCACGGGACATCGCCGCCACCGTCGGCCGCGCGACCGTGGTCCTCGCCGGCCGTTCCCCGCTGACCGACGAGCGGCGCGCGGTACTGGAGGACCTGCGCACCACCGGCCTGACCGTCCGCTACGAGACCGTCGACGTGGCGGACCGGGACGCGCTCGGCGCCCTGCTCGCCCGGACGACCGCGGACCACGGCCCGCTGACCGGCGTGCTGCACGCCGCCGGCGTCATCGAGGACAACTTCGTGGTCCGCAAGAGCCCCGGCGAACTCGACCGGGTCCTCGCTCCCAAGGTCGCCGGTCTGGTCCACCTGGACGAGCTGACCCAGGAGCAGCCACTGGAGCTGTTCCTCTGCTTCTCGTCCCTCGCCGGAGCCTTCGGCAACCCCGGCCAGAGCGACTACGCCGCCGCCAACGCCTTCATGGACGCCTACGCCGCACAACGCGCCCGGCTCGTCGACGCGGGCCTGCGCAGCGGCCGTACCGTGTCCGTCAACTGGCCGCTGTGGGACGAGGGCGGCATGGGCGCCGAGGGCCCCGTCCGCGAGCAGCTGCGCGCCCTGGGCCTGGCCCCCCTCGACACCGAACGTGGCCTGGCCGCCCTGCACCAGGCCCTGGCCGGCGCCGCGGGCGGTGTCACGGAGGGCAGGCTGCTCGTGGTGGCGGGCGACCGTGAGGCACTGCTGACCCGGCTGACGGAGCGTGCGGGGGAGGCGGCGCCGCGGACCGTGGCGGCCCCGGCACCGGAAGCCCTCGCGCCCGCCACAGCCGCCGGCGGCGGATCCGCACCGTCCGTCGAGGACCGTGCCGTGGCCCATCTCAGGCGCGTACTGGCCTCCGCCCTCGGACTCGGTCCCGAGCGCCTCGACCCCGACACCCCGCTGGAGCGGTACGGCATGGACTCCGTGCTCGCCGTGACCATGGTCCAGCCGCTGGAGGACACCTTCGGACCGCTGCCGCGCACGCTGCTCTTCGAGGTGCGGACGGTGCGCGGGCTGGCCGGGTACTTCGCGGACGAGCACGCGCAGGCGCTGCGCGCACTCGTCGGCGAGCCGGCGCCCGAGGCCGCCCTGCGCGAGGCCCCGCAGCCGCGGACCGCCGCACCCGTGACGGCTCCGTCGAACACCACCGCCCCCGCCCCGGTCCCGACCCCGGCGGGCCAGGACATCGCCGTCATCGGCATCGGCGGACGCTACCCGCACGCCGATGACCTGGACGCCTTCTGGGCCGCGCTGCGCGAGGGCCGGGACTGCGTCACCGAGGTCCCCGCGGACCGCTGGAAGACCGACGGCGGCGCCCGGTACGGCGCCTTCCTCGACGGCATCGACCGGTTCGACCCGCTGCACTTCGGCATCTCGCCCCGCGAGGCCTCGGCGATGGACCCGCAGCAGCGGCTGTTCCTGGAGACCGTGTGGCACCTGCTCGAACAGGGCGGCGTCACCCAGGAGGTGATCGAGCGCCGCTACGGACGACGCGTCGGCGTGTACGTCGGAGCCGCCTACCAGATGTACCGGGCGGACGCCTCCGAACCGGTGCTCGCGGCGCTCACCTCGTCCGCCTCGTACAACCTGATCGCCAATCGCGTCTCGCACTTCTTCGGCCTCGAAGGCCCGAGCCTCGCCGTGGACAGCATGTGCACCTCCTCGGCGATGGCCGTCCACCTCGCCTGCGCCGACCTGCTGCGCGGCGAGTGCGAGCTGGCCGTCGCGGGCGGGGTCAACCTGACCGTGCACGAGGACAAGTACGTCGCACTCTCGGAGATGCAGCTGCTCGGCACCCATCCGGGCAGCCGCAGCTTCCGCGACGGCGACGGCTACCTGCCCGCCGAGGCGGTCGGCGCCGTTCTGCTCAAGCCGCTGGACGCGGCGCTGCGCGACGGCGACACCGTCCTCGCGGTCCTCAAGAGCACGTCGTCGCTGCACGCGGGCCGCTCCAACGGCTTCATGACACCCAGCCACCGCACCCAGGTCGCGACCATGAGCCGGGCGCTGGAGCGGGCCGGTGCCGAACCCGGCTCCATCGGCTACGTCGAGTCCGCCGCCAACGGCACCGCCTTCGCGGACGAGGTGGAACTGCGCGCCCTGCGCGAGGTGTTCGCCGGTGTCCCCGCCCCGGTGCCGGTCGGCGCCGTGAAGTCGAACCTCGGGCATCCCGAGGCGGCCTCCGGCATCGCCCAGCTCACCAAGGTCGTCCTGCAGCTCCAGCATGGTCAGATCGCACCGCTCGTCGACGTCGGCACCGCCAACCCCCGGTTGAACCTGGACGGTTCACCGCTCGAACTGTGCGACCGGCTGACCGACTGGGAGCCACGGGGCGGCACGGACACCGGCGGCCCGTCCCGGCCCCGTCGTGCCCTCATCAACTGCGTGGCGGCGGGCGGCAGCCACGTCAGCATGGTCGTGGAGGCACCGCCGGCCGCCGTCGAGGTCCGGACCGTGACCCCGGACACCGCGCCGCAGGTCGTCGTGGTCTCCGCCCGGACCGAAGAGCGCCTGCACGCGGCGGTACTGCGCCTGCTCGACCACCTGGCGGACCTGCCCGGCGAGGACGGCGGCGACTCCACCGTGAGCCTCGCGGACATCGCCTACACCACACAGCTGGGCCGCGAGCCGCTGTCCGAGCGGCTCGCCGTGGTGGCCGCCGACCGTGCCGAACTGGCCCAGGCGCTCGCCGGACACCTGGCGGGCACCGCCACGACCGCACCCGTCCACCGGGGCAACGCCGGGGACGACCCAGGCCCCTGGACCTCCGTTCTGTCCGGCGCCCGGGGCGAGGCCTTCCTCGCCGGGCTCGCCGAGGACCGGGCCCTGGAGGAACTGGCCGCCCTGTGGGTGCGCGGGGTCCGGGTGCCCTGGAGCGGGCTGCACACCGGGCGGCGCCAGGTGGTGCCCCTGCCGGCCACCGCGTTCGAGGCGGGCAGCTACTGGGTCGGACGCGACCCACAGGCGGCCGTACCGGACAGGAGGGCACAGGAACCCGCGCCGACCGCCGGCGCCGTCACCGACGCCGAGCAGACCATGCGGCAGGCCTGGGCCGACGTCCTCCAGGTCGACGCGGCCACGCTGACCGCACGGACCGACTTCTTCTCGCTCGGCGGCAACTCGTTGCTGGCCACCCGGCTGATCAACCTGCTCAAGGAGCGGGCGGGCGTCGAGCTGCCGGTCGAAACGGTCTTCGCCACGCCGCGCCTTCACGACATGGCCCGGGAACTGGGCGAACGGTTCCTCGTGGCAGGGGACACGAGCACGGCGGAGCTGGATCTGATCCTCGGAAGCATCGCCCTTGTCGAGCACATGAGCGACGAGGAGCTGGACGCGCTGGACATCGAGAACTGAGGCGGGCGACGACGATGGGCACCACCAGTCAGGACAACGGCCTTGATCTCATCCGCAGGATCCGCTCCCTGCCCCAGAAGCGGCAGCGCGCCCTGATCGCGCTGCTGCGCAAGCAGGGCGTCGACCTCTCCGCGCTGGAGACCATCCCCAGGCAGTCCCGGACCGACGGCACACCGGTGCCGCTCTCCTTCACCCAGCAGCGGCTGTGGTTCCTCGCCCAGCTGGACGGCACCAGCGCCGCCTACAACATCCCCATGGCGATGCGGCTGCGCGGACGCCTCGACCGCCCCGCACTGCTGCGCGCCCTGGAGGCGGTCGTCCAGCGGCACGAGGTGCTGCGCACCCGGTTCGCCGACGACGGTGGCGTACCGCGCCAGGTCATCGGCGACGGCAGCGACTTCACGGTCGCCGAGGAGGAGCTGACCGACCCGGCGCGGCTCGCCGCGCTCTGTCGCGACGAGGCCGCCGCCCCGTTCGACCTGGGGCGCGGGCCACTGATCCGGGTACGGCTGCTGCGGCAGTCGGAGCAGGAGCACCACCTGCTCGTCACCGCGCACCACAGCGTGTCCGACGGCTGGTCGGCCGGCGTCTTCTTCCGCGACCTGGTCGCCCTGTACGAAGCGTTCTGCACGGGCCGCCCGGACCCGCTGGAGCCGCTGCCCGTGCAGTACGCGGACTACGCGCACTGGCAGCGTGAGCGGCTCGCAGGCGAGCTGCACGACCGTCAGACGGACTACTGGAAACGCCGGCTGGCCGGGATCGACCCGCGGCTGACGCTGCCCGCCGACCGGGAGCGGCCGCGCGTGAAGACCCACGCGGGGGCCCGCGAGAACCTCACCTGTCCCGCAGAGGTGCTGAGCGCCCTGCGCGACGTCGCCAAGGCGCACGAAGCCACCCTGTACATGACCCTGCTGGCCGCCTACACCGTCGTCCTCAACCGCTACACCCGCCAGACGGACATCGCCGTCGGCACGGTCGTCGCCAACCGCGGGCGACGCGAGGTCGAGGATCTCATCGGCTTCTTCGCCAACACCCTGGTGATGCGCGCGGACCTCGCGGGCGACCCGCACTTCAGCGATCTGCTGGCCCAGGTGAAGAAGACCGCACTGGAGGCGTACGACCATCAGGAAGTCCCCTTCGAGGCCGTCGTGGAAGCCCTGGACACCGAGCGCAGCCTCGCTCACTCGCCCGTCTTCCAGACGATGTTCGTCCTCCAGGAGGCACAGACCGAACGCGACGTCACCCTCGGCGGTCTGGAGGTCACCCCGGTCGACTTCGATCTCAGCTTCACCAAGTTCGACCTGACGGTCGACCTACGGGAGTCCCCCGACGGCCTGGTCGGCACCGTCGAGTACAACCCCGACCTGTACGACCGCGAGACCATCCGGCGCTTCATCGGTCACTACACCCGGCTGCTCGCCGCAGTCGCCGACGATCCGGCGCTGCCGGTGTCCCGACTCGCGATGATCGACGCCGAGGAGCGGCGCCAGGTGGTCGAGGTGTTCAACGACACCGAGCGGTCCTTCAGCGACGACCGGTGCCTGCACGAACTGTTCGAGGAGCGGGTGGCCCGCCACCCCGAGCGCACGGCCCTGGTCACCACCGACCGCTCATGGACGTACGCCGAACTCGACGCCTGGGCCGACCGGATCGCCCGCGGACTGCGCCGGCACGGTGTCGGGCCGGACACGCTCGTCGGCCTGCACGCCGAGCGTTCCGCCGAAATGGTCGCGGGAATCCTGGGCGCCCTGAAGGCCGGGGGCGCCTACATGCCGATCGAGCCGTCCTACCCGGCGGCCCGCCGGAGCGACCTCGTGGACCACTCCGGGGTCACTGTGGTCCTCACCCAGCCGCACCTGGACGCCGAACCACTGGACCGCGTCGAGCACCTGCTCGTCCTGCACCCGGACGGCACCCTGCGCGACCGGGCGGGTGCGGACGTCCACGAGTCCCGTGACGTGGACGTTCCCACGGCCGAACCGGGTGGACATCCGGGGAACCTGGCGTACGTGATCCACACCTCCGGCTCCACGGGCCGCCCCAAGGGTGTGATGATCGAGCACCGGGCCGTGGTGAACCGCATCGAGTGGATGCAGAACGAGTACCGGCTCACCGGTGACGACGTCGTCCTGCAGAAGACCCCCTACAGCTTCGACGTGTCCGTCTGGGAGTTCTTCTGGCCGCTGCTCCACGGCGCCCGTCTCGCCATCGCCGCGCCCGGCGGTCACCGCGACGCGGCCTACCTGGTCTCCGCCGTCCGCGCGTTCGGCGTGACCACCCTGCACTTCGTGCCGTCGATGCTGCGCGGCATCGTCGAGGAGCCGGGCTGGGCGCGGTGCACGACCGTACGACAGGTGTTCTGCAGCGGCGAGGCGCTGCCCCCGGACCTGTGCGCACGCCACTACGAGCAGCACACCGCGCCGCTGCACAACCTGTACGGGCCCACCGAGGCAGCCGTCGACGTCAGCCACTGGACCGTCCCCGCCGACGGCACACTGCGCGCCGTCCCCATCGGCCGGCCGATCCAGAACATCCAGCTGCACGTGCTCGACGAGGCCCTCGCGCCGCAGGGCGTCGGCTGCGTCGGCGAGCTGTACATCGCCGGCGCGGGGCTGGCCCGCGGCTACCTGCACCAGCCCGAGCTGACCCGCGAACGGTTCGTGCCCAACCCGTTCGACGCTTCCCCCGGCGCCCGCATGTACCGCACCGGCGACCTGGTGCGCCGACTGCCCGACGGCGACCTGGAGTTCCTCGGCCGTGCCGACGACCAGGTCAAGGTGCGCGGCTTCCGCATCGAGCCGGGCGAGATCGAGCACCGGCTCACGGAGCACCCCTCGGTCCGCTCCTCGGCCGTCCTGGTCCGTGAGGACCAGCCCGGCAGCCCCCGCCTGGTCGCCTACGTGGTGCCCGAAGCCGGACACGCCCTCGCCGACCACCGGGGCGACCTGATCCGGCACCTCGAGGGCGCACTGCCCGAGTACATGGTGCCGAGCGCGTACGTCGAACTCGCGGCCCTGCCGGTGACCGCGCACGGCAAGCTCGACCGCCGCGCCCTGCCCGCCCCCGGCATCGAAGCCTTCGCGCAGCGCGACTACGTCGCACCCGTCACCGACACCGAACGGCACCTGGCCGACATCTGCGCCGAACTCCTCGGCTTCGACGCCGGCCGGGTCAGCACCGACGACAACTTCTTCGCCCTCGGCGGCCATTCCCTGATGATCACGGTGTTGGTGGCGCGGCTGAAGGACATCGGTCTGCACATCACCGTCCAGGACGTCTTCACCGCGCCCACGCTGGCCGAGCTGGCGGCACGCATCGACGCCACCGGGGCGGTGCCCGCGCACACCGTCCCGGCCAACCGGATCCCGGAGGGCTGCGAGCGCATCACCCCCGACCTGCTCGCGCTGATCGACCTGACACAGGAGCAGATCGACACCGTCGTGGCCGCCGTACCCGGTGGGGCGGCCGGCATCCAGGACATCTACCCCCTGCTGCCCACGCAGGAGGGCATTTTCTTCCACCACCTGATGGACCCGGACAACGACCCGTATCTCGTCTCCACCCTCTACGTGGCCGAGGACGAGCAGGCGTGCGCCCGGTTCATCGACTCGCTGCAGCGCATCGTCGACCGCCACGACGTGATGCGCACCGCCGTTCTCACCGCCGGCCTGCCCGAACCGGTCCAGGTCGTGCACCGGACCGCGCGGCTGCCCGTGGAGCGGACCATGCTCGCCGCCGGCCGGGACCCCGAGGAGCAGGCGAGGGAACTGCTCGCGCGCCAGGAACGCATGCGCCTCGACAGCGCGCCGCTGCTGCGCCTGGTCGTCGCGGAGGAGCCGCACTCACAGCGGCGCCACCTGCTCCTGACCGCCCACCATCTCATCGAGGACGCCACCTCCCTGCGACTGATCCTCCAGGAGCTGGCCGTGCACATGGCGGGCCGCGTCGACCTGCTGTCCACCCCGGCGCCCTACCGCGACTTCGTCTCCCACACCCTGGCCAGGCACACCGAGGACGACACGGTGGCCTACTTCCGGGCAACCCTCGGGGACGTCACGGAACCCACGACGCCGTTCGGCCTCACCGACGTGCACGGCAACGGCCGGCGGGTCGGACGGTTGCGCAGGGCTCTGCCCGATCCTCTCGCACGCGACCTGCGCGCCCAGGCCCAGCGTCTGCGGGTGAGCCCCGCCTGTCTCTTCCACGCGGCGTGGGCCTGCTTCGTCGCCGCCACCAGCGGGCGCGACGACGTGGTGTTCGGCGCCGTGATGTCCGGGCGCCTGCAAGGAGTGCCCGGGGTGGAACGCATGCTAGGCAACTTCATCAACACGCTTCCGCTGCGCACCCGGCTAGCCGGCCGGACCGTGAGCGAGCTGATCGCGGACGTCGACTCCGGGCTGCGGGAGCTGATCGCACGGGAACAGAGCCCTCTGAGCCTGGTCCAGCGGTGCAGCGGCCTGGAGGGCGACGCCCCCCTGTTCAGCGCCGTGGTCAACTTCCGTCACTTCGAGGCGGAACACGTCGACGGGCTGCCGCGCACCGAAGACCACGGGGTGCGCTTCCTCGCGGCCGTGGACGCCATCAACTACCCCGTGACGGTGTCGCTCGACGACTTCGGCACCGAGCTGTCGCTGGACGTCCAGGTCGAGGAGTCGGTGACCTGCGAGGCGGTGGCCGACTGTCTCGAAACCGCGTTGGCGGGACTTGTCGACGCCCTCATCACGGACGACGGGAGAGGTACCGCCGCACTGGACGTCGATGTCCTGCCTGCCGGCGACCGGCAGCGCCTGGCCGAGTGGAACGACACCGCGGTACCCCTCCCGCACGAGACGCTGCCCGCCGCGTTCGAGGCGCAGGTCGCACGTACTCCGGACCGCACCGCGCTGGTCTTCGAGGGCCGCACCCTGACGTACGCGGAACTGAACACCCGTGCCAACCGGCTCGCGCACTGGCTGATCGAGCGGGGCGCCGCGCGCGGGCAGCGGGTCGCGATCCGGATACCGCGCTCGTTCGAACTCGTGGTGGCCGTCTACGCGGTGGTGAAGACCGGAGCGGCGTACCTGCCCCTGGAGACCGACCTTCCGGACGAGCGCGTAGAGCAGGTGCTCGCCGACAGCGTGCCGCTGCTCGTTCTGGAGGAGCTGCCGGACACCACCGGCTGCCGGGACGACGACCCCCGGACCGAGGTGGGCAGGGACGACGCCGCCTACGTGCTCTACACCTCTGGTTCCACGGGCCGGCCGAAGGGCGTGGTGATCCCTCACCGTGCGGGCCTGAACTGGACCGCATGGAAGCAGAGTCACTACGGCATGGGCGGCGAGGACCGGATGCTGTTGAAGACGTCGGTCGGCTTCGACGTCTCGGTGCCCGAGCTGTTCTGGCCACTCCAGGTCGGAGCGGCCGTGGTGATCGCCCGCCCTGACGGACAGAAGGATCCGGAGTACCTCGCACGTCTGATTCGCGACGAGCGGATCACCGACCTCCATTTCGTCCCGTCCATGCTGGCCGAGTTCCTGTCGGAACCGACCGCGGAACTGTGCACCGGCCTGCGCCGTGTCGAGACCGCGGGCGAAGCGCTCCCGGTCGAGCTCGCCGAACGGTTCGCACGCGTGCTGCCGGACACCGAACTGCACAACCTGTACGGGCCCACCGAGGGAGGACCCGTCACCGCCTGCCGCTACCGGGCCGAGTCCGCAGCGACGGCCGTGCCCATCGGTCCCCCGGTGTGGAACACCCGGGTGTACGTGCTGGACGAGGCGCTGCGACAGGTACCGCTCGGAGTGCCGGGTGAGCTGTACGCCGCCGGCGACGGCATGGCCAGTGGCTATCTGAACCGGCCGGAGCTGACCGCCGAGCGGTTCGTGGCCGATCCGTTCGGCTCCGGAACACGCATGTACCGCACCGGTGACCTCGTGAAGTGGCGTGCCCAGGGCACGCTCGACTACCTCGGCCGTGTCGACGACCAGGTCAAGGTGCGCGGCTTCCGCGTGGAACCCGGCGAAGTCGCGAACGTGCTGCTCACGCACCCCGCGGTGCACCGTGCCGTGGTGGTCCCCCAGGGGAGCGGCGCCGCCCGCACGCTCGCCGCCTACGTGAGCCCGACCACCGGGTGGCTGCACACCGCTGACCGGGAGGAGAACGCCGCCCACCTCGAACACTGGCGGCAGCACGGCGACGACCGGTATGCGTCCGGCACCGGATCCGCCGACCAGGGACCAGTCGACCAGGGAACCGTCGAGGCCGCGGCCCGGCACCTGCGGCGCATACGCCCCAAGCGGGTGCTGGAGATCGGCTGCGGGCGGGGCGAGCTGCTCCTGCGCTACGCGGCGGACTGCGCTTCGGTGCACGCGCTCGACCCGTCGGCCACGGCGCTGGACGCGGCCCGCCGCGGGGTCGCGGACCACGGTTGGCCGCACGTCACCCTGGCGCAGGGGGACGCGTGGTCCGCGGGGGAGCTGCCCGGCGAGAAGTTCGACACGATCGTGCTCAACTCGGTGGTGCGGCACTTCCCCAACGAGGAGTACCTGGAGGACGTACTCGCCCGCCTGGTCCCGCTGCTGGAGGACGGCGGCAGCATTCTCGTCGGCGGTGTCCGGAACCTGGATCTGTTCACCGCCCAGCTCTGCGCGGCGCAGTGGGACGGTGCGGAGCCCGGCGGCACGTCCGACGTGGCCACCCGGGTGCGGCGCGGCCGGCGCCGGGAGCGGGAACTGCTCGTCAGCCCGACGTACTTCGCGCGGCTGCCGGATCGCCTCCCCGAACTCGGGGCGGTCGACCTCGTCGTCGGGCGGGGCGAGGGAGACAGCGAGGCCCTCGCCTACCGCTACGACGTGATCCTGCGCAAGGACGCCGCGCCGGGCGCCGCCCTGCCGTGGCTGGAGTCCGCTTCCCCGGCGGAGCTGCGCGCACTCCTGGACGGCGAGGTCCCCGACCGGTTCGGGGTGAGCGGCCTGACGAACCCCCGCGTCACCGATGCCGTGCGCCTCGGCGCGGAGCTAGGGCGCGGGCCGCGTCTCCGGGCGGCCGAACCCGTCGTGTCCCGATCGCGGTCGGCGGACGAGGTCCGGGAGCTCGAAGCCGTTCTCCGGCACGCCGAGGAACTCGGCTTCCAGGTGGCGGCCACCTGGTCGCAGGACCGGCTCGACGGCCTGGACCTGGTGCTCGGCAGGTGTGAACTGCCCCGCGTACGGGCGCGTGAGCCCTACCGGGCACCCGCGGCGACCAATCATCCGCAGCTGGCCGGCAGAGGGCCGTCACTGGCCCGCGCCCTCAAGGCGCACCTCTCCGCGCAGCTGCCGCACTACATGGTGCCCGGCGTGTTCGTGATCCTCGACGAACTGCCCGTCACGCCGAACGGCAAGGTCGACAAGCGGGCCCTGCCGGCCCCGGACGAGACCGACGTGACCAAGGAACGGTACGTCGCCCCGCAGACCGAGGCGCAGCGCGCACTGTGCCGGATCGTCGCCGACGTCCTCGGACTAACCCGGGTGGGCCTCCAGGACAGCTTCTTCGATCTCGGCGGACACTCCTTGCTCGCGACCCGGCTCACCCTGCGGCTCAAGGAGGAGACCGGCGCCGAGCTGCCGCTCCAGCTGATCTTCAGCGGGGCCACCGTCGAAGAGATGTCCGCCGTCCTGGAGCAGCCCACGGAGCACAAGAGCGGACCGTCGGTCCGAGCCGATCGGGCAGAGGCCGACGAGGCCGGGGAGCGGGGTCCGGCGCCCATCACGCTCCAACAGCGCGACCTGTGGTTCCTCAACCGGCCAGCGCACCTGGGAACGGCGCACGACAACGTCCAGCTGGCATTCCGCATCAACGGCTCCCTGGACCGGGAGGCCTACGCGCGCGCCGTGGGAGCGCTGGTGGAACGGCACGCGGTCCTGCGCACCGGCTATTCCCGGTACGAGGGCACGGTGACCCAGAACGTCCACCCCGCCGACGGCTTCGCGGTACGGCGGGCGGCCGTCGAGGAGGAGGCGGTCACCCAGTGGCTGCGTGCCGAGCGGCTGCGTCCCTTCGCGCCGGAGGACCGGTACGCGATCCGCGCCCACCTGATCACGGTGTCCGACGATCAGCACATCGGGGTGCTGACCCGGCCCTGGGGCGTCTTCGACGGCTGGTCCGTGAACGTCGTGCTGGCGGAGCTGCTCGTGCTGTACCGCGCGCTCAGCCTGGGGAAGGCAGCCGAGCTGCCCGAACTGCCGCTGTCCTACGCACGGTTCGCCCGCTGGCAGGCGCTCACGACCGACGCCGCGGAGCTCGCCCGCCAACAGAGCTACTGGCGGCGGCAACTGGCCGGGCTTCCGGCCTGTCTGCCGCTGCGTACCGACTACGAGCGATGCCCGGTCAAGACGTACCAGGGATCGTCGGTGGATCTGCGGGTCTCCGCCGAACTGCTGGAACGTCTGGGCCGGTTGAGCCAGGAGCAGGGCGTCACCCTCTACATGACCCTGCTGTCGGCCTTCGCCGTTCTGCTGGGCGGGCACACGGACGGCAGCGAACTGGTCGTCGGAACCGCGGTGTCGAACCGGCCGCGGGCCGAACTGGAGGGTGTCGTCGGCTACTTCGTCAATCTGGTGGCGCTCCGCCTCGACGTGCCCGCGGACCGTTCCTTCCCCGAGGTCCTTGAGCGCACCAGGCGCGTCACCACCGAGGCGCACGATCACAAGGACCTGCCGTTCCCCGACCTCGTCCGGGCCCTGGTGCCCAGTCCCGACCCCGGCTGCTCCCCGTTGTTCCAGGTGATGTTCAACCTGCTTCCCGCCGCCGCCCCCACCGGGTCCGGCGGTGACGGAACGGACCTTCAGGTGCTGCCCGTCCGTCCCGCGACCACGACCACGAAGTACGACCTCAACCTCGTCGTGGAAGAAACGGAGTCCGGGCTGCGGGGCTACCTGGAGTTCAGCACCGACCTCTTCTCCCCGCAGACCGTCGAGCGCATGGCGCGCACGTACGAGCGGTTGCTGGCGGAGATCGTCGCGTCCCCGCGATCGGACGTGGCCCGTCTGCGTGCCGCCACGGCGGCGACGCCGGACTCACCAGGGACACCGTGATGACCAATCCCTTCGACAGACCGGACTGCGACTACCTCGTCCTCGTCGACGACCGGCGGCAGCACTCGCTGTGGCCCTCGGCCCTCGATGTCCCGGCCGGCTGGACCGTGGCCTTCGGGCCCGCGGGGCGGCCGGACTGCCTGGAGTTCACCGCGACGGCCCGGCCGGATCCGCGTCCGGCGAGCGCATGCCCGGTCGGGCACCGGCCGGCCCGGCCGGCACCCGTATCACCCGACGCGTCAGGCCCGCAGGCGGCGGCCCGGCACGAAAGCATCAGAAGGAGCGACAGCATCATGACCGCGAGTACTTCGACGGTTTCGGCGCCTCCCACCATGGCGGGGCATCCGCTGTTCGGGTCGCTGATGGACCTCCAGCGGGACACGTTGGGCACCTACCTCAAGGCGCTGCGCGACCACGGTGACGTGGTCCGCTTCACGGTGGGTCCGCCGGGTATGCGGGCGGAGTTCTACGGCGTGTTCTCCGCGGACGGTGCTCAGCAGGTGCTGGCGTCCTCGGCGCAGACGTTCAGCAAGGAGAACAGGTTCCTCGGGGAGCTGCGGCAGTCGTTCGGCAACGGGCTGCTCACCAGCATGGGGGACGAATACCTGCGCCAGCGCCGCATGCTCCAGTCGCTGTTCACGCCTCGTCAGGTGAGCAACTACGGCTCGGAGATCACGCAGGAGACCGGCAGCCTCGTCGAGCGGTGGCGGACCGCACCGGACGCGACCGTCGACGTGGCGGAGGAGATGACGGGGCACACGCTGCGGACGATCTCCCGCATCCTCTTCGGCCGTAAGAACGACGTGGACGCGATGGTTCCCACCGTCCAGCGCAACTTCCCGCGGATCAACGCCTACGCGGTCAAGCGGGCCTTCGCCCCGGTGAACCTGTCCCGGAAGATGCCCACGCCGGGCAATCTGCGCGCCGCGAAGGCGCACCGTGAGCTGTACGAGGTGTGTGACGAGATCATCTCGGCCCG
>NZ_MUBA01000391.1 GCF_002154575.1 Streptomyces bobili
GGCCCCGCCTCATGAGGCGGGCCCGGAGCGCCGCGAGCCGCCACGAGGCCATGTGCAGCGAGACGCGGGAGGACCGCACCGATGGATACGCACCGGACCAGGACGACGTCACGACGAAGGCATCCGGCACGCCGAGGGCGGCCCGCCCTGGCCACCGCGGCGATGGCGCTCGTTCCCGTCCTCGGCATGACGGCGCTCGCCGCATGCGGTTCGGACGACGACGGCGACGCGAGTCCGTCCGCGAACGTACGGCCCTCGGCGCCGGCCACCGCCTCCTTCACCGGCGCGGCGCCGTCCGCCCTGGAATCGCTCGCGGAGTCCGCGAAGGCGTCGGTCTCCGCCGCCGCGTCCTCCGCATCCGCCCGTGCGTCGGAGTTCGAGGCCTCGGTGTCGGCGGACGTCGCCCGCGCCAACGCAGCCGCCGAGAAGCAACTGAAGGACGTCGAAGGCCGGGGCAACGCCACCGCCGACGTCTCCCTCACCGGCAGACCGCGAGCGGAGACCGGCGGTCTGCTCGCCGTCGTCGTGCACATCACCAACCGTTCCGACGACACCGCTTCCTACGCCGTCCAGGTCGACTTCCGCGACCCCGACGGCAAAGTCGTCGAAACCCGCTACGTCGGTGCCGAGGACCTCGCACCGGGTGAGCGCGTCCAGCCCCTGGCCATCAGCCGCAAGCCCCCCGAGCCGCAGCTGACGCCGGAGATCGCCAAGGCCCAGCGGTACTGAACGGCCCGAGCTGTGCTCCGCGTACGGCGGCACGGGAACCTCAGGCGTACGAGGGTGACGCACCCGTCAGCCGGTAGGGCCACCGGCGAAGACGCGTGCGGCCCACTACTGTCCGTCGCATGACCGAAAACACCCTGCGCTCCGTCACCGTCGAGCGGACCGCCACCGGACACTTCACGGCCACCAATCCGCGCGGCGGCACGATCAGTTTCGGAACCGGTTCCGCGGACGGCGGCGACAACGACTTCACGCCGGTCGAGCTGCTGCTCGCCGCGCTCGGGGGCTGCACGGCCGTGGACGTCGACGTCGCCACCGCCCGCCACAGCGAGCCCACCGAATTCAACGTCACCGTGACCGGAAACAAGGTCGGCGACGCGAGCGGCAACCGGCTGACCGACCTCGCGGTCACCTTCTCCGTCGCCTTCCCGGACGACGAAGCCGGCGCCCGCGCCCGGTCGATCCTCCCCCGAGCGGTCAAGGTCTCCCACGACAAGCTCTGCACGGTCAGCCGGACAGTGGAGACCGGCACGCCCGTCACCGTGACCGTCGAAGACGCCTGAACCAGCCGTTGTTCCTGCTCGCTCCGTCTGGCGCAAGCCCAGGGTGACTCCGGATGAGGACGAGAACCACCGTCGGAGAGGGGCCGCCGACAGCCCGCTCGGGCATCCGGGGAGGTCAGGTGACCCCCACGTCGGCACCGCTGTCCGGGCGGGTCTCGCGGCCCCCCGGATGCCGATGACGCCAGTTCCAGAAGACCCCGCAGGACACCACGGCCCACCCAGCCAACACCAGGAAGGGGAAAGCGTGTTGATGCCCGGCGAAGTAGACCGCCGTGTGCTGGGCGTTCACCGAGCCGCCCGGCGGGAGCCAGCGGCCGATCAGGCCCAGCGGTGAGGGCAGCAGCGGCCACGACACCGCGCCACCCGAGGACGGATTGCCCAGCAGCACCATCAGCCCCCAGGTCGGCAGCATCGCCCAGCGGCCCACGAGCGTGTTGAACATCGTGAAGACCATGCCGCTCGTGAACATCGTGAGCGCCAGGATCAGCCACGACTCGGCGAACGGCAGATCGAGCGCGCCCAGCAACCAGTCCACCGTGGCGGCGATGGCGAGCCCGCCCAGCAGCGCGTACAGGGCGGTGCAGGCGATGCGCTCGACCGGCGTGAGGGCTCTCGCGTGCACGCTGAGCTGGATCGCTCCCACGAATCCGGTGATCACGGCGGCGAGCGAGATGTAGAAGATGGCCAGCCCCCGCGGATCGCCCTCCTGGAGGGGGTTGATGTCCCGGACGGTGACGGCGACGCCCGTCTGCCGGCCCACAGCGGGTGCCGCCTCGGCCAGTACCTCCGCCACCGAGGCTCCGGACGCCGAGGAGAGGTCCAGCACGACGGCCCGTTCCCCCTTCCGCACGTCGACGATCGCGAAGACCCGCTGCTCCTCGACCGCCGTCCGGGCCTCGGCCACGGTGCCGTAGGGACGGATCTTCACCGCGGTGTCGAGGGCCTTCTCCATGCCGCCGAGGAACCGCCGGCCCTCCGGCTGTGCGGGCGAACCGACCAGCGCGGTGGGAATGGAGCGTGGTGTCGGATCGGCCATGGTGTAGGTGTACGACCCCGCGAACAGGGCCGCGGCCGCCGTCACGATCAGCACGAGCACGGCCGCGGGCAGGAAGGGGGACTCCTTGAACCTGTCCCACCCTCGGGTCGGCGGGGAGGACCCGCCACCGGCATGGTCGGGCATTTCGGGCATGCGGGCCACGTTAGCCGCCTGGACCCCGTGGCCTGCCGAGCCACGGAGCCCTCGGAATGTCTGGGAGAGAGGCTCCTGTGCGGGTGGCCGGGAGCCGGGCCGGACAGCCTGACGCCGCGTTCGGGGGATTACGTCCATCGTTCGGCTGAGAAGGGGACGCGGCCGGGCGTGGTGCCGAAACAGCGGGAGTGGATTCCGCTGGTCTGGATACACACGGCCTCACTCGACCCGCACACGGCCTCACCCGACCCGCGCACGCTCTCACCCGAACTCCGGCTCGACCGAGACCAGGACCGGGACGTAACCCTCAACGCGTCTCCGTCGACCGGGATCACCCACTGCCCACCGAGGAATCTGATGGCGACTCATACCGAGCCCGTCGCTCCCGTGCCCGCGGCCGAACGCCGCGGCCGGGGCGAAGTGATCGTCACCTGGCTGACCACGACCGATCACAAGAAGATCGGTCACCTCTACCTGCTCACGTCGTTCGGCTTCTTCCTGATCGGTGGAGCACTGGCCTTGGCGATCAGGGCGGAGCTGGCCAGGCCAGGACTGCAGCTGCTGTCGAACGAGCAGTACAACCAGGCGTTCACCCTGCACGGCACGGTCATGCTGCTGCTGTTCGCCACACCGACCTTCGCCGGTTTCGCCAACGCGATCATGCCGTTGCAGATCGGTTCCCCGGATGTCGCCTTCCCCCGGCTGAACATGCTGTCCTACTGGCTGTTTCTCTTCGGAGGGCTGATCGTGATCAGCAGCCTGATGGTCCCGGAGGGTGCCGCGGACTTCGGCTGGACCGCCTACACGCCGCTCAGCGGAGGCGAGCGCACCACTCAGCTGGGCGGTGACCTGTGGGTGATGGGGCTGGCACTGGGCGGGTTCGGGACGATCCTCGGCGCGGTCAACTTCATCACCACCATCATCTGCATGCGCGCACCGGGCATGACCATGTTCCGGATGCCGATCTTCACCTGGAACGTGCTGCTCACCTCGGTGCTGGTCCTGCTGGCCTTCCCGGTCCTGGCAGCCGCCCTCTTCGCCCTGGAGGCGGACCGCAAGTTCGGCGCGCACATCTTCGACCCGGAGAACGGCGGGGCCATCCTGTGGCAGCACCTGTTCTGGTTCTTCGGCCATCCCGAGGTGTACATCCTGGCCCTGCCGTTCTTCGGCGTGATCACCGAGATCATCCCGGTGTTCTCCCGCAAACCGATCTTCGGCTACATGGGTCTGGTCGGTGCCACCCTCGCCATCACCGGTCTGTCCGCGACCGTCTGGGCTCACCACATGTTCGCCACCGGGGCGGTGCTGCTGCCCTTCTTCTCCTTCATGAGCTTCCTGATCGCCGTGCCGACCGGGGTGAAGTTCTTCAACTGGATCGGCACGATGTGGAAGGGCTCGATCTCCTTCGAGCCACCCATGCTGTGGGCGGCCGGTTTCCTCGTCACGTTCCTCTTCGGCGGACTGACCGGAGTCCTCCTCGCCTCGCCGCCCATGGACTTCCACGTGACGGACAGCTACTTCGTCGTCGCCCACTTCCACTACGTCCTGTTCGGCACGATCGTCTTCGCGATGTTCGGCGGATTCAGCTTCTGGTGGCCGAAGATGACCGGCACGATGCTGGATCACCGCCTGGAGAAGATCCACTTCTGGACCCTGTTCGTCGGCTTCCACACCACGTTCCTGATCCAGCACTGGCTCGGCGCCGAAGGCATGCCCCGCCGCTACGCCGACTACCTCGCCGCCGACGGCTTCACCGCCCTCAACACCATCTCCTCCATCGGAGCCTTCCTTCTGGGCCTGTCCACCCTCCCCTTCCTCTACAACGTCTGGCAGACCGCGCAGAAGGGGCAACGGGTCGAGGTCGACGACCCCTGGGGCTACGGCCGCTCCCTGGAATGGGCCACCTCCTGCCCCCCGCCGCGCCACAACTTCGTCACCCTGCCGCGCATTCGGTCCGAGTCTCCCGCCTTCGATCTGCACCACCCCGAACTCGCCCATATCGAACAGCAGGCGAACGCCGGCCGGCGAGACGCCATCGACGCCGAGGACCACAAGGGGGAACCGCGGTGAAGCATGGGTGGCACCCCGCACCAGACGGGCGGGACAGCGTCCTGGCCGCCGAAGCCGAGGGCTACCTTCTGGCCCGCGTCCACCGCGAACAGGCCCAGCGCGAAGCCGAGGACCTCTGCGCCCGTCTGCCGTGGCTCACCACCGCCCAGGCCGAAGACCTCGCCCACCACTACATCCGGCAACGCAACCACCTGACCCGCCTGATGTTCCAGGAGACGCTCCGCCGAGCAGCCCAGCTCCGGCAGGAGTACGAGAGCCGGTACGCCGTCCTACGGCGGGACCTGCTCAGACGCCACGCCTCGGTCGCCTCCGCGGTCCTGGCCTGCGCCGCCGGAGTGAGCGCCGCGGCCGCCGTGTTCGCCCGCTAGACCGCCGCGGGCGGCGCCCCGGGATGTCACGGACGCTGGGTACCGCGGGACGCGGGCGGGTGGGACATCACGCCTCTGACCTCGCGGCCGTGACCGACGCGAGGTCCTCGCCACATTTCAGGGGCGGAGCGGCGGGCGTGGGCACGTCCCCTGGCGCCGTACCACTGGACGGCGAGTGCGACGGCCAGTGCCACCTCGACGAGGTCACCGCCGTAGTACATCAACTGGGCCCCGGTGCGCAGGTCGTGGGTGGCGAAGGACGTGCCGGGCGGTGGTGACCCGTACAGCCCCTTGGCGAGCACGGAGTGGGTGGCGCCGACGGTCAGCACGGCGGTGCCACGCGCCGCGAGGCTCCAGCGGCGGCGGACCGGATCGAGTTGGCAGACCGAGAAGGTGAAGATCAGCCCGGCGGCGAGAACGTGCAGGTGTGTGACGACCTGCAGCACGGGGTGCTGGTGCGTGGCGGCGAGGAGTCCGGTCCGGTACAGCAGCCACAGCCCGCCGACGTCCACCAGCGCCGCCACGGGCGGGGAGAGGAGTACGGCGACGGGTCTTGCGTGGGCTGCCCGCAGCAGACCGCGCCGCACCCTGCCCGGAGGCAGGAGGCGCAGGGCCAGGGTGAGGGGCCTGGCGAGAACCAGCAGCAGTGGGGCGACCATGCCGACGATCAGGTGTTGCGCCATGTGTCCCGTGAAGGGCCCGCCCGGTGTCTCCGTCAACATCGCCCAGCCCATGGCGCCGCAGCCGGAGGCGAAGGCCACATCGCGCGCCCGCGGCCAGGTGTCCCCACGGTGGCGCAGTCGCCGGGCGCTGAGGAGGTACACCGAGGCTGCCGCCAAAGCGGCGACACCCGAGCAGAGTTCGGCGACCGCGCCCCACTCGGCGACGGCGGCTCCGGGGTGGTGGGCCTGCCTCACCTCCTCGGCCCTGTCCTGTCGCGGCGGGCCGCGCGCACGGTCAGGGCGCTCCCGATGAGCAGGAGGACCAGGCCGCTCAGGTTCCATGCCCAGTCGTAGGGGGTGACGTCCACCCCGTACCGGATTTGGTGCACCCGCAGCACTTTGTGGTCCACGATGCCGTCGAAGACCTGGAAGACACCCAGGCCGAGGAAGACGCCCGCCCGTAGATGCGCTGCGGCCAGGACGCCATGGCGGAGCAGGTCGGCGCAGAGGAAGAAACCGGCGACGAGAGCGAGGAGTTCAGCGGTGTGCAGCAGGCCGTCGGAGAGCAGACCGACACCGGTGGTGGACCGGTCGTAGAAGTGGTGCCAGCCCAGGAGTTGGTGGAAGACGATCTCATCGGCCGCGGCCATGACGGCCATGCCGATCAGGAGGCCTGCCGCCAGGGACCTCCGGTGCTCGGGACGCGGGCCGCGGCCGGTGGGCGGGGAGGTCATCGATCGTCCCCGCCCCCGGCCGTGTGTCCCGCGGCACCCTCATGAGGTGCTGTGCTCCTGCGCGGCACTCGGACGGTTCCTCGCACCGCGACCGGGCCTACATGCCACGGTCGCGTCGGGGCGACCGCCTCTCCCGGGCAACGGCGCTCGCGGCCAGCGCCAGCAGAAGGCCGATGACTCCGACGATGACGTTGTTCACGACGGTCCGGGTTGTGCTGACGTCCCCTGCCACCGCCCACGGGGCGATGATCGTCCACAGGCTCAGCGCACAGGCGGCCCACGCCATGCTGTGCGTGCGTTCGTAGGCGCGGCCGAAGCCGCCGCTCATCAGCAGCGCATAGCCGATACCGACGATCAGGTTGTTGACCGCCAGCGCGGACAGGCCGCTGAAGCCCGCGATCCACGGGGAAGCCGCGAGGTACACACCGGTGAGGAAGGCGAGGGCCTCGACGGCCTGCGCCATGGGGGTACTGGTGGCTCGTTCCGCCATCTCGTGTCGGGCACGCATGGCGACGATGTCGGGATGGGTCTCCATCGACGACCTGGGAGTAGTGGTCACTGCGTTCACCTCCGGAGCGTCCGGTCTTTCGATGCCCACGGGTACCCCCGCTGTCCCCGGCTCCAACCGCCGTGGAGAAGGCGCCTTCTCCGCCGCCGGATCTCGACCAGGACGCCTGGCGCGACGTCCCCGCGCCCTCGCGAACCGGGGCCCGGGTGTGCGACGTACCGCGCCCCGTGGTGGGCACGCCGGCGCGTGCCCACCACGGGGCGCG
>NZ_MUBA01000392.1 GCF_002154575.1 Streptomyces bobili
GCTCCGCCCCGTGCATCCGCGTCTCTCCCCCGTCGCCCCGGTCCCTCAGCGCCGCGGTTCCCAGCGGAACCACCGTCGTACAGCAAACACCGCGAGCACGGTCCAGGCCAGCGCGGTCGCCAGCGCACCGAGGGCCTCGTACGCCGAGAGGTCGCCGCTCCAGCCGCCGCGGACCAGGGTGATCACCGGGCTCAGCGGCAGCAGTTCGAAGCCGGAGGCGACCCGGTCGGGCAGCAGCTCCAGCGGGACGGCCACCCCGGAGGCGACCATCGACACCAGCACGAACGGCATGGTCGTCACCTGAGCGCTCTCCACGGTCCGCGTCACACTCGCGGTGACCGCTCCCAGCGCCGAGCACATCACGAGGCCCAGCAGCACACCGAGGACGGCGAGATGGGGCGCCTCGGGGGCGGGCACGTCGAGGAAGGCCGTACAGCCCACCGCCAGCACCACGCACTGCACCAGCCCCATGGCGAACACGGGCAGCGCGGAACCGGCGATGACCTCCGTGTCCCGCAGTTCGCCGGTGCGCAGCCGCTTGAGCACGAGTTCCTCGCGCCGGGCGGTGTAGATGCCGGTGAGCGCCGAGTACACGCCGAACAGCATCGAGAACCCGATGGCCGCGGGCAGCAGCACCAGCCCGACGCTGAGCCCGGAGTCCTCGACGTTCATGTCGTCCACCACCGGCCGCAGGCTGAACGGCAGCCCGAGCGGCACCAGGACGGCCGCGATGATGGTGGCCTTGCTGCGCCCGAGCAGCGTGAGTTCGGCGCGGGCGAGGGCGGCCATCCGGCTCACGGGAGTGGTCACCGGCCCCCTGACGGAGCCGGGCGAGGACTGGGTGACCGTACCGCCGCTCATGCCGCGACCTCCTCGTTCTTCGCGGAGGCCTCGCGGGCGATGCCGAGGAACGCCTCCTCCAGCGAGGCCGACCGCAGGTCGAGCCCCCGTAGTTCCACCCCGGCCCGCTCGGCCCACACCAGCAGCCCGGTGGCCGCCCGCTGCAACTCCCGGGTCCGCAGCCGCACCAGACGTCCGTCGATCTCGTGGTCGCACACCCCGAGCGCGTCCAGCGGCGGCAGATCGCCGACGAAGTACCCGTCGGGCAGCCGGAAGGAGATCCGGGACGGCTGCTCGGCCGTCACCTCCGCGGGTGTCCCGGAGACCGCGATCCGGCCCTGGTGGAGGATGGCCAGCCGGTCGGCGAGGCCCTCCGCCTCCTCCAGGTAGTGCGTGGTCAGCAGCACCGTCGTCCCGGCGTCCCGCAGGGCGCGCACCAGGTCCCAGGTGTCGCGCCGGCCCTCGGCGTCCAGCCCGGTGGTCGGCTCGTCGAGGAACAGCACCTCCGGCTCCCCGAGCAGCGCGAGCGCCAGATCGAGCCGCCGCCGCTCACCCCCGGACAACTGCTTCACCCGTACGCCGGCCTTCCCGGCGAGCCCCACCAGCGCCAGCGCCTCCGCGACCGGCCGGGCCCCGCTGACGCAGCCCGCCCACATCCGCGCGGTCTCGGCGACGCTCAGCTCGGACGGAAAGCCGCCCTCCTGGAGCATCACCCCCGTCCGCGGCCGTACGGCGGCCCGCTCGGTGTAGGGATCGTGGCCGAGGATCCGGACCCGCCCGCCGTCGGGCCGCTCCAGTCCCTCCAGCAGTTCGACCGTGGAGGTCTTGCCGGCGCCGTTGGTGCCGAGCAAGGCGAAGACCTCCCCGCGGCCGACGTGGAAGGAGATCCCGCGGACCGCCTCGAACCCGCCCCCGTACACACGCCGGAGGTCGGTGACCTCGATCACGTGTTCATTCGTGCCCCTGGCTTCCATGACTCCAGCGTCCCGTCCGCGGGCCGCCGACGGCAGTGAGTGTTGTCATCGCTCCGCATGACAAATGTCAGAAGGGAGGGGGAGAGGACGGGCCGGGAAGAGGAAAAAGGGGGACACGCCAAAGGCCCCGGTCGATGACCGGGGCCTTTGAACTGGAGCGGACGACGAGGCTCGAACTCGCGACCTCAACCTTGGCAAGGTTGCGCTCTACCAACTGAGCTACGTCCGCATTGCATCCGACTGGCTTTCACCGGCCGGCGCGGGCACCAGCCTACCTGATCCACAAGTGTGATCGGGACGGCGATGCAGAGCGGGTGACAGGAATTGCACACTGCGCCTTCCCCCTGGAAGGGGGATGTTCTACTACTGAACTACACCCGCACGACCTCTGTGAGCTGGGCTTTTCGGCCCCGCCCCGCTGGCGTGCTCCAGACATTAGCCGACCATGTGGGGGGTAGCGCAAGTCGGTTGCCCTCGGGGCCCGCTGACGGTCCCCGAGGGCGGTGCGCGGAGGCCGTGCCTGGCCGGCGCTCACGACCCCGGCCAGGCACTCGCGCTCTGCGCGCTCACGCGCGCACCGTGCTCACTGAGCCTCGGTGAACGCCTCGTACACCTTCTTGGGGATGCGCCCGCGCGCCGGCACGTCCAGCTTGTTGGCCTGGGCCCAGGCGCGGACCGCCGCCGGGTCGGGGGCGACCTCCGTCTGCCTGTACGCCTTGCCGGACCTGGACCGCTTGCGGCCGGCGTCCACGTAGGGCGCGAGCGCCTTACGCAGTTTCCTGGCATTGGCTTCATTCAGGTCGATCTCGTACGACCTGCCGTCGAGTCCGAAGGCGATCGTTTCCGCCGCTTCCGAGCCGTCGATGTCGTCAAAGAGAGTGACCACGACCTTCTGCGCCACGAATATCGGTCCCTTCGTGCGACAGCTCTGCGATGACGTGCCAAGACGCCACGGAGATGTCGACTGTCCGCTAGTTATGGGGCAAAGTATCGGCTAATGCCATTTCATTTGTACAGTGCCCGGCAATCGAATGTGAAGCTCGACTAAATCTCTCAGCGTGTCTCAGCGCAATAGGTAGCCGGGATGCATCAGGGATCTTTCCCGGAACTTTTCGTGAACGGCCTGCTCCGTCACCTGATCCGGTACCCGATCGTGATCACGCTCACGTAGTTTCCTACAACTCTACCCGCGTAGAAATTTTGTACGGGTAGTCTGAAGACACACGCAGGAACCTGCTCAGCACCACAACACCGGGAGTGCCAGTGGCACGCGTCGTAGTCGACGTCATGCTCAAGCCGGAGATCCTCGACCCCCAGGGCCAGGCGGTGCAGCGCGCACTGCCGCGGCTGGGTTTCGAAGGCATCTCCGACGTACGTCAGGGAAAGCGATTCGAACTGGAAGTTGACGGACCGGTCGACGAGGCCGCGCTCGCCCGCATCCACGATCTTGCGGAATCCTTCCTCGCCAACACCGTGATCGAGGACTTCACCGTCAAGGTGGAGGAAGTCGCGGAGGCCGTGAAGTGACCGCTCGTATTGGCGTCGTCACTTTCCCGGGCAGTCTGGACGACCGGGACACCCAGCGCGCGATCCGACTCGCGGGCGCCGAGCCCGTCGCTCTCTGGCACAAGGACAAGGACCTCCACCAGGTCGACGCCGTGGTGCTGTGCGGCGGTTTCTCCTACGGCGACTATCTGCGCGCCGGCGCCATCGCCCGCTTCTCGCCGGTGATGGAACCGCTCATCGAGCAGGCGAAGGCCGGACTGCCGGTCCTCGGCATCTGCAACGGCTTCCAGATCCTCACGGAGGCGCACCTCCTCCCGGGAGCGATGCTCGGCAACGACCACCTCCACTTCATCTGCCGCGACCAGAAGCTGCGGGTGGAGAACGCGGACACCGCCTGGACGACCGACTACACGGCCGGCCAGGAGATCCACATCCCGCTGAAGAACATGGACGGCCGGTACGTCGCCGACGAGTACACCCTCGACAAGCTCGAGGCCGAGGGCCGGGTCGCCTTCCGCTACCTGGGCCTCAACCCCAACGGTTCGCTCCGCGACATCGCCGGAATCAGCAACGAGGCCGGGAACGTCGTAGGCCTCATGCCGCACCCGGAGCACGCCGTCGAGCCGCTCATCGGCTCCGGCCGCACCGACGGCCTGCCCTTCTTCACCTCGATCCTCAAGAAGCTGGTCAACGCATGAGCCGGACGCCTCTGGACACGGTCGAGCACGCGACCGCTACCCCCGACGTCGAGCTGCCCTGGGCCGAACTCGGTCTGAAGAAGGACGAGTACGAGCGGGTGGTGGAGATCCTCGGCCGCCGCCCCACCGGCGCCGAACTCGCCATGTACTCGGTCATGTGGTCCGAGCACTGCTCGTACAAGTCCTCCAAGGTCCACCTCCGCCAGTTCGGCGAGAAGGCCCCCCAGTCCGACGCCATGCTCGTCGGCATCGGCGAGAACGCGGGCGTGGTGGACGTCGGCCAGGGTTACGCGGTGACCTTCAAGGTCGAGTCGCACAACCACCCGTCGTACGTCGAGCCCTACCAGGGTGCCGCGACCGGTGTCGGCGGCATCGTCCGCGACATCATCGCGATGGGCGCCCGCCCGGTGGCCGTGGTCGACCCGCTGCGCTTCGGCGCGGCCGACCACCCCGACACCAAGCGCGTCCTGCCCGGCGTCGTGGCCGGCATCGGCGGCTACGGCAACTGCCTCGGCCTGCCCAACATCGGCGGCGAGGTCGTCTTCGACGCCTGCTACCAGGGCAACCCGCTGGTCAACGCCGGTGCGATCGGCGTCATGCGGCACGAGGACATCCACCTCGCGAAGGCGTCCGGCGCGGGCAACAAGGTCATCCTGTACGGCGCCCGGACCGGCGGCGACGGCATCGGCGGCGCCTCCATCCTGGCCTCGGAGACCTTCGACGACGCCAAGCCGTCGAAGCGTCCGGCCGTCCAGGTCGGCGACCCCTTCCAGGAGAAGCTCCTCATCGAGTGCACCCTGGAGGCGTTCGCCGAGAAGCTGGTCGTCGGCATCCAGGACCTCGGCGCGGCGGGCCTGTCCTGCGCGACGAGCGAGCTGGCCTCCAACGGCTCCGGCGGCATGCGCGTGACGCTGGACGACGTACCGCTGCGCGACTCCACGCTCTCGCCCGAGGAAATCCTCATGAGCGAGTCGCAGGAACGCATGTGCGCGGTCGTGGAGCCGGCGAAGGTCGACCGCTTCCTGGAGATCTGCGACAAGTGGGACGTCATCGCCACCGTCATCGGTGAGGTGACCGACGGCGACCGCCTGGAGATCTACTGGCACGGCGGCAAGATCGTCGACGTCGACCCGCGCACGGTCGCCCACGACGGCCCGGTCTACGAGCGCCCGTACGCCCGCCCGGACTGGCAGGACGCCCTCCAGGCCGACGACGCGAACAAGCTGCCCAGGCCGGCCACGGGCGAGGAGCTGAGGGACCAGGTCCTGAAGCTGGTGTCCTCCCCCAACCAGGCCTCCAAGAAGTGGATCACGTCCCAGTACGACCACTTCGTGCAGGGCAACACGGTGCTGGCCCAGCCCGAGGACTCGGGCATTATCCGCATCGACGAGGAGACCGGCCTCGGCGTCGCCATCGCGACCGACGGCAACGGCCGGTACACGAAGCTGGACCCGTACCACGGCGCCCAGCTCGCGCTGTCCGAGGCGTACCGCAACGTGGCGACGACCGGCGCCAAGCCGCTCGCCGTCTCCGACTGCCTGAACTTCGGCTCGCCCGAGGACCCGGCCGTCATGTGGCAGTTCGCGGAGGCCATCCGCGGCCTCGCCGACGCCTGCCAGCAGCTCGGCACCCCGGTGACCGGCGGCAATGTCTCCCTCTACAACCAGACGGGCGAGGCGGCCATCCACCCGACCCCGGTCGTCGCGGTCCTCGGAGTCATCGACGACGTGGCCCGGCGCACCCCGGTCGCCTTCCGCGAGGAGGGCCAGCTGCTGTACCTCCTCGGCGACACCCGTGAGGAGTTCGGCGGCTCGGCCTGGTCCCAGGTCATCCACGACCACCTCGGCGGACTGCCCCCGAAGGTCGACCTGGAGCGCGAGCGCCTGCTCGCCGAGATCCTGATCTCGGCCTCCCGCGACGGCATGATCGACGCCGCGCACGACCTGTCCGACGGCGGTCTGATCCAGGCCGTGGTCGAGTCGGCGCTGCTCGGCGACAAGGGCGCCCGCCTGGTCGTCCCGGACGGCCTGGACGCGTTCACCTTCCTCTTCTCGGAGTCGGCGGGCCGCGCGGTCGTCGCCGTCCCGCGCTCGGAGGAACTGCGCTTCACCGACATGTGCGGTGCCCGCGGTCTGCCGGTCACCCGCATCGGTGTCGTCGACGGTGACACGGTCGACGTCCAGGGCGAGTTCGCCCTGCCGCTGACCGAACTGCGCACCGCGCACGAGGAGACGATCCCGGCGCTGTTCGCGTAACCGAGGGCGCCCGTACGCCCCAGGGCCCGTACGACGCCGAAGCCCCCGTCCGGAAGCGCCCGACGCGCTTCCGGACGGGGGCTCCCCGCTTCGCGGGCCGCGTCCGCCGCCTAGGCTGCTGCGCATGCCACCGGCCAGGAAGCGCTCCCGCGCCTATGACCCCGTCAGGACCCGCACCGCCGTGTTCTCCCAGCTCGGCCACGTGAGGGAAGCCGTCCGCACGCTCACCCCCGGGCAACTCGCGCTGCCGACGCGGCTGGGGGAGTGGACCGTACGGGAGCTGGTCGCGCACATCGGGATGGCCGTCACGGCGGTCGGGCGGTCGCTCGATCTGCCGGAGCCGGCGAAGCCGGACGCCACGGTGCTCGACTGGCCGTTCGCGACGTCCGTGAGCGCCCCGGCCATCGACGCCTTCACCCGGCGGCTGGCCGCGGAACACCCGGACCTGGACGCCTACCTCGCGGGCGTGGAAGAGGCCCTCGCCGGACAACTGGACGCCCACCCGGGCTCCCGGCTGCTGGAGACGAACGCCGGCGCGCTGCCGCTGGCCGACTACCTGGTCACCCGCACCGTCGAACTCGTCGTCCACACCGACGACCTCAACGCGGCCGTCCCCGGCCTGGACATCCCCTACGACCGCCAGGCCCTCGCCGCCGCCACCCGCCTGCTGGCCGACGCGCTGGCCGTGAAGGCGCCCGGCGGCTCCACCGAGGTGCGCATCCCGCCGTACGCCGTCGTGCAGTGCGTCGAGGGCCCCCGGCACACCCGTGGCACCCCGCCCAACGTCGTGGAGACCGACCCGCTGACCTGGGTACGGCTGGCCTCCGGGCGGCTCACCTGGAAGCGGGCCGTCGAGGACGCGAAGGTCGCCGCGAGCGGGGAGCGGGCGGACCTCGCGGAGCTGCTGCCGCTGATGTCCTGACGCCGTGGACGCCCGGCGGATGGCCAGCGGATGCCTAATGGTGTGCGACAGCTCACTCATGCCCGCGGACCGAGACGCGGCACGGAGCCCGACGCGGCGCCGCCGTCCGCCGAGTGGATCACCGAAAGTAGGCGTTGACCTGCGAGGATGAGTCGATCGCGGTCGCCCCGAGAGGCTCAAGATCTACTTACTCGTGAGTATCCCCAATTCGGACCAGTGGTCGATCTCGCCTACACTCGATGACGTGCCACGTGGTGACGGTCGACTCAGTCATGATCTGCTCCCCGGCGAGAAGGGCCCCCAGGACGCTTGCGGCGTCTTCGGGGTCTGGGCCCCCGGTGAAGAGGTCGCCAAGCTCACTTACTTCGGGCTCTACGCCCTCCAGCATCGAGGCCAGGAATCCGCGGGAATCGCGGTCAGCAACGGCTCTCAGATCCTCGTCTTCAAGGACATGGGACTCGTCTCCCAGGTCTTCGACGAGACCTCGCTCGGTTCGCTCCAGGGTCATATCGCGGTCGGTCACGCCCGCTACTCGACCACCGGCGCCTCCGTGTGGGAGAACGCCCAGCCGACGTTCCGCGCCACCGCGCACGGTTCCATCGCGCTCGGGCACAACGGCAACCTCGTCAACACCGCCCAGCTCGCCGAGATGGTCGCCGACCTGCCCAAGCAGGAGGGCGGCCGCACCCCGCGCGTCGCGGCGACCAACGACACCGACCTGCTCACCGCGCTCCTGGCGGCCCAGGTCGACGAGGACGGCAAGCCCCTGACCATCGAGGAGGCCGCCCACTCGGTCCTCCCGAAGGTCCGCGGCGCCTTCTCGCTCGTCTTCATGGACGAGCACACCCTGTACGCCGCCCGCGACCCGCAGGGCATCCGCCCGCTGGTCCTCGGCCGCCTGGAGCGCGGCTGGGTCGTCGCCTCGGAGTCCGCCGCCCTCGACATCTGTGGCGCCGCGTACGTCCGCGAGATCGAGCCGGGCGAGTTCGTCGCCATCGACGAGAACGGCCTGCGCACCTCCCGATTCGCGGAAGCGAAGCCCAAGGGCTGCATCTTCGAGTACGTCTACCTGGCCCGCCCGGACACCGACATCGCCGGCCGGAACGTGTACCTCTCCCGCGTGGAGATGGGCCGCAAACTCGCCAAGGAAGCCCCGGCCGAGGCCGACCTGGTCATAGCGACCCCGGAATCGGGCACCCCGGCCGCCATCGGCTACGCGGAAGCCTCCGGCATCCCCTTCGGCGCCGGCCTGGTCAAGAACGCCTACGTGGGCCGGACCTTCATCCAGCCCTCGCAGACCATCCGCCAGCTGGGCATCCGCCTGAAGCTGAACCCGCTCAAGGAAGTCATCAAGGGCAAGCGCCTGGTCGTCGTCGACGACTCGATCGTGCGCGGCAACACCCAGCGCGCCCTGGTCCGCATGCTCCGCGAGGCCGGCGCCGCCGAGGTCCACATCCGGATCTCCTCGCCGCCCGTGAAGTGGCCCTGCTTCTTCGGCATCGACTTCGCCACCCGCGCCGAGCTGATCGCCAACGGCATGTCGATCGAAGAGATCGGCACCTCGCTCGGCGCCGACTCCCTGGCGTACATCTCCATCGACGGCATGATCGAGGCGACCACCATCGCCAAGCCGAACCTCTGCCGCGCCTGCTTCGACGGCGAGTACCCGATGGATCTGCCCGACCCCGAGCTGCTCGGCAAGCAGCTCCTGGAAACGGAGCTGGCCGCCGGCCCGGCCGCGACGGCCGCCGCCGACGCGATCCGCCGCCCGTAGTCGGTCCCGTCCTACCTGCCGTACGACACGAAAGTTCTCACCTCCCATGTCTGAGACAACTGGTGCCAGCTACGCAGCTGCGGGCGTCGACATCGAAGCGGGCGACCGCGCCGTGGAACTCATGAAGGAGTGGGTGAAGAAGACGCGGCGCCCCGAGGTCCTCGGCGGCCTCGGCGGTTTCGCCGGCCTCTTCGACGCCTCCGCCCTCAAGCACTACGAGCGTCCCCTGCTCGCCTCCGCCACCGATGGCGTCGGCACCAAGGTCGACATCGCCCGGCAGCTGGGCGTCTACGACACCATCGGCCACGACCTTGTCGCCATGGTCATGGACGACATCGTGGTGTGCGGCGCCGAGCCGCTGTTCATGACCGACTACATCTGTGTCGGCAAGGTCCACCCCGAGCGTGTCGCGGCCATCGTCAAGGGCATCGCCGAAGGCTGTGTCCTGGCCGGCTGTGCCCTGGTCGGCGGCGAGACTGCCGAGCACCCGGGCCTGCTGGGTCCGGACGACTTCGACGTCGCGGGCGCCGGCACGGGTGTCGTGGAGGCCGACCGGCTGCTGGGCCCCGACCGCATCCGCTCCGGGGACGCGGTGATCGCCATGGCGGCCTCCGGTCTTCACTCCAACGGGTACTCGCTGGTCCGCCACGTGCTCCTGAACCAGGCCGGCCTCGCCCTGGAGGCGCGCGTCGAGGAGTTCGGCCGTACCCTCGGCGAGGAGCTGCTGGAGCCGACGAAGATCTACTCGCTGGACTGCCTGGCCCTCACCCGCACGACGGACGTCCACGCCTTCTCGCACGTGACCGGCGGCGGACTCGCGGCCAACCTGGCCCGGGTCGTCCCCGACGGCCTGCACGCGATCGTGGACCGCTCCACCTGGACCCCGGCGCCGATCTTCGACCTCGTCGGCCGGACCGGCAGGGTCGAGCGCCTGGAGCTGGAGAAGACCCTGAACATGGGCGTGGGCATGATCGCCATCGTCCCGGAGGAGTCCGCGGACGTGGCGCTGACCACGCTGGCCGACCGCGGGGTCGAGGCGTGGGTCGCGGGCGAGATCACCGACCGCGGGGAGCACACGAGTGGTGCGGCCCTGGTCGGGGACTACGCCGGCTGAGACCCGTACACGGGCTGAAACCCTGTGCGCAGCACAAGACCCGGTCGGTGACCGAAGTCACCGACCGGGTGAGTGCTCGAAGCAAGGTCAAGCGCCGCGACGGTGTTGGTGCGAGGAGTCCTCGTCCTCGTCCTCGTCGTCGTCCCCGTACAGCTCGGCGTACCGTGCGTACGGGTCGTCGTCCTGCTCATCGTCATCATCCTCGAACGGTTCCCCATTCGGCGGAACGTTCGATGGCGATGCGCCCAGCTCTTCGGCCAGGCGTGAGAGATCAGTCCCGCCGCTGTTGTACTTCAGCTGGCGGGCGACCTTCGCTTGCTTGGCCTTGGCCCGGCCGCGCCCCATGGCTCGACCCCCTCAACGACGGGGCTCGACGGCCCCAGAGTCTTGACACGCGTTCATGGTCCGGAACGGACTCTCCGCAGAGAGGCCGGTCCGTAGGGCTTCCACGGTACCTGAGCCCGAACCCATACGGTACGTCGCCCGTAGCACGCGCGTGTGCACAGAACCTTCGAGGCGCCCTGTCCTCGCTGGTCAGTGGCGATTTTAACCACTTATTGGCGGGCGACCCGCCGGGAAGGGTGAGAGTTCTCTCGAACTTTCTCCCGGCGGGTACCGAACGGACTCACCAGCCGCGCGCCTGAGCCGCCTCGTGCATGCGCTGTTCGGCGATCCGGTCGGCCGCCGCGGCCGGCGGAATCCCGTCCGTCTTCGCACGTGCGAATATGGCCAGCGTGGTGTCGAAGATCTTCGCGGCCTTCGCCTTGCACCGCTCGAAGTCGAACCCGTGCAGCTCGTCGGCGACCTGGATGACCCCGCCGGCGTTCACCACGTAGTCCGGCGCGTAGAGGATCCCGCGGTCGGCGAGGTCCTTCTCGACTCCCGGGTGGGCGAGCTGGTTGTTGGCCGCCCCGCACACGATCCGCGCGGTCAGCACCGGCACCGAGTCGTCGCTCAGCGCCCCGCCCAGCGCGCAGGGGGCGTAGATGTCGAGCCCCTCGGTCCGGATCAGCGCCTCGGTGTCCGCCACCGCCGTCACACCCTCGGGATGCCGGTCGAGGATCCGGCGTACGGCCTCCTCGCGCACGTCCGTGATCACGACCTGGGCGCCCTCGTCCAGCAGGTGCTCCACCAGGTGGTGGCCGACCTTGCCCACGCCCGCGACGCCGACCGTGCGGCCGCGCAGCGACGGGTCGCCCCACAGGTGCTGGGCGCTGGCCCGCATGCCCTGGTAGACGCCGAAGGCGGTCAGCACCGACGAGTCGCCCGCGCCGCCGTTCTCCGGCGAGCGCCCGGTCGTCCAGCGGCACTCGCGCGCCACGACGTCCATGTCGGCGACATAGGTGCCGACGTCGCAGGCGGTCACGTACCGCCCACCGAGAGAGGCCACGAAACGGCCGTACGCGAGCAGCAGCGCTTCGGTCTTGATCGTGTCGGGATCGCCGATGATCACGGCCTTGCCGCCGCCGTGGTCCAGCCCGGCCATGGCGTTCTTGTACGACATCCCGCGCGCGAGGTTCAGCGCGTCGGCGACGGCCTCCTCCTCGGAGGCGTACGGGTAGAAGCGCGTACCGCCCAGGGCGGGGCCCAGGGCGGTGGAGTGGAGGGCGATGACGGCCTTCAGGCCGCTGGCACGGTCCTGGCAGAGCACGACTTGCTCATGACCACCCTGGTCGGAGTGGAAGAGGGTGTGCAGCACATGATCAGGGGCGCCGGATACGTCGGTCACTGTGGTGACTCCTGGGTAACTAGCGGCGGGCGGGACGGAGGCTCCCGTACGGGTGGCGGGGCCTGTGGGATGAGCGTAGAGCCTGCGCGGCCCGCCGAACGCGTCGTGTTGCGGATCACCTCCTCGCGGAGTACACCCGTGCGACGATCTGCATGTTTTCCGGACCCTTCACCAGGTGTCCCGGAAGGTTTCCCGGACGGCCCAAGGGGGAGGGAGCAGGCGTGCCTCAGGTGTCCTCGGTGATCGTCCCGTACGCGGCCTATCTGCGCGTGTACGAGCCGCTGGCCGCCTTCCCGGAGCCGGAGCGCGACCACTGGGCGCGCTACGCCCGCCGCCCCGACCGCCCCACCTACCAGGACGAGCTGCGCCGCTCGCTGGCCGATCTGCTGCCCACCCCGCCGATCGCCGTGCCGGTGCACGAGAGCGGCGACGCGTTCGTGGCCGATGTGGACGGGGTCGTCTGCGTCTGCCCCTGGCGGACCAGGCTGCGCGGCTGGCAGGCCCTGGGGGAGCTGGGCGACGAACTGCCCGGTCCGGTGCTGGACGCGGTCCTGCCGCCCCTGGTCCGCCTCCAGGCCGCCCAGGACTACGAGCGCTGGCTGGCCCGCAACCCCGACGCCCGCCCCTGGATCCGCACGGCGGCCTGGCAGATCCCGCTGCACTGGTTCGTGCTCCTGTCCGACGAGGAGCGCGAGTACGAGAAGGGGACCGCCGAGCAGGCCCCCGTGCTGCGCTACCGCACGCCGATGGTGCAGGCCCGCCGCAGGGTGGCGCGGGGCCTGCGCGCCCTCAAGGACGCCATGGACGAGGGGCCGCTCATCGACGGGCTGGTGGACGTGGGTCGCTGGCTGGAGGAGTTCCACCCGCGTTCGCTGGTGGAACTGGACTACGGCGGGCTCGTCCACGCCCTGCCGGCCGGTGATCTGGAAAGCGATCACTCGGCGGCCGACGTCGCCGCCGGCATCGACGCCCTGCGGCGCGGGGACGGCCCCGCGGCGGGCGAGGCCTACGCCAGGCTCGCGGAGCGCTGGCGGACGGTACGGGACCGGCGCTCGGCGAACTGACGGTGTGACAGACGCGACAGGTGCTTCCATCGTGACCTGCGTCACGGTCATATGCCCTCGAACAGCGTACGGTCAGCGCACTTCACGGAACTGACGGGACGTAGGTCCCGATCCGGGCTTTTGTCGCAAGGGTGACGGACCGCACGTACACGGCCCTTGCGCCGCTTGCCCCTCCTCGTGCCAAAATAGGACAAGGAGTCCGGGGAGGACTCCTCCGTCCACTTGTGCTCCATCGTGGGGGGAATCTCAGCATTGCGACTCTTTGGGGGGTCTGGTGCCTCCTGATCGCCGTGTGACTGATCGTCACACCGGCGTGACTGTCCGCTATGGCACGGTCCATCGGCTTCCGTCGCCGATGAACACCTGGGGGGCAATTCCATCGGTTTGGCCGACGCGGCTGGACGGATGGTGTAGTTGTAGTGCCGAGGACAAGCCGTTCGTCCTATAACCGACTCGACTCGCGTCCGCCATTTCGGGCAACGCGGGTCAAGGTGCAGAATTTAGAGGAAAGAACCGAGAAGGTTCGGTTCTCCCGAGGAGGCCGCTCATGACCGCTCGCACCCCTGATGCTGAGCCGCTGCTGACCCCGGCTGAGGTTGCCACCATGTTCCGTGTTGACCCCAAGACGGTCACACGCTGGGCCAAGGCCGGCAAGCTCACGTCGATCCGCACGCTCGGCGGACACCGCCGTTACCGCGAGGCTGAGGTTCGCGCACTGCTCGCGGGTATTCCGCAGCAGCGCAGCGAAGCCTGAGCAACTGAACAACCGGACATCAACACCGCAGGTCCCCCAATCTGCCGAGATGTCCGACCCCTGGCTCCAAGCGACGCGGGTCCTGCCCCAACAGGCCCGTAGCCCCACACGGTGCGTCGTCGATCGCGCTGGACTCCGCCGAGTCCGGCGCGATCTTTTTTGTGCGCCCGGGGCGACTCTGCGGGTGCGCTCCGTGCGCGTCCTTGTCGAAGTCTGGGGTGCCCTGTGGAGGGCTGTCGGATCCGCTGTGGGGGGCCTCTGGGGGATCCGTGGGGGTGCCCTGCGGAGTGGTGCAATTGCACATATTAAATTGACTAGTTGTAGGTAGTGGGTAAGAACCCACCTTCCCAAAACTCATGCAGTGACACCCGTCACATGCCACTGGCCTTGTTGCCGCCGACACGTGTGCGCTAATGGCGCCCTCAAGGGTCAGGCCATGTACGGCTGTTCGTCCTCGTCGGCCTCGCGCGGCGCCCCCGTGGGCTCCTCGGCGGCCTGGGCGGTGCCGTCCGCCACCAGCCGCTGAAGACGGCGGCAGACGGGGCAGTGGTGGGTCCGGTGCCGGTAGGACGACGCGGCCGACAGATGCGCGCGGAGCAACGCCCGCGTCTCGTGCCCGGCCGATGCCGTCATACGCCACCTCCAGTGGAGCCTCCGGGGGAGCACAGCCCTGAACTTCTGGGGTACCGGCCGAAGGTGACGCCGTCAAGGCCACGCCAGGCATACGAGAAGAGCCCGGATCCGAAGATCCGGGCTCGACACATGGAAGAAGGACCCGCATCCACTGGATGCGGGTCCTTCTTCGATCTGTGCGGTCCTGACGGGATTTGCTGTACCCGATTGCGGCTGCGCCGCGGGCGCGGCCTCCACCTTGACAGGGTTGTCAGCGGGTGGGGGACGCGAAGAAGGCCCGCACCCAGTGGGTGCGGGCCTTCTTCTATCGATGCGGTCCTGACGGGATTTGAACCCGCGGCCTCCACCTTGACAGGGTGGCGAGCACTCCAAACTGCTCCACAGGACCAGGTTTTGCGGCACATTTTGTTGCGCTGTGCTGCGAGACGAGACTCTACAGGAGGGTGGCCCGCCTGGTCGAACTCACCCTCCGTGCGGGAGATGTCACGGTGCGGCCGCGTCGATCGCCTTCACGATCCGCTTGTCGGAGACGGGGTACGCCGTGCCCAGCGCGTGGGCGAAGTAGCTCACCCGCAGCTCCTCGATCATCCACCGGATGTCCAGTACCGAGGACGGCACCGGGCGGCCCGCGGGCAGCTGCTCCAGCAGCCAGGCGTACTCGTCCTGCATCTCGTGGACCTTCTCCATGCGGGCGGTGTCCCGCTGGGCGTTGGTCGGCATCTGCTGCAGGCGCCGGTCCGCGGCCACGAGGTAGCGCATCAGGTCGGGCATCCGGCGCAGCCCCGCCCACGTCACGAAGCCGGGCCGTACGAGCGCGTCCAGCTGTTTGCGTACGTCCGCCAGGTTCGCCAGCAGCGAGGGGCTGCGTACGCCCTTCAGGCGTCGTTCGCAGGACTGCCAGGCCGCCAGGACCTGCTGCACCTGACCGACCGTCCGCACGGTCGTGTCGACGATCTCCGCCCGCACCTTTTCGTACAGCTTCCGGTACGACTCCTCGTCCCACGCCGGTCCGCCGAAGTCGCCGATCAGCTTGTCCGCCGCGGCCATCGCGCAGTCGTCGAAGAGGGCCTGGACGGAGCCGTGCGGATTCGCGGACAGGGCGAGCTTGTGGGCGTTCGTCAGCTTCTCGGACGCGAACTTCGCCGGGTTGACCGGGATGTTGCGCAGGATCAGCCGGCGGGTGCCCTTCCACATCGCCTCGGCCTGCTCCTCCTCCGTGTCGAAGAGGCGGACGGAGACGGTGTCGCCGTCGTCGACCAGCGCCGGGTACGCCTTGACCGGCTGGCCGGCCCGGCGGGTCTCGAAGACGCGGGTGAGCGTGCCGATCGTCCAGTCGGTCAGGCCGGAGCGCTCCAGCGACTCGCCGCCCTCCCGCTCGGCGATGGCCGCGGCGGCCTGGGAGATGGCCTGGCGGGCCTTGGGCTTCAGCCGCAGCTTCAGCGCCTGAAGGTCCTTGTCCTCGGCCAGCTTGCGGCGCCGCTCGTCGACGATCCGGAAGGTGATCTTCAGGTGGTCGGGGAGGCGGGACCAGTCGAAGTCCTCGGCCTCGAAGGGGACGCCGACCATCCGCTTGAGGTCGCGGGCCATCGCCGTCGTCAGCGGTTCCCGCAACGGCACCGCCTGGTCCAGGAACCGCTGCGCGAAGTTCGGCGCCGGCACGTAGTTGCGGCGGATCGGCTTCGGCAGGGAACGGATCAGCTCGGTGACGACCTCCTCGCGCAGGCCCGGGATCTGCCAGTCGAAGCCCTCGTCCGTGACCTGGTTGAGGACCTGGAGCGGGACGTGGACGGTCACGCCGTCCGCGTCGGCGCCCGGCTCGAACTGGTAGGTCACCCGGAACTTCAGCGGACCCTGCCGCCAGGTGTCCGGATAGTCGTCCTTGGTGACCGCGCCGGCCGACTCCCGGATGAGCATCTCCCGCTCGAAGTCCAGGAAGTCGGGCTGCTCGTGCCGCTTGTGCTTCCACCAGGAGTCGAAGTGGGCGCCGGACACGACATGGTCGGGCACCCGCTGGTCGTAGAAGTCGTACAGCGTCTCGTCGTCGACGACGATGTCCCTGCGCCGGGCCCGGTGCTCCAACTCCTCGACCTCGCTGAGGAGTTTGCGGTTGTCGGCGAAGAACTTGTGGTGCGTGCGCCAGTCGCCCTCGACGAGCGCGTTACGGATGAACAGCTCGCGTGAGGCCTCCGGGTCGATCCGCCCGTAGTTCACCTTGCGCTGGGCGATGATCGGCACGCCGTACAGCGTGACCTTCTCCAGCGCCATCACCGCGGCCTGGTCCTTCTCCCAGTGCGGCTCGCTGTACGTCCGCTTCAGGAGGTGCTCGGCGAGCGGCTCGACCCATTCGGGCTCGATCTTGGCGTTGACGCGCGCCCAGAGGCGGCTCGTCTCCACCAGTTCCGCCGACATGACGAACCGGGGCTGCTTCTTGAACAGCGCCGAGCCGGGGAAGAGCGCGAACTTGGCGCTCCGGGCGCCCAGATACTCGTTCTTGTTGCCTTCCTTGACGTCCTTCATCCCGATGTGGGACAGCAGGCCGGCGAGGAGCGAGACATGGATGCTGTCGCCGGCGGCGTCCCGCTCGTCGAGGTGGATGCCCAGCTGTTTGGCGACGGTCCGCAGCTGCGAGTAGATGTCCTGCCACTCGCGGATGCGCAGGAAGTTCAGGTACTCCTGCTTGCACATCCGGCGGAACGACGACGAGCCGCGCTCCTTCTGCTGCTCGCGGATGTACCGCCACAGGTTGAGGTACGCGAGGAAGTCGCTGGTCTCGTCCTTGAAGCGGGCGTGCTGCTGGTCGGCCTGGGTCTGCTTGTCGGCCGGGCGCTCGCGCGGGTCCTGGATGGACAGCGCGGCGGCTATCACCATGACCTCGCGGACACAGCCGTTCTTGTCGGCCTCCAGGACCATCCGGGCCAGCCGCGGGTCCACGGGCAGCTGGGCCAGCTTGCGGCCGGTCTCCGTGAGCCGCCTGCGCGGGTCCTTCTGCGCCGGGTCCAGGGCGCCCAGCTCCTGGAGGAGCTGCACGCCGTCCCGGATGTTGCGGTGGTCCGGCGGGTCGATGAACGGGAACTTCTCGATCTCGCCCAGCCCGGCCGCGGTCATCTGGAGGATGACGCTCGCCAGGTTGGTCCGCAGGATCTCCGCGTCCGTGAACTCGGGCCGGGCGAGGAAGTCGTCCTCGCTGTAGAGCCGGATGCAGATGCCGTCGGAGGTACGGCCGCAGCGGCCCTTGCGCTGGTTGGCGCTGGCCTGCGAGATCGCCTCGATCGGCAGCCGCTGCACCTTGGTGCGATGGCTGTACCGGCTGATCCTGGCGAATCCGGGGTCGATGACGTACTTGATGCCCGGAACGGTCAGCGAGGTCTCGGCGACGTTGGTCGCGAGAACGATCCTGCGCCCGGTGTGCTGCTGGAACACCCGATGCTGTTCGGCGTGCGAGAGGCGGGCGTACAGCGGCAGCACCTCGGTGAACCGGTACTGCTTCTTCTCCAGCGCGTCCGCGGTGTCCCGGATCTCCCGCTCACCGGAGAGGAAGACGAGGATGTCGCCCTTCCCCTCCCCCATCAGCTCGTCGACGGCGTCCGTGATCGCGGTGATCTGGTCGCGGTCGGCGTCCTCGGACTCCTCCTCCAGGAGCGGCCGGTAACGCACCTCCACGGGGTACGTCCGCCCGCTGACCTCGATGATCGGCGCCTCACCGAAGTGCCGGGAGAACCGCTCGGGGTCGATCGTGGCCGAGGTGATGATGACCTTCAGGTCGGGGCGCCTCGGCAGCAGCTGGGCGAGGTAGCCCAGCAGGAAGTCGATGTTGAGGGACCGCTCGTGGGCCTCGTCGATGATGATCGTGTCGTAGGCGCGCAGCTCGCGGTCGGTCTGGATCTCCGCGAGCAGGATGCCGTCCGTCATCAGTTTCACGAAGGTGGCGTCCGGGTTCACCTGGTCGGTGAACCGCACCTTCCAGCCGACGGCCTCGCCGAGCGGCGAGCGCAGCTCCTCGGCCACCCGTTCGGCCACCGTCCGGGCGGCGATCCGGCGCGGCTGGGTGTGCCCGATCATCCCGCGGACGCCCCGGCCCAGCTCCAGACAGATCTTCGGGATCTGCGTCGTCTTGCCGGACCCGGTCTCACCGGCCACGATCACGACCTGGTGGTCGCGGATGGCCTCCGCGATCACGTCCTTCTTCTGGCTGACCGGCAGCTGTTCGGGATAGGTGACCGCGGGCATACGGGTGCGCCGCGCGCCCATCCGTTCCTCGGCGGTCGCGACCTCGGCCTCGATCTCGGCGAGGACGGCGGCTCGCGCCTGAGGGTTGCGGATCTTGCGCGCGCCTTCGAGCCTGCGCCCGAGCCGGTGCGCATCACGCAGGGACAGCTCGGCCAGACGGGGGGCGAGAACGCCGAGGGCGGGGGCAGGGTGCGTAGACATACGGGATCCAGGATCTCATCCCGCGGAAAAACGTGGCGAGTGCTTTTGCCGGGGGCGGCGCCGACGGCGTTCGGCGCGGTCGCGGGGGAGGTGGTGGGGAACCACGAAAAGGGCCCCGATCCGAAGATCGGGGCCCTTTTCGATGTGGTGGCTGGGGCCGGGGTCGAACCGGCGACCTATCGCTTTTCAGGCGATCGCTCGTACCAACTGAGCTACCCAGCCACGGAGTTCACGAGGAACTCCAGCGGTCCTGACGGGATTTGAA
>NZ_MUBA01000393.1 GCF_002154575.1 Streptomyces bobili
GGGGTGGGCGCGGGGACGGAAGGGGAAGTCACAGTGCGGTACCCGAGGGTGCGAGGGGAGGTCACGGGGCGGCGGAACCGGGGAACGCCGGCTGCGCTGCGCGGCCACTCCACCTGATCGGTTACGGCGCGGACCATCGTGGCAGACGGGACGGGCGAGTGGTCGCCGGACCGCCCCCGCCGAGGTGCCTTCTCCTGCCCAAATGGGTGTGGTGGTCGGGTACTTGCCGTGCCGAGTGCGGTTGCTCACAGGGCTCGCGGGCGCTCATGGCATGCGGACGGGCCCGTCGCCGGCGGCGACGGACCCGTCCGCACGGGGCCCGAGGTGCCCGGGGCCTCAGCCCTCCTTGCCGCGCCCGCTCAGCGCGTCACGCATCCGGTCGACCATGCCGACCCCCGGTGCCAGCATCTTGTTGGCGGGCGGCTTGTCCGGGGCGGACGGGTGGGGACGCGTCGGCGCGGTCTTCTTCGCCATGCGGACCTTGTCGCCCAGGTCGTCGAGGGCGTCCGGGGGGCAGGCCGAGCGCAGCCGCAGGAAGAGGTTGCCCTCCTCGTCGGCGACGTGCTCCCGGATCTCGGTCATCAGCATGCCGACGAGCCGGTCGAACTGCGGGTCGTCCGCCTCGCAGCTCTCCAGGTCCTTCATGATCTGTTCGGCCTTGGCGTGGTCCTCGAGCTCCTTGTCGGCCAGCGCGTCCCCGCCCGCCACATGTTCACGGACGGCCGGGTAGAGGTAGGCCTCCTCGGCCACCGAGTGCCTGACCAGCTCCATCGTGACCTGGTCGGCGTACATCTTGCGGTCCTTGTGGCCGGCCGGCAGCGCCTCGATCTTGCCGAACAGCTCCTCGACCTCACGATGATCGGTCACCAGTTCGTCGATGACGTTCCCACCATGACCCATGTCCTTCACCTCCAGCCTCGGCACGGCGGGCCCGGGACGGGCCCGCCGGGACTCCGGGTGCCCCGCGCCGCCGGGCCGACACCGCGTCCGCCGGGGTGGCTCGGCCGCCTGCCGGATGCCTGTGGTGCCTGTGGTGCTGCCGGTACAGGTGGTGTTGCTGGGGGAGCGGTCGCGGGACAGTCGGTGCCTGAGCACAATAGGGATCAACGTGTGAAAGCTACTGGCACGGGAACTCAGAGCCAGTGCCGTCGGGAAAACGGCGGCCGACCAGGACGGCGCTGCTGCGCAGCAGTCCGCGCGTCCTGCTCCTTCACCTCTCCACACCCTCCCGTGCCGCACCGGATCAGTGCGCCGACCTCGTGAAGGCGTTTCCGGGCGCGAGCGAAGGACGTCCCATGAATGATGCGACCCCCAGCCTGCCCTGGCGTCGTGCCGTGGTGACCGGCGGCGCCGGGTTCCTCGGCAGCCATCTGTGCGAACGCCTGTTGGCTTCAGGTGCCGAAGTCGACTGCGCGGACAACCTGGTGTCGGGTTCACGGGCGAACATCGCCCACCTCGAAGGCCACCCCGGTTTCCGGTTCGTCGAGTGCGACGTGTCCTCGGCGGACTGCCCGGAGCGGCTGGAGGGGCCGTACGACCTGGTCCTGCACTTCGCGTGTCCGGCCTCGCCCGCCGACTATCTGCGGCTGCCGCTGGAGACGCTCGACGTGGGCAGTCTGGGCACCCGCAACATGCTGGCCGTCGCGGAGCGTGACGGGGCCAGGTTCCTGCTGGCCTCGACGTCCGAGGTGTACGGCGATCCGCTGGTGCATCCGCAGCGCGAGGACTACTGGGGCAACGTCAATCCGGTCGGCCCGCGCAGCGTGTACGACGAGGCCAAGCGGTTCTCGGAGGCGCTGGTCACGGCCCATGCGCGGGCTCGGGAGGCCGACGCGGGCATCGTCCGGCTGTTCAACACGTACGGGCCGCGGATGCGGGCCCACGACGGGCGTGCGGTGCCCACCTTCGTATGTCAGGCGCTGGCAGGTGAGCCGCTCACGGTGGCGGGCGACGGCGGGCAGACGCGGTCGCTCTGCTATGTGGACGACACGGTCGACGGGGTGCTGCTGGTGGCCGCGAGCCACTCGGTGCGGCCGGTGAACATCGGCGGGACCGACGAGGTCACGGTCCGTGACATCGCGCGCCGGGTGGTGGAGCTGACGGGGTCAGGCTCACGGATCGGGTTCGTCGACCGTCCCGTCGACGATCCGCAGCGGCGCCGGCCGGACACGACGCTGGCCAGGGAGCTGCTGGGCTGGGCGCCGAGGGTGCCGTGGGAGGAAGGCATCAAGCACACGATCGCCTACTTCGCCGCGACCCAGCCGACGCGGGAGCCGCAGCTCTGAGACCCGTCCCTCACCCCCGCCACGGAGGCATCGCATGCGCGTACTGGGAATCAACGCCCTCTTCCACGATCCCGCCGCCGCGCTCGTCATGGACGGCAGGATCGTGGCGGCCACGGAGGAGGAGCGCTTCAGCCGGCGCAAGCACGGCAAACGTCCCGTTCCCTTCTCCGCCTGGGAGCTGCCCGAACTGTCCGCCCGCTGGTGCCTGGAGCAGGCCGGGCTCGCCCCGTCCGAGCTGGACGCGGTCGCCTACTCCTACGATCCCGACCTCGCGCGCCCGGCGGACCGGCTCGGCCTGAACGACCCCTGGGACCACCTGCGGCAGGAGTACGCCCGCCGCGCCCCCGAGTTCCTCGCCGAGGCGCTGCCCGGCCTCGACCCGGCGAAGGTCCGCTTCGTCCCCCACCACGTCGCCCACGCCGCCTCGGCGGGGCAGGCGTCCCCGTACCCCGACTGCGCGGTCCTCGTGCTCGACGGCCGCGGCGAGTGCGGCTCCCACCTCGCGGGCCGCTACGCGAACCGTGAACTCACCGTCCTGGGCTCGCAGTCGCTGCCCGACTCGATGGGCCTCTTCTACGAGGACCTCACCCAGCACCTGGGATTCCTGCGCAGCAGCGACGAGTTCAAGGTCATGGCCCTCGCCTCGTACGGCACCCCGCGCTTCCTCGACCGGCTGCGCGAATACGTCGGCACGGACGGCGAGGGCGGATTCCGGGCCCGTCCCGTGCCGTGGGCCTCGCTGGTCCCGCCGCGCGCGGCGGGCGCTCCCTGGACGCAGGACCACGCCGACCTCGCGGCCGCCGCGCAGGCCTGCCTGGAGGAGGTGCTGCTCGACCTGGTGCGGTGGCTGCACGAACGCACGGGTGAGGATGTGCTGACACTGGCGGGCGGGGTGGCGCTGAACTGCGTGGCCAACACCCGGCTGCACCGGGAGGGGCCCTTCGAGCGGGTCTGGGTGCAGCCCGCGGCCGGTGACGCCGGGACGGCGCTGGGCGCCGCGCTGCACGTCGCCCACCAGAAGGAGACGGTGGAGGCCATGCCGACGGCAGCGCTCGGCCGCGGCTGGAGCGACGCCGAGCTGCGCGAGTGGCTGGAGCGGGCGGCCGTCCCGTACGAGGAGCCGGCCGACATCGCGGAGGCCGTGGCGGAGGAACTGGCTCGTGACGGTGTCGTGGCCTGGTTCCAGGGGCGCAGCGAGTACGGGCCGCGGGCGCTCGGCCATCGTTCCCTGCTGGCGCATCCGGGGCGGGCGGAGAACCTGGAGCGGCTCAACGCGGTGAAGGGGCGGGAGGAGTTCCGTCCGGTGGCCCCGATGGTGCTGGCGGAGCGGGCGCCGGAGCTGTTCGACGGGCCGCTGCCCAGCCCGTACATGCTGTTCGTGCACGAGGTCGCCGCCGAGTGGCGGGAGCGGATCCCGGCCGTGGTCCACGTGGACGGCACGGCCCGTATCCAGACCGTGGACCGGGCGGCCGAGCCACTGGTGGCGCGGATGATCGACGGCTTCGAGCGGCGGACCGGGCTGCCGGTGGTGGTCAACACCAGCCTGAACACGGCGGGCCGGCCGATGGTCGACGATCCGCGGGACGCCCTGGAGTGCTTCGGGTCCGCGCCGGTGGACCTGCTCGCGCTGGGTCCGTTCGCGGTGCGGCGGAAGAAGGTGTTCGCATGACGGGCGCACCCGCCTACTCGGTGGTGATCCCGACGATCGGGCGGCCCTGTCTCGCGGACTGTCTGCGCGCCCTCGCCGCGGCGGCGGACCGTCCGCCCGAGGAGGTCGTCGTGGTCGACGACCGGCTCGAGCCCGCCGGGGAACTGCCGTTGGAGGCGGCCGGCATGCTGCGCGGGCGGGTGCGCACCCTGCGCAGCGGCGGGCGGGGGCCCGCCGCCGCCCGCAACGCCGGCTGGCGCACCGTCGGCACGCCCTGGACGGTGTTCCTCGACGACGACGTGCGGGTGCTGCCGAAGTGGTCGCGGCTGCTCGCCGACGACCTCGACGCGGCCGGCCCGGACACCGGCGGCAGCCAGGGACGGCTGACCGTCCCGCTCCCCGAGGACCGCAGGCCCACCGACTGGGAACGCGGCACGGCCGGGCTGGAGCGGGCCGCCTGGGCGACCGCGGACATGGCCTACCGGACGGCCGCGCTGGCCGGGGTGGGCGGCTTCGACGAGCGGTTCCGCCGGGCGTTCAGGGAGGACGCCGACCTGGCGCTGCGCGTCATGGAAGCGGGCTGGACGCTGCGGCGCGGCCTGCGCACGACCCGGCATCCGGTGCGGCCCGCCGACCGGTGGGTGTCCGTGCGGGCCCAGCGGGGCAACGCCGACGACGTCCTGATGACCCGGCTGCACGGCCGCGACTGGTGGACCCGCGCCGAGGCGCCCCGCGGACGGCTTCCCCGGCACGTCCTGGTGACGTCCGCCGCGCTGACCGCGTCCCTGTGCGCGCAGGCCGGCCGGCGCCGGGCCGCCGCCGCGGCCGGAGCCCTGTGGCTGCTGGGCACGGCCGAGTTCGCCGCGGCCCGGATCCTGCCCGGCCCGCGGACCCGGGACGAGGTCGTCACCATGGCGGTCACCAGCGTTCTCATCCCGCCGCTCGCGGTGCGCCACTGGCTGGACGGCCTGGTACGCCATCGGCGCGCGCTGCCGATGGGAGGCCGGCCGTGAGCCGGCGGACCGCCGACCGCGTCCGGGTCGCCGCCGTCCTCTTCGACCGCGACGGCACCCTCGTCGAGGACGTGCCCTACAACGGCGACCCCGAGCGGGTGCGCCCGCTGCCCGGCGCGAAGCGGGCCCTGGACCTGCTGCGGTCCGAGGGCATCCCGACGGGCGTGGTCAGCAACCAGTCGGGCATCGGCCGCGGACTGCTCACGGACGCCGACGTCCGCAGGGTCAACGAGCGGGTGGACGCCCTGCTCGGCGGTCTCGGCACCTGGGTGTACTGCCCGCACCTGCCCGACGACGGCTGCGGCTGCCGCAAGCCGCGTCCCGGACTGGTCATCGAGGCGGCCCGCCGCCTGGACGTGGCTCCCGTGGACTGTGTGGTGATCGGCGACATCGGGGCCGACGTGCTGGCCGCCCGTGCCGCGGGCGCCCGGGGTGTGCTGATCCCGACGGCGGTGACGCTGCCCGCGGAGGTCGAGTCTGCGCCCACGACCGCCCCCGACCTGCTCACGGCGGTCAACCGGCTGCTGGCGCAGACGCGGGGAGGCCGGCTGTGAAGGCACTGGTCGTACGGCTCGACAGCTTCGGCGACGTCCTGCTCGCCGGGCCCGCCGTCCGCGCGGTCGCCGCACACGGCGGACACGTGACGATGCTGTGCGGCCCACGCGGCGAACCGGCCGCCCGGCTGCTGCCCGGCGTCGACGAGGTCCTGGTGTGGTCGGCGCCGTGGGAGGGCGTGGACCCGCCCCCGGTGCGCAAGGGGGATGTCGACGACCTGGTGCGGCGGCTGAGCGAGGCCGCGTTCGACGTGGCCCTCGTCCTGACCTCGTTCCACCAGAGCCCCCTGCCCACCGCGCTGGTGCTGCGGCTGGCCGGGATCGGCCGGATCGGCGCCGACAGCGTCGACCACCCCGGCAGCCTCCTCGACGTACGGCACCGGCGGCTGCCCGGCCGGCACGAGGCCGAGGCGGCGCTCGACACCGCCGCCGCGCTGGGCTTCCCCCCGCCGCCCGGCGACGACGGGCGGCTGCGCGTCCTGCCGTCGCCGGACACCGTCGCCCTGACCGGCAACGGCCCGTACGTCGTCGTCCACCCCGGTGCCAGTGCGCCCGCCCGCGCCTGGAGTGCCGAACGGTGCGCCGAGGCCGTCGCGCTGCTCGCCGACGCCGGTCACCGGGTCGTCGTCACCGGCGGCCCCGACGAGACGGACCTGACCCGGCGGGTCAGCGGGGGGACGGCGGTGGACCTCGGCGGCAGGACCGAGCCGCGCACCCTGGCGGGCGTGCTGCGCACCGCCGACGTCGTGGTGTGCGGCAACACCGGCCCCGCCCATCTGGCGGCGGCGGTCGGCACCCCGGTGGTGTCCCTGTTCGCGCCCGTCGTCCCGGCGGAGCGCTGGGGGCCGTACGGCGTGCCGAGTGTGCTGCTCGGCGACCAGAAGGCGCCGTGCGCGGACAGCAGGGCCCGGCACTGTCCGGTGGCCGGCCATCCCTGTCTGGACGAGGTCACCGGCCAGGACGTGGTGCAGGCGGTGCGAAAACTGCTCAAGGAGCACGCATGAACATTCTTGTCTGGCATGTGCACGGCTCGTGGCTGACGTCGTTCGTCCAGGGCCCGTACACCTTCCTCGTCCCGGTGACCGCGGACCGCGGGCCGGACGGGCTGGGCCGGGCCAGAACCTGGGACTGGCCGAACACGGTCCGCGAGGCGGGGCCCGGCGAACTGCGTGAGGCGGACATCGACCTGATGGTGCTGCAGCGCCCGCAGGAGCTGGAGCTGGCCCACGCGTGGACCGGCCGGCGCCCCGGAATCGACGTCCCGGCCGTGTATGTGGAGCACAACAGCCCGCACGAGAGTGCCGTCGGCACCCGCCATCCCCTCGCCGGTCGGACCGACATACCGCTCGTGCACGTCACCCACTTCAACCGGCTCATGTGGGACAACGGCCGGGCACCGACGACGGTCATCGAGCACGGCATCATCGACCCGGGCCCGCTGTGGACCGGCGAGGAGGCCCGCGCCGCGGTCGTCGTCAACGAGCCCGTGCGGCGCGGCCGTACCACCGGAACGGATCTGCTGCCCCGGTTCGCCCGCTGGGCACCGCTGGACGTCTTCGGCATGCGCACCGAAGGACTCGCCGAGCACCTCGGGCTGCCGCCCGACCGCTGCCGCAGCCGGGACCTGCCGCAGGGCGAACTGCACCCGGCGATGGCCCACTGCCGTCTCTACCTGCACCCGATCCGCTGGACGTCGCTCGGGCTGTCCCTCCTGGAGGCCATGTTCCTGGGGATGCCCGTGGTGGCACTGGACACCACCGAGGTCCGCGAGGCCGTGCCCGAGGGGGCGGGGGTGGTCTCCAACCGGTTCGACGTGCTGGAGGACGCCGTCCGCCGCCTCGCCGCGGACCCCGCGTACGCCCGCGCGACAGGGGAGGCCGGCCGGGCCGCGGTCCAGGCCCGCTACGGAGAACGGCGTTTCCGCGACGACTGGGAACGCCTGATCAAGGAGGTCACCCGATGAGCCCCAGTCACCCGACCGCCGGCCGCGTCGCCATGGTCTCCGAGCACGCCAGCCCCCTGGCCCAGCTCGGCGGCCCGGACGCGGGCGGACAGAACGTGTACGTGGCCCAGCTCGCCGGACAGCTGGCCCGGCGGGGCCACGAGGTCGTCGTGTACACGCGCCGCGACGACCCCGGTCTGCCGGAGCGGGTCACCACACCGGACGGGGTGAAGGTGGTTCATGTGCCCGCCGGACCTCCGGCCCCCATACCCAAGGACGAACTCCTGCCCTACATGCCGGAGTTCGGCGCCTGGCTCGCGCAGGAGTGGGCCACCGAGCCGCCCGACGTGGTGCACGCGCACTTCTGGATGTCCGGAATGGCGGCGGTGGCCGGTGCGCGCGCCCTGGGAGTGCCGGTCGTGCAGACGTACCACGCGCTCGGCACCGTGAAGAAGCGTCACCAGGGCGCCGCAGACACCAGCCCGCCTCAGCGCCTGGCGATCGAGTCGGCGGTGGGACGGGAGTGCGGCGGCATCATCGCCACCTGCGAGGACGAGGTGACGGAACTGATCGCCATGGGGCTGCCGCGCGACCGTATCTCCGTCGTCCCCTGCGGGGTCGACCCGGTGCGGTTCGCGCCCGTCGCCGCGGCCCGGCGGTCCCCCGCGGCGCCCCGTCGGCTGCTCTCGGTGGGCCGGCTCGTCCCCCGCAAGGGGTTCGACCGGGCGATCCGCGCCCTGGCCGGTGTCCCCGACGCCGAACTCCTCATCGCCGGCGGACCCGAGCCCGCCCTGCTGGGCGCCGAACCCGAGGCGGAGCGGCTGCGGGCGATCGCCGAGGACTGCGGAGTGGCCGACCGGGTCACCCTCCTCGGCGGGGTGAGCCCCGACCGGATGCCCCAGCTCATGTCCGGCGCCGACCTGGTGCTCTCACTGCCCCGCTACGAGCCGTTCGGGATCGTCCCCGTCGAGGCCATGGCCTGCTGCGCGCCCGTCGTCGCCACCGCCGTCGGCGGCCAGCTCGACACGGTCGTCGACGACGTCACCGGCGTCCTCGTGCCGCCCGACGAGGACCACGACCTCAGCGCGACGGTCCGCGGCCTCCTCGACGACCCGGCCCGGCTCGCCCGGTACGGCGCCGCGGGCCGGCGCCGCGTCCTCGCCCGGTACACGTGGGACCGCGTCGCCGACGGGGTGACCCAGGTCTACGGCGCCGTCTCCTCCGTCCCCTCGCTCTCGGGAGTCGTCCGATGAAACTCGCCACCGACGTCACTCACTGCGACGACCTGATGAAGGCCCTCGCGGGCTTCCGCGAGTACGCCACGCCCGTGGTCGACCGGTGGGGCGCCGCCCTCGCCGACCGGCTCGGGTCGGGCTCCCGGCTGCTGGTCGCGGGCAACGGCGGCAGCGCCGCACAGGCGCAGCACCTGACCGCCGAACTGGTCGGCCGCTACCGCGACGACCGCCCGCCGTTCTCCGCGCTCGCCCTGCACGCCGACACGTCCTCCACCACGGCGATCGCCAACGACTACGGCGTGCAGGAGATCTTCGCCCGGCAGGTCGCCGCCCATGGGCGGGACGCGGACGTGCTGATGCTGCTGTCCACCAGCGGCGCCAGCGAGAACCTGCTCGTCGCGGCGAAGGAGGCCGCCCGCCTCGGCATGACCGTCTGGGCGCTGACCGGGCCGGCGCCCAACCCACTGGAGGGCGCGGCCGACGCGGCCCTGTGCGTGGAGGCGGCGACGTCCGCCACGGTGCAGGAACTGCACCTGGTGGCCGTGCACATGCTGTGCGAGGCCTTCGACCGGACCGTGGAGCGGCGCCTGGCCGTGGAGCGGCGGCGCCCGCGCGTCGACCGGTGGGCGGACCCGGCGGGGAGGGACGGCGTATGAGCTCCCCCGCCCCGCTGCTCGTCGTCGGGGACGCCCTCCTCGACCACGACCTGTGCGGACGGGCCGAGCGGCTGGCGCCGGACGCGCCCGTGCCGGTGGTCAGCGCGGCCCGGCGCGTCACCCGGCCGGGCGGCGCTGCCCTGGCGGCCTGGCTCGCCGCGGCCGACGGCAGGCCCGTCACCCTGGTGACCGCCCTCGGCGAGGACGAGTCCAGTGCCTGTCTGGTGCGGGCGCTGGGCGGCCGGGTGCGGCTGGTGCGGCTGCCGCTGACCGGTGATCTGTCCAGCAAGACCCGCGTCCTCGCCGCGGGCACCCCGCTGCTGCGGCTGGACGACGGGGACGGCCGGGCCGGCGAGGCGACCGACGAGGCGCGCCGGGCGGTCGCCGAGGCCGGTGCCGTCCTCGTCGCCGACTACGGCCGCGGCACCGCCGAGGTGCTGCGGGAGGAACTGGCGGCAGCGGCGGCCCGGGTGCCCGTCGTGTGGGACCCGCATCCGCGCGGGGAGCGGCCGGTGCCCGGGGTGCGGCTGGTCACGCCGTCGGCGAGCGAGGCGCGCGGCTTCGCGGGCGACGAACGGCCCGAGGGCGCGGGCGCCCTGCAGACGGCGGCCCGCGACGCGGACACGCTCGTCCGGGCCTGGCGGGCGGCCTCGGTGGCCGTGACGCTGGGCGGCCGGGGCGCGCTGCTGTCGCACGGCGACACACCGCTGCTCGTGCCGTCGCCGGTGACGGCGGACGGGGACGCCTGCGGTGCCGGGGACCGGTTCGCGGCGACCGCGGCCGGGCTGCTGGCCGACGGCGAACTCACCGAGTCCGCCGTCCGGGGAGCCGTGCACGCCGCGACCCGCTACGTCGCCGAGGGCGGTGCCCGTGCCGTGTCCGCGCCGCCGGTGCCGGCGCCCCCGGCGGTCGACGCCGAGCCGACGGACGACGCCCTGCGCACCGCCGCCCGGGTACGGGCCGCGGGCGGGACCGTCGTGGCCGCCGGTGGCTGTTTCGACCTGCTGCACGCCGGCCATGTGGCCCTGCTGCAGGCGGCCCGCCGTACCGGGGACTGCCTGGTGGTGTGCGTGAACTCGGACGCCTCCGTGCGCCGCCGCAAGGGCGGCGGGCGGCCCCTGGTGCCGGTCGCGGACCGGATCAGGGTGCTGCGCGCGCTGGAGTGCGTGGACGCGGTCGCCGTGTTCGACGAGGACACCCCGGAGCGGCTGCTCGCCGACCTGCGCCCCCACATCTGGGCCAAGGGCGGCGACTACGCCCTGGAACGGCTGCCGGAGGCCCCGCTCGTGGAGAGCTGGGGCGGGCAGGTCGTCCTCTTCCCCTATCTGGACGGCCGCTCCACGACCGGGATCGCCGAGAAGGCGGCGTCGTCCCCGCGGCCTGCGGGCCTGGCCCACGGACGGGGGCACCGGTGACGCCTCGGGTCCTGGTACTGCGCGCGCTGGGCCTGGGCGATCTGCTGGCCGGGGTGCCCGCGCTGCGCGGTGTCCGCCGGGCCTTCCCCGGGCACGAGGTGGTGCTGGCGCTGCCGCCGGCGCTGCGCGAGGCGGCGCTGTCCAGCGGAGCGGTGGACACGGTCCTCCCGGCCGCTGCGCCGGGGCGCGGTGTGCCGGCGCTGACGCACTGGGCGGGACCGCCGCCACGGGTCGCGATCGACCTGCACGGCAGGGGCCCGGAGAGCCGGGACGCGCTCGCCGCCCTCTCCCCCGGCCGGCTGCTCGCCTTCGCCCAGCCCGATCCGCCCCCGCCCCGGTGGCGGCCGGACGAGCACGAACGCGACCGGTGGTGCCGCTTCCTCACCCACTACGGCATCCCGGCCGACCCGGCCGACGTACGGCTGCCGTCGCCGGCCGGGGAGTCACCCGCGCCGGGGGCCGTCGTCGTGCACCCCGGAGCGGAGTCGGCGGCCCGCCGCTGGCCCGCCGAGCGCTACGCGGCCGTGGCGCGGGCGCTGCGCGACGAGGGCCACCGGGTCGTCGTCACCGGCGGTCCCGGAGAGGACGCGCTGGTGCTGGACGTCGCCGCACGTGCGGGCCTGCCCGAGCGGGACGTGCTGCGCGGCGGACTGCCGTTCGGTGAGCTGTCGGCGCTGGTCGCGGAGGCCGCGCTGCTGGTCAGCGGCGACACCGGGCCGGCGCATCTCGCCGTGGCGCACGCGACGCCGTCCGTGACCCTGTTCGGGCCCGTGGCGCCGCACCTGTGGGGCCCGCCGCGTTCGCCGCGCCATCTCGCCCTGTGGAAGCCGGGTCCGCCCGGCGACCCGCACGGCGACCTGCCCGACCCCCGGCTGCTCGGCATCGACGCCGACGAGACGGTCGCCGCCGCGCGATCACTGCTGCGCCGTGGTCGCACACCCGCGGAGAGGGGAGCGCCGACGCGTGTCGCCTCAGCCCGCCCCTGACGGCCGGATCACGGTCGCGG
>NZ_MUBA01000394.1 GCF_002154575.1 Streptomyces bobili
ACAGGGCCGGTGCCGGCACCTCCGTGACTCTGTCGGCGCCGTCCTCGCCGGGCGGGGCGCTGGGCGCTGTCGGGCGGGCCTGCGCGCCGTCGGACGACGTGTTCTCGGTGCCGGGCAACTGGCCCGTCGCGGCCAGGGCGGCGACCGTCACGCCGACCACGGCCAGCGCGGTCCCGGCCGCCATGGCCCGCCCGCTCCACCGCGGGCCGGCGACCCGTGCGACGGCGTACGCGCGCCGCAGCCGGGGCGCGGGCACCCCGTGCGTGTCCTCGTCCAGGACCCGGGCGAGGCTCTGGCGCACCGCCGGCCGGGTCATCCGCTCCCGCGAGTCCTTGCGCAGCAGGCCCTGGACGACGGGCCCGAGCGGACCGGCCCGCAGCGGGGTGCGCAACGGCAGCCGGTCCACGCCCTTCAGCGTGGCCTCCGGCCGGTCCCGGTCCCGGTACGGAGGCCGGCCCTCGACCATCGTGTAGAGGATCGCGCCCACCGCCCACAGATCCGCCGCCGGCCCGATCCGCTCGTCCCGAGCCTGCTCGGGGGAGGCGTACGAGGGGGCGGCCAGGCGGGGAGCGAGGGTCGCGCCCGCGAGGCCGAAGCCGGTGACGACGACGGGGCCGCGCGCCCGCACGAACACCTGACCGGGGCTCAGCTCGCCGTGGGTGATGCCCTCGCCGTGCGCGGCCTCCAGCACGTCGAGCAGTTCCAGCCCGATCCGGGCGGCGCGGGAGTGCGGGAACACCCGCCGCTGCTCGATCAGCTGACCCAGCGGGAGGCCGTCGATCCACTCGGTCACGGTCCACAGGGACCCGCCCTCGGCGAGGGCCTCGAGCACGGTGGCGACCCGGCCGGGGCACACCCGCGCCATCGTCTCGGACATCCGCACCACACGCTGCGCGGCCCGGTGCGCGTCCTCCTCGCCGAGGCCCGCGGGCAGCCCGATCCGGGTGACCAGACACGGCCGGGTGCCCGGCGCGTCGTCGGTGTACTCGCCGTACCAGCCGACGCGGTTCGTCTCGCGGTGGACGACGTCGAGGAGCCGGTACCGACCGGCGACCAACTCGTGCGTGGAGACGTGCGCCTTGACCATGGTCATCCCTCGCTGAACCCCCGACTGCTCACCTTTCCCAGTGGTACGGCGATCGAGAGGGTGTGCGTTCAAGAGATCCGCAACTCCGCCGGGATTTCTGTCTTTCATTCAAAAAAGCGGGCGAGGCGCCGATCGTATGTGCGAGGAAAGGAAATTACTTCGGGCCGTCCAGGGGTGTAACCAGGGGTAAACGGCTGCCGGGCGGCAACGGGAATCGCCCGCGACGCCCGTCGGTCCATTCCAGGACGACGGCCACCGCGGGCGATTTCCTCGGCGCCGCGCACACGCACACCGAAAACCTCGGGGCGGTCGGACGCGTCCGCACAGGCGGAATCGTCGGCACGCTAGGAGTCGTCGGCGCGGTCCGATTCGTCAGCGCAGTCCGAAACGCTCGGCCCAGGACGCCATGTCCGCCGCCGACGCGTTGCCCCCGCAGACCACCAGCCCCAGCCGGGCGTCCGGGCCCACCCGCTCCACGATCCGCCGGGCGGCCGGCAGCAGACACCCGGCGGCCGGCTCGGTCCACACCTTGGCGTGCTCGGCCAGCTCCAGACAGCCCCGTACGGCCTCCCGGTCCGGCACCACGAGCACCTCGCCCACCAGCGCCGCGACATGCTCGTACGTCAGCGGTGCGACGGACGGCGCGCTCAGCGTGGTGGAGATGGACGACACCTCCACCGGCACCGGACCGCCGGCCTTCAGTGCCTCGGCCATCGCCTCCGCGCCCTCGGTCTCCACGCCCCAGATCCGCACCCGCGGACGCAGCGCCCGAAGCGCCGCGGCGACACCGGAGATCAGACCGCCGCCTCCGACGCTGACCACGACGTCCGTCAGCTCGTCGACGGCGTCCTGCGCGAACTCCAGGCCGACCGTGCCCTGCCCGGCGACCACCACCGGGTCGTCGAACGGGTGCACCAACGTCAGGCCCTCGTCGCGCAGGTCGTTCACCAGCGCGAAGGCGCTGCCCATGCCGTCCGTCAGCCGCACCGAGGCGCCCGCCTCCTCGGCGATCTCGATGGCGCGGGCGGGCGCCGAACGCGGCATGACGACCGTGGCCTTCACGTCGAGGGCGGCGGCCATGACCGCCACCGCGATCCCGTGATTGCCGCCGCTCACCGCGACCACCCCGGCCGCCCGCTCCGCCTCGTCGAGCGAGAGCAGCTTCGCCGCCGCCCCGCGCGCCTTGAAGGAGCCGGTGCGCTGGAGCAGCTCCAGCTTGACGGTGACGGGGACGCCGAGCAGGCCGGAGAGCCCGGGACTCGGGAGGGTCGGGGTGCGGACCACGTGCCCGGCGATCCGCTCCGCCGCGGCTTCGATGTCCGTGATGCCGATCAAGACGACCACCTTTCCCGCGCGCTGTTCCGCGCGCTCCTTGCACCCTGTCGCGCGGCGGTGGCGCAGGTCAACCGGGGTCCGGACGGTGGTCAGAGGTCGCGCCGCACCAGGAAGTCGAGCAGCGAGCGCAGCTCGCCCGCGGCCCGGGTGCGCAGCGGCACCCCGGCGAGCGCGGCCTCCACGGCGGACACCTGCCGGCGCGCCTCGGCGAGCGCGGCCGCCCGGCCCCCGGCCTCCTCGGCCAGTACGGCCGCCTCGGCCGGGTCGCCCCCGGACTCCAGCAGCCGGGCGAGGCGCCGGGCCGCCGGCGCGGGGGACTCCAGGGCCGCCAGCACCGGGAACGTCTTCTTGCCCGCACGCAGGTCACCGTGGACGGGCTTGCCTGTCACGGCCGGATCGCCCCAGACACCCAGCAGATCGTCGATCACCTGGAAGGCGATCCCGAGATGCCGCCCGGCCCGGTCCAGCGCGGTCACGGTCGCCTCCGGGGCGCCGCCGAGCACCGCGCCCAGCGCGGCAGCGCAGCCCAGCAGCGCGCCGGTCTTGCCCTCGGCCATCGCCCGGTACGCCTCCGGTCGTACCCGCCCGTGCCCCGACCAGGGCCGTGCCGCGAACAGCAGGTCGTCGGCCTGGCCGTGCACCAGCTCGGCGAGTGCCCGGGACAGCAGCCGTACGCCGCCCGCGCCGCCCGGGGCGGCGGCGAGCGTCTCCACGGCCAGTGCGAACAGGGCGTCTCCCGCGAGGACCGCGGGCCCCGTGCCGTAGGCCTTCCAGACGGTGGGGCGGCTCCTTCGCGTGGGGTCGCCGTCCATGATGTCGTCGTGCAACAGGGAGAAGGTGTGCACGAGTTCGACCGAGACGGCCGCGGCGACCCCGGCCCGCGCGGGCGCCCCCGCCGCCTCCGCGCCGAGCACGGCGAGGGCCTGCCGCACCCCCTTGCCGCCGGAGGCGCCGACCGGGGCGCCGCCGACCTCGCACCAGCCGAAGGAGTACGCGGCCATCTCGCCCACCCACGGATGCAGCCGGCCGACCGCCTCGTCCAGCGCGGGTCGCACCAGCGCGCGGCAGCGGTCGAGGACGGCGGGCGCGCCCGGCGGAGCCGAGGCCGCGGCGGGGCCGATCGTCGTGGAGGACGTCGTGGAGGACGCGCTGGAGGACGCGGTGGAGAACGTCGTGGAGAGCGCCGTCACCGTACGGCCTCCACGGTCGCGCCGCCCGGACGGGCCGATTCCGTCCCGATACCCAGTTCCTGCTCGGCCCGTGCCACCATCGCCCGCGCGTGCCGTAGCCCGATCCGCTCCAACTCGGTCGCCAGAGCGGCCAGTTCCGTGGCCGTCTCGGAGCGGTCGCGGCCCAGGCGGGCCAGCGACTTGGCGAGTCCGAGCCGGGCGAGGGCCATCCCGCGCGGCTCGCTCATCGCACCGAACTCCGTGAGGGCCTGCCGGTAGAGATCCCGGGCCTCGGTGTAACGGGCCGCGCGATAGAGGACGTTGCCGCGCATCTTGTGGTTGTAGGCCAGCGCGCTGGTGAGGTCCATCGCACGGCAGGTCGACTCCGCCTCGGACAGCAGCGCGAGGGCGCGCTCGGTGTCGCCGTCGCGCACCGAGACCAGGTCGGCCAGGCCGCGCAGTGCCCAGGCGTGTCCCCTGCGGTCGTCGGCGCGCGCGGAGATCTCGGCCGCCTCCTGGAACAGGGTGAGAGCGGTGTCGAGGTCCCCGGAGTTGCGGTGCATCTGCGCGATGCCCTCCAGCGCCCACACCGTGTGCCGTGCCTCGCCGCGCCGGCGGGCCTCGGCCAGCAACTGCTCATGGAGCCGGCCGACGGCCTCGTAGTCCCCCTGGATGCGGCCGGTCTCCGCGAGCCCGGCCAGCGAGTATCCGCGGACGACGACGTCCCCGCCGCGCTCGCCGAGGTCGGCCGCCAGCGCCAGCAGCCGTCGGGCCAGCGGGAAGGCGCCGCGCTGCCTTGCCAGGGTGCCGCCGCTCCACAGGGCCCAGGCCATCGCCGCCACGTCGCCCGCCTCCCGCGCCGCGCGGTAGCTCGCCTTCCAGGCCCGGTCCGCCTCCCGCACCTGGCCCAGCCGGCGGTGCGCCTCGGCGACCGCGAGCCCGGAACGGGCCACCTCCGCGTGCTGGCCGGCCCGTTCGGCCGCCGCCAACTGTTCGGTGCCGGCGGTCAGCACGTCGGTCAGGGACGCGTTCACGGACAGGGTGGTGAGGGCGCCCTGGTACTCCGGGGCGAAGGCCTTGCCGTACATCGATTCCTCTCGGAGGCCATGTATACGCGGTGTGTATACATGGCGTGTATAGTGCGCCCGAAATTCGCCCCGGCTGTGGGGTGGCCGGGGCGGGCGTCACCGGATGCTGTGGGTGGTGTTGCTGTCGATCAAGACGTGCGTACGGCGGGCCGGGTTGCCTGTGAGGCGCAGATCACTCGGCGGGGCCGAGGGGGCCGGCCGGGCCCATCGGGCGTCAGGCGCCGAAGAGTTGGGTCCAGTACGTGGCGGACGGGCCGCCGCCCGCGAAGCCGACGCCGATGTGGGTGAAGGCGGGCTTGAGGATGTTGGCGCGGTGGCCGGGGCTGTTCATCCAGCCCTCGACCACCTCGGAGGGGGAGCGCTGCCCGCAGGCGATGTTCTCGCCGATCGTGCGCCGGGCCGAACCCGCGGCGGCGGCGCGGTCCCACGGCTGACTGCCCTCCGGGGAGGTGTGCGAGTAGAAGGAACGGGCGGCCATGTCGGCGCTGTACGCGCGGGCGGCCGTGGCCAGCAGCGGATCGGCGGCGAGGGGACGCAGTCCCGCCCGCGCCCGCTCCCGGTTGGTGCGGTCGATGACCTCCGCCTCGGTCCCGGCCAGCCCGGCCGGCGTCAGCGGGCTCGCCCACAGGACCGTCCAGAAGACGTCACCGGTACGGCCGTCCTTCGCCTGGGCCAGGCCCGCATGGGTGAACGCGGGGTCGTGCAGGGTGCGCCGGGCCTGGTCGGTGCGCAGACAGTACGCGAGGAACTCGGCCGGGGTGCGGGGCCCGGAGACCAGGTGTTCGCCCACCGCGAGGTAGCGGAAGCCGGTGGCCGTGACGCGCTGGTGGACGGAGACACCGTCGGCGCCCGTCGTGCCCAGCCGGCCGGCCGCGGCCATCACTGCGGCGTGCGCACGGGCCGCCGAGACCAGCCGGGCGTCCAGCGACACGGGCGGTGAACCGGCCGCGGCGCGCGCGGAGTTGACCTGCCCGGCAAATCCGTCGGGATCGGCGGCGGGGACGCGTGCGGGCGTGGCGACGCCGCGGGGTGGGGGAGCGGTCCCGTCGTCGGCGACCTCCACCCCGAAGTCCCGGGCCAGCCCGGCCAGTCCGTCCGCGTACCCCTGGCCCAGCGCACGCAGCTTCCACACGCCGCCGCGCCGGTACACCTCCGCGAGCAGCAGCACCGTCTCCCACCGGGCGGGCGGCGGGGTGAACCGGGCGAGCGCACGGCCCTGACGGTCGGTGACCCTGAGTGTGGGCGCGGGCAGCCGGGCCGGGGGTGTGCCGGGCTCCGCCGCGCTGACGACCACCGTGACCCGGGTCGCCCCGGCCCGCAGCCGCGCCGGTTCCAGCGTGAGCGTGTCGCCCCGCAGCCCGGCCCCCGGCGCCGTCGGCTGGTTGTAGAACACGAAGTCGCCGTCCCCGCCGACCTTGCCGCTGTCGTCCGTGACCAGCGCGCACACGTCGAAGGGACCGGACACCCGGACAGCCAGCGCACCTTCCGGCAGGGCCACATTGGCCCCGGAAACCAACTCACTCATCGTGCCGCCCGATGTCCCGGTCCCGACCCTCACAGGGACTCGCCGGAAGAACGGACGGCAGGACGGAGGGGTTCCCGAGGGATTCCCGAGCGGATCCCCCGCCCGACCTCAGCCGACCTCAGCCCGACGTCCCCGTCCCCGCCCCCGGCTCCGCCTCCAGCAGCCTCTCCCGATGGGCGATCGCCACCGCCTCCGTACGGCTGGACGCGCTCAGCTTGGCCAGGATGTTGGAGACGTGGACGCTGGCCGTCTTGCCGCTGATGAAGAGTTCCTCGCCGATCTGACGGTTGCTGCGGCCCAGGGCGAGCAGCCGCAGGACGTCCCGTTCGCGCGCGGTGAGGGCGGCGGGTCCCTCCCGGCCGGGCGGCGCGGGCGCGAGCCGGCCGCGCCGGATCAGGTCGTCCACCCGCTCCAGCAGCGGCGCCGCCCGCAGCCGTACGGCCGTCTCGCGGGCGGCGCGGGCCTCGACGGCCGCCTCGTCGCGCCGGCCGGCGGCCGACAGGGCCTCCGCCAGCCGCAGCCGGCACCGCGCGCGCTCGTACACGTCGCCGAACTCGAAGGCGGCCGCGGCCTTCTCCCAGGCCGCCGCGTCCGGTTCGCCGGCCGCCCGAGCCCGCTCGGCCTCGGCGCGGGCCAGCCAGGCCTGCCCCTCCGGACCCTGCGGCACGCCGGCCTCGCCGCGCCGCGCAGCCGTCCGTGCCAGGTCCACGAGTTCCTCCGCGACAGCCGCCCAGCGGGCCGCCGTGGCCTCGTCGCCACCGGCGCGGGCCGAGGCGGCCGTGTCCGCGACCGGCGTCAGCGTGAGCGCGGCGAGCCGGACGGTGACGTCGAGGTAGCCGCCCGTGTCCTGGGTCAGCGCCTTCAGGGAGGCGCGCAACTGCGCCACCGCCGCCTCGGCGTCACCCCGCAGGGCCGCCGCGTCGGTCCGTACGACGGCCGCGACGAGCATCGCCATCCAGTCGGCGGGGCCCTCCGTCAGGGCCTCGGCCCGTTCGACGGCCCCCGTCTCGCCGCGGGCCAGCGCGACGTACAGCGCGGGCCCGGCCGCGTACCCGCCCGTGTGGGGCAGGACGGCCAGGTCGGCCGCCGCCGTCCGCACGCACTCGTCCCAGCGGCCCAGGGTGTGCAGCAGCAGCAGTTGCAGGTAGCGCATCTCCAGCGGGTACGGCGAGGAGAGCAGGCCGGCCCGGCGGGCCCGGTCCAGGCCGTCGGCCAGCCAGGGCAGGCACTCCTCGAACTCCCCGGCCTCGTAGCAGCCGATGGCCAGGTTGAACAGGGCCCGCATCTCCACCGGGGCGCTGCCGGCCCGCCGGGCCAGCTCGCGGGCCTCGCGCAGGCGCTCGCGGCCCTCGGCGGAGCGCCTGCCGCCGCCCTCCAGGATGGCGAGCGAGATCAGCAGGTCGGCCTGCGCGTCTCTCACCCGCAGCCGGTCCGCGACGCCCAGCGCCTGCCGGGCGACCCGCAGCGCGGTCTCGGTCTCGCCGACCTGACGGGCGGCCAGGACATGGGTGGCCGCGGCCCACACCCAGGTCGGGGACGGCGGTTCGGCCGGGATCATGGCCAGGGCCTCACTGCTGTAGCGGAACGCCGCGGTGAGACTGTCGACGCCGAGGAGGGTGCCGGCCAGCGTGTACCGCACGCGCGCGGCGAGTTCGGAGTCGGCGTCCTGGTCCACCCCGGCGAGCGCGGCCCGGGTCAGCGACACCGCGCGGTGCCCCTGCCCGGCGTGCGCTGCCGCCGCCGAGGCGCGCAGCATGAGCGTGACCCGGTCGAGGCCCTCGCCCGACGGGCGGGCGGCGGCGTCCACCGTGGGCCACAGGTCGAGCGCGGTCTCCAGCTGGCGCAGCTCCTCGGCGGGCGCCCCCACCCGCTGGGCGTGGTCGGCGGCCTCCAGGGAGGCGGCGAGCGCCTCCGGCAGGTCATGGCTCTCGCGGTAGTGGTGGGCCCGCTCGGCGGCGGTCTCGGCGCGATGCCCCCGGCCGCCGAGGAGCCGGGCGAACGCGCCGTGCAGCCGGGACCGTTCCCCCGGGAGGAGGTCGGCGTACACCGCCTCACGCGCGAGCGCGTGCCGGAAGGCGTACGTGCCGCCCGCGCCCGCGACGAGGAGCTGGCGGCCTATGGCCTCGCGCAGCGCCGACTCCAGCTCGTCCTCGGGCAGGGCGACCGCGTCCCGCAGCAGGTCGTGTTCGACTCGCCGTCCGGCCACGGCCGCGGTGCGCAGCACCAGTTGGGCGGTGTCCGAGAGCTGTTCCACGCGGATCATCAGCAGGTCGGCCAGGCCGCTCGGCACGCCGCCCGCCCCGGTGTCCGTCGCGGCGAGCAGTTCCTCCGCGTAGAAGGCGTTGCCCTCGGCGCGCTCCACGATGCGGCGCACCGTGGCCTCCGGCAGTGGACGGTCCTCCAGGGCGCGCACCAGCCGGGTCACCTCGGGGTCCGCCAGGGGCCGCAGCTCCAGCCGCTCCACGCCCGGCAGCCGCACCAGCTCGGCCAGCAGGGGCCGTAGCGGGTGGCGGCGGTGCAGGTCGTCCGCGCGGTAGGAGGCCAGCAGCGCGAGCCGGTGGGCGGGGGCGCCGCCCGCGGGCCGCTGCAGGACACCGCGGCTCAGCAGGAACCGCAGCAGGTCCCGGGAGGACTCGTCGGCCCAGTGCAGGTCCTCCAGCACGATCAGGAGCGGGTTGACGTCCGCGAGGTCGGCCAGCAGGCCCGCCATCCCCTCGAACAGCCGCAGCCGTCCGCCCAGGTCCCGTACGGCGTCGTCCGGCCCGCCGCCGAGCAGCCGGCCGACGACGGGATGCGCGGCGAGGACGGCCGCGAAGCGCTCGTCCCCGGCGAGCACGCCCAGGATCTCGGTGAACGGCAGATAGGGCAGGCCGACGTCACCGAGGTCGACGCAGTGCCCGGTCAGCACGGTCGTGCCGGTGCGCGCGGCGCGCGCCGCGGTCTCGTCCAGCACGCGCGTCTTGCCGACGCCGGCGTCCCCGGCGAGCAGCACGGCCCGAGCCTCCCCGGCACGGGCGCGCTCCAGCACGCCGGAGAGCCGGGCGATTTCCTCGTCCCGGCCGATGAACGCGGTGGCGAACGCTGTGGGTGGCACGGCTCCATCCTGGCACGCGGCACCGACAACCTCGCCCGCGAGCAGGAACACTGCCGAGCGGGGAGACCGCCGGGCAGGGACCCCGCCAAGCCGGGACCCCGCCGAGCCGGGCTCAGCGGTTGAGCGACCGGGCCCAGTCGTCCGGCACGCGTCCCGCCGGGCCGGGCGTGGGCTGGTCCAGCGGGTGGCCGGACGGCTGCGCCAGCTCCGGGCCGGACTCGTACAGCTCGTCGCTGTCGTAGTCCCAGAACCAGTCCTCGCCGGGCTCGAAGCTCTGCACCAGGGGATGCCCGGTGGACTTCCAGTGCGCGGTGGCGTGCTGGGCGGGGGAGGAGTCGCAGCAGCCGATGTGGCCGCACAGCGCGCAGCGCCGCAGATGGAACCACCAGCCGCCGGACGCGTCGCACTCGACGCAGCCGGTGCCGCTGGGCGGGACGCTCGGGTCGATGGCGGTGGCGTCGGTCATACGGGCTCCTCGGCGGTCTCGGGGGAGGTGTCGGCGGCGTTCTCGGGATCGGCCTCGGTCTCGGCCTCGGGCGCGGTCAGCGGCAGCAGCACCTGGAAGCGGGTGTCGCCGGGCGCGGACTCGACCTGGAGGCTGCCGTGGTGCTTGTTCACGACGATCCGCCAGGAGATGTCCAGGCCGAGGCCGGTGCCCTCGCCGACCGGCTTGGTGGTGAAGAACGGGTCGAAGATCCGGCCGCGGATGTCCGCCGGGATACCGGGCCCGGTGTCACCGAACTCCACCAGCAGCCGGTCGCCCTCCCGTGCGGTCCGCACGGTCAACGTACCTTCGCCGCCGTCGCTGTTGATGGCGAACACCGCGTTGTCGACGAGGTTGGTCCACACCTGGTTCAGTTCCGCCGGGTACGCGGGGACGTCCGGCACACCGCGGTCGTAGTCCTTGACGACCTCGATGCGCTGCCCGATCTTCCCGGACAGCATCAGCAGGGTGCTGTCGAGGAGTTCATGGACGTCGACGACCCGGTAGGGGGCGCGGTCGAGCTGGGAGTACTGCTTGGCCGCGTCGACGAGATGGGAGATCCGGTTGGTGGAGTCGTCGATCTCGTCCATCAACAGCTCGGTCTCGACCGTGTAGTTGAGCCAGCCGATCGCGTTGGGCAGGATGTCGGCCTGCACGGCCGCCGCGACCTCCTCCAGCCAGTCCACGTCGAGCCCGGCCTGCACGAACGTCGGCGCGATCCGCCAGCCCTCCTGGATGCCGTGGTCGTCGAGCCAGTCGGTCAGCTCGTCCTCCCGGTCGGAAGCCTCCAGAGGACTCAGCACGGGGGCCTTGGCGACCCGTTCGGCCGTGCGCTCCTGGATCTCGATCAGCACGGCGAGCACCTCGCGGGAGTAGGCACCCTGCGAGATGATCGCGAGCTTGTGCCGCATCTTCGCCACTCGTTCCCGCAGCGTCGCCGTGGCCCGCACGGCCGCGGCGGCCGGGTTGTTGAGTTCGTGGGTGAGTCCGGCCGACAACGAACCCAGCGCCAGCAGCCGTTCACGCTGGCCGATGGCCCGCTGGGTGTTCTTCGAGCCGAAGAACAGCCCCTCCAGCAGATGCGCGGCCATCGGGAACCACTCGTGCATCACGTCCGAGAACGACTGCGCGGGCAGCACGAAGAAGCGCGTCGGCTCGGTCACCCGCATCGAGTTGTTGTAGACCTGCGGCACCCGGTCCCCGAGATACGCCTGCATCGCGCCCGCGTACACCCCGCGTTGCGAGGTGCGGCTGACCTCGACGTCGTCGCCGCCGACCCGGCGGTACAGCACCACCGTGCCGTCGATCATCACGTAGAAGCAGGTCGCCGGGTCGCCCTCGGTGTAGACCGGGCCGGGCTCGAACCGCTCCACCCGGCCCTCCGCGCACAGCCGTCCGAGCTGCTCGGGAGAGAGTTTCTCGAACAGGAACAGCGTGCTGATCTCGGCCGGCTCGCAGGGCACCGGCCGCCCGCTCATGACTGCTCCAGATAACGGTGGACGAGCATGACGGCCATGGCTCCCTCTCCGACGGCGGACGCGACGCGCTTTGCGGACTCGGCGCGCGCGTCGCCCGCCACGAACACGCCGGGAATGTTGGTCTCCAGGTGGTACGGCGGCCGGTCCAGCTCCCACTCCGCCGGCGGCCGCCCGTCCGCGGTGAGGTCGGGCCCGGCCAGGATGAACCCGCGCCCGTCGCGCAGCACCGTGCCGTCCAGCCAGTCGGTCAGCGGGGCCGCGCCGATGAACACGAACATCCACTGAGCGTCGACGAGTTCGCTCGCCCCGCTGTCCACGTCCCGCAGGGTGAGCTGCTCCAGGTGCCCCTCCCCGTGCGCCGCCTCCACGACCGTACGGGCCCGCACGGAGATGTTCGGCGCCTCCTCGATCTGCTGGATGAGGTAGTGCGACATCGACGCGGCCAGGGACTCCCCGCGCACCAGGAGCGTCACGGACTTGGCGCCCCGCGCCAGGTACATCGCCGCCTGGCCCGCGGAGTTGGCGCCGCCGACGATGTACACGTCCTGCCCCTGGCAGGAGGCCGCCTCCGTGAGCGCCGAGCCGTAGTACACCCCGCACCCGGTCAGGTCGTCACAGCCCGGCGCGAGGAGCTGGCGGTACGACACCCCGGTCGCCAGGATCACGCTGTGCGCGGCGACCGCCGACCCGTCGGAGAACCGTACGACGCGGGCGGGGCCGTTGACCTCCAGTCCCGTCACCTCGCGCGCGGTGAGGATCTCGGCGCCGAACTTGGCGGCCTGCCGGCGGGCCCGGTCGGTGAGCTGCCCGCCGGACACGCCGTCGGGGAAGCCCAGGTAGTTCTCGATGCGGGAGCTCTGCCCGGCCTGCCCGCCGGTCGCCGAGCGCTCCACCAGCACCGTCCGCAGCCCCTCCGAGGCGCCGTAGACGGCCGCGCCGAGCCCGGCCGGGCCGCCGCCGATGACCACGAGGTCGTAGAACTCGGCCTCCGGAGTCGTCGCCAGCCCGACGTGGGAGGCGAGTTCGGGGGCGTCCGGCTCGATCAGCGGCGTGCCGTCCGGGGTGATCACCAGCGGCAGCCGCTGCCCGTCGGCACCGGCCGCGGCGAGCAGCCGCCGCCCCTCGGGCTCGTCGGAGGAGTACCAGCGGTAGGGCACCTGGTTGCGGGCCAGGAACTCGCGTACGTCGGAGGAGCGCGCCGACCAGCGGTGCCCGACGACCTTGGTGGCCGGGACGGGCCGGTGGTCGTTGCTGCGCCATGCCGCGAGCAGGTCGTCCAGGACCGGGTAGAGCTTCTCCTCCGGCGGGTCCCACGGCTTGAGGAGGTAGTGGTCGAGGTCGACGACGTTGATCGCGTCGATGGCCGCGTTGGTGTCGGCGTACGCGGTCAGCAGGACGCGGCGGGCGCCCGGATACACGTCCAGGGCCTGTTCGAGGAACTCGATGCCGTTCATCTGCGGCATGCGGTAGTCGGCCAGGATCACGGCCACCAGGTCGCCGCGCAGCTTCAGCTCACGCAGGGCGTCCAGTGCGGACTCGCCGGACTCGGCACGCACGATCCGGTAGGCGGCGCCGTAGCGGCGCCGCAGATCGCGGGCGACGGCGCGGGAGACCCCCGGATCGTCGTCCACGGTCAGAATGACGGTCCGCGCGGTCTCGGCGGCCTGTGCCATACGTCTCCCACCCCGGAGGTCAGGACCGCCCGACAAGGGGAGGGCGGTCCACGGACTCGCGGCACGGCGGGCCCCGCGCCGGTTCCCGCCCATCGTATGTTCGATCGCCCCGGTCCGCTCCGGGACCAGGCGCACTGTGCGCTCTCGGTGCAGACCCGTGCACCGGCGGTCGACGCGGGGGCGGGGCCTTCAGCTCCTGCGGTCGCTCAGCACGCAGAACTCGTTGCCCTCGGGGTCCGCCAGCGTCACCCAGCTCACCTCGCCCTGACCGACGTCGGCATGGCGCGCCCCCAGGGCCAGCAGGCGTTCGACCTCCGCGCGCTGGTCCTGGGGACGGAAGTCCAGGTGCAGCCGGTTCTTGACCGTCTTGGCCTCGGGCACCGTCCCGAACAGCAGGCCGGGCAGCCGGTCCGGGGCCGGTCTGATCTCGAACTCGTCGGCCGCGTCGTTCACCACGACCCAGCCGAGGGCCTCGGCCCACCATCGTCCCAGGGCGACCGGATCGGCCGAGTCCACGATCACCTGTTCCCACTCCAAGGTCATGACGCCGACTGTAGTGGTGAACACTGGACCCGACGAAGTGAAATCACGACGCGGGGAGGCGACGGGATGACGGGCCCGATCACGGCAGGGGTCGACGGGACGGAAGAGAGCCTCGCGGCACTGGCCTGGGCGGCCAGGGAGGCCGTACGGCGGGATCTGGCGCTGCGGGTGGTGCACGCCTGGCGGTTCCAGCCGGACGCGGCGGCCGAGGTGGCCGACCGGGAAGCCCAGGCGGAGTGGGTGCGGGCAGCCGTCCTGGAGGCCGTCACCGACGTATCCGGACGCCACCCCGGACTGCGGGTGACCAGCGACGTCCTGGAGGGCGACCCGGCGGACACGCTCGTCGCCGCCGCGGCGGAGGCGGAGCTGCTGGTGCTGGGCTCGCGCGGGCACGGCGCGGTCGTCGGTTTCCTGCTCGGCTCGGTGGGCCAGCAGGTGATCGCCGAGGCCCGCCGCCCGGTCGTGCTGGTGCGGGCCGGGGACAGGGCGAGCGCCGAGGTGGCCGGGCACGAGGTCGTCGTCGGACAGCACGGCTCCCCCGAGGACAGCGGGCCCACGCTGCGGTTCGCGTTCGAGACGGCCGCCGCCCGCGGCGCGTCCCTGCGCGCCGTGCGGGCCTGGACGCTGCCACCGGTGTTCTCCTACAGCCCCGCCTCGCTCAAGCTGCTCGACGACGCCGGCGGCCTGGAGCCGTACGAGAAGAAGGCGCTGGCCGACGCCCTCGCGCCGTGGCGGGAACGCTTCCCGGACGTGCCCGTGGTGGAGCACGTCGAGATCGGCAGCGCGGGGCAGGTGCTCCTGTCGGTGTCCGGGCGGGCCCAGCTGGTGGTCGTCGGCCGGCGGGCCCGCCGTACGGCGGTCGGCGCCCGGATCGGCTCGGTGGCGCACGGCGTGCTGCACCACGCGGACTGCCCGGTCGCCGTGATCCCGCACGAGTGACGCGCGCCCGGCGCCCGGCTCATTCGGGCGTCGTCGGCTCCAGGGTCTCCCGCGCGCGGGGCAGGATCCTGGCGATGTAGTCCTGGACGGCCGTGTCGAGCCCGATGTCGTGCTGAGCGCGCTCCGACAGATACCAGCGGTGTTCGAGGAGTTCGTGGTAGATCTCCGCCGCGTCCATGGAGCCGCGCAGGTCGAGCGGCACGGCCCGCACGGTCGGCCGGAACACGTCCCGCACCCAGCGGTGCGCCAGCACCTCGGGGCGGGCGGCGAGGGGGTCCCCCGGGGCGTAGTCGTCCTGGGTGGCCATCCAGCTCTCCAGGTCGTTGAGCAGCCGCCTGGCCTGGTTCTCCTCGGTGTCCAGGCCGGTCAGCCGCAGCAACTGCCGCTGGTGGTGGCCCGCGTCGACGACCTTCGGCACGAAGGTGACCGTGTCGCCGTTGGACGAGTGCTCGATCTGCATCTCGGCCACGTCGAAGCCCAGCTCGTTGAGGCGGCGGATCCGGCGCTCGATGTAGTGGTACTTGCCCGCCGGGTAGACGGAGGTGCGGGTCAGCTCCTCCCACAGGCGCTCGTAGCGGGCGCAGATCTCCCTGCCGAACTCGATCGGGTCCACCGACGGGTGCAGCGCGCCCGAGGCCTCCAGGTCGAGCAGTTCGCCGCTGATGTTGACGCGGGCCAGGTCGAGGTCGTAGTCGCGCTGACCGGGGCTCAGCCGTGGATGCAGGTCACCGGTCTCGGCGTCGACGAGATAGGCGGCGTACGCGCCCGCGTCGCGCCGGAACAGGGTGTTCGACAGTGAGCAGTCGCCCCAGGCGAAGCCGGACAGGTGCAGCCGCACCAGCAGTACGGCGAGGGCGTCCATCAGCCGGTGCATGGTCGCCGGACGCATCGTCGTCTCGAACATCGACCGGTACGGCATCGACCCGCCCAGATGCCGGGTGACCAGCACCGGCTCCAGCGGGTCGCCCGCGGTGTCGGTGCGCCCGGTGACCACGGCCAGCGGGTCGACGGCGGGGATGCCGAGCCGGTCCAGGACGCGCAGCAGCTCGTACTCGCGCAGCGCCGGGCGCTCGGCCAGTTCCTTGACGGCGATCACCTCGTCGCCGGCGCGGGCGTAGCGCACCACGTGCCGGGAGATGCCGCGCGGCAGCGGTACGAGAACGTCCTCGGGCCACTCCTCCAGCGGAAGCTGCCAGGGCAGTTCCAGCAGGAGGGCCGGATGCTCCGGGTTGGTGGCACTGATCTGCAAAGCCATGGCCTGACCTTAGACGGCGCGTTCCCGCGCCCGCTGTGCGGCCTCCCGGACCGGCCCCCGGTGGACGGGGCCGTGGCCGGGCAGCAGGGTGTCGGCGGCGAGGGACGCGATCACGTCCAGCGAGGCCAGTGCGCGGGCCCGCTCGTGGTGGAACATGCCGGGCAGCAGTTGCGGGCCGCGGACCCGTGCGGTCGCGTGCCCGCTGACCAGCGCGTCACCGGAGACGAGGATCCCGGCCTCGGGGAGGTGGAAGACGGTGTGGCCGTCCGTGTGTCCGGGGGTGTGCACGGGAACGGGCCGGCCGGGCAGGTCAAGGGCGCCGGTGGCGGCCGGGAACGGCTCCGGCACCGTGACCGGGTGCTGTTCGGTGCCGCCGGCGCGCAGGACGTGGAGCGCCCAGGGCAGCACACCGGGCCGCCAGGCGTTGCGCAGCACCGTGCCGACAGCGACCTGCTGGAGGAACTCCCGGCGGGCGTGGGGGACTTCGGCCGGATGCAGCTGGACCGGGATGCCGTACTCGGTGCGCAGGTGTTCGGCGGAGCCGAGGTGGTCGTTGTGCGCGTGGGTGAGGAGGACGGCGGTGACCGCCTTCGGCGAACCGCCCACCGCGGCGAGGGAGTCCAGGAGCCGCCGCCGGTCGCCGGGGTAGCCGGTGTCGATCAGGGTGACGGCGTCGCCCTCGGTGAGGATCACCCAGTTGGTGTGGCCGCCGTGCACCAGGTAGGTGCCGTCCGCCACCTGCCGTACGTCTGCCCGCATGATCGTCCCGTGGGGTGAGGTCCGTGTCCGACGGGGACAGCGAAGCACACCGGCCGGGGTGGGCCGGTCCGCGTGGCCTCCTACTGCACGCCGCGCGGCCGGAACTGGACGCTCACGCGCGGCCCCGCGGCCCGCGTCGACTTGGGTACGCAGTGCTCCCAGGTCCGCTGGCAGGAGCCGCCCATCACGATCAGGTCGCCGTGGCCCAGCGGGCGGCGCACGGTGTCGCCGCCGCGCACCGGACGCAGGAGCAGGTCGCGGGGCGCGCCCACGGAGAGGATGGCGACCATCGTGTCCTCGCGGGCGCCCCGGCCGATCCGGTCGCCGTGCCAGGCGACGCTGTCGCGGCCGTCGCGGTAGTAGCACAGGCCCGCGGTGACGAAGGGCTCGCCCAGTTCGTCGGCGTAGTGGGCGGACAGGGCCGCGCGGGCCTCGTCCAGCACGGGGTGCGGCAGCTCACGGTCCTCGCCGTAGAAGGCGAGGAGCCGGGGTACGTCGACCAGCTGGTCGTACATCTGCCGGCGCTCGGCGCGCCACGGGACGTCGGCCGCCAGCTGTTCGAAGAGCTGGTCCGCCCCGGTCAGCCAGCCGGGGAGCACGTCGATCCAGGCGCCCGAGCCGAGCGCGGTACGGCGGATCCCGGTCAGGGGTCCGAGGCGCAGCTCGTCGGTCTGGTCGAAGAGGGAGCCCTGGAGGTGCCTGGTCATGGGGCCAGCGTACTCCCTAATCGAATGTATGTTCCATGTGGCGTCGAGGTGCGTCGGTCGCGGTTCGCCGAGCCGGCGTCGAGAGCCTTTCGATACATCAACGCATCGGATACATTCCCGTATCGAACGGAGGTCCGACATGGCGGACGAACAGACGGCGAGGCGGGTCACCCGGCGCCGGGTGCGCACCCGGGCCAACCTCCTCGACGCCGCCTTCCAGGTGTTCGCCGCCAAGGGGTTCGGCCGGGTCTCCATCGAGGAGGTCTGCGAGGCCGCCGGATACAGCCGGGGCGCCTTCTACTCCAACTTCGCCAGCCTCGACGAACTGTTCTTCGCGCTCTACCGGCAGCGCGCCGACCTCATCGCCCGGCAGGTCGCCGACGCGCTCGCCGGGGACGGCCCCGGCCTCGACGTGCCCGCCTCCGTGGACCGCGTCACCGAGGTACTGCTCCTCGACCACGACTGGCTGCTGGTCAAGACGGACTTCCTCGTGCACGCGGCCCGTGACCCGGCCGTCGCCCGGTCCCTGCTCGAACACCGGGCCACCCTGCGCGGCGCCATCGCCGACCGGCTCGGCCGCGACCGCGCCCTCACCGCACTGCCCGCCGTCCTCGGCGACGCCGACGCCGCCGCCCACGCGGTGGTCGCCGCGTACGACGGCGTCACCACCCAACTGCTCCTCGACAAGGACGTGGACGGCGCCCGCGCCTGGCTCAAACAGCTCCTCACCGCGCTGCTCACCGAGGGCAGCACCCACAGTCACCCCGAGCACCACCCCGAATGAGAAAGGCAACGGTCGCCATGGACGCGGACGTCATCGTCGTCGGAGCGGGCCTCGCCGGCCTGGTCGCGGCGCACGAACTCACCAGCAGGGGCCGACGGGTCGCCCTGGTCGACCAGGAGAACGCCGCCAACCTCGGCGGCCAGGCGTTCTGGTCCTTCGGCGGGCTGTTCCTCGTCGACTCGCCCGAACAGCGGCGCCTCGGCATCAAGGACTCCCTCGACCTCGCCTGGAGCGACTGGCAGGGCAGCGCACAGTTCGACCGCACCGACGACGAGGACTCCTGGGCGGTGCGCTGGGCGCGCGCCTACGTCGAGTTCGCGGCCGGGGAGAAGCGGACCTGGCTCGCCGGGCACGGCATCTCCTTCGTGCCGACCGTCGGCTGGGCCGAACGCGGCGATCTGCGCGCCGACGGACACGGCAACTCCGTGCCCCGCTTCCATGTCGCCTGGGGGACCGGCACGGGCGTCGTCGAACCGTTCGTCAGGTACGCCGAGCAGGCCTCGCGGGACGGGCTGCTCACCTTCCACCACCGTCACCGCGTCGACGAGCTGGTCGTCGAGGGCGGCGCCGCCCGTGGCGTACGCGGCACGGTCCTCGCGCCCGACGACTCCCCGCGCGGTGTCTCCTCCAGCCGCGAGCGCGTCGGCGACTTCGAGCTGAGCGCCCAGGCCGTCATCGTCACCAGCGGCGGCATCGGCGCCAACCACGACCTGGTCCGCCGCCACTGGCCCGAGCGTCTCGGCACCCCGCCCGCCGAGATGGTCACCGGCGTCCCCGCCTACGTCGACGGCCGCATGCTCGACATCAGCGCCGGGGCCGGGGCCCGGCTCGTCAACCGCGACCGCATGTGGCACTACACGGAGGGCGTCCAGAACTGGGACGCCGTCTGGCCCGGCCACGGCATCCGCATCCTGCCCGGCCCGTCCTCGATGTGGTTCGACGCCCTGGGCCGCCGGCTGCCCGACCCCTGCCTGCCGGGCTACGACACCCTCAGCACCCTGCGGCATCTGCGCACCACCGAGGACCTCGCCGGCCACGACCACTCCTGGTTCGTCCTCACGCGCAAGATCGTCGAAAAGGAGTTCGCGCTGTCGGGCTCCGAGCAGAACCCCGACATCACCGCCAAGGACCGCAAGGCCGTCCTGCGCGACCGGATCCTCGGCAAGGGCGCGCCCGCCCCCGTGCAGGCGTTCATCGACCGCGGCGCGGACTTCGTCGTCGCCGACACGCTGGACCGGCTGGT
>NZ_MUBA01000395.1 GCF_002154575.1 Streptomyces bobili
GGCCGGGCCATGCCCACGCCGGGGCTCGCGGGTGCCGCCGACTTGACGGGCAGCCGGCTGCCGCGGCGCGTCTCGATGAGGGTGACCGCCTTCTCGGGCAGCCACGCCGACGCCGTACCGCTGTCGTCGGAGCCGGCGAAGAGGTGCGGGGCCAGCTGGGCCTGGAGGTCGGCGGGGCTGGGGCGGCCGGTGGCCTCCATCTGCATGCAGGAGTCGATGAGCGGGCGCAGCTCGTTCGGGAGGCCCGCCAGGTCGGGGCCCTCGCGCAGCAGCATGAAGACCGTCTCGACCGGGTTGGCGCCGTGGAACGGCGGGTGGCCGGTGGCCGCGAAGACGAGGGTCGAGCCGAGGGAGAAGACGTCGCTGGCGCCGGTGACGCTGCGCGAGTCCTTGGCCTGCTCGGGGGACATGTAGGCGGGGGTGCCGACGGCGACGTTCGTCATCGTCAGACGTGTGTTCGAAACGCCGGACGCGATGCCGAAGTCGATCACCCGGGGGCCGTCCTCGACGACGAGGACGTTCGAGGGCTTGAGGTCACGGTGGACGAGCCCGGCGCCGTGGATGGACTGGAGCGCCTCGGCGATGCCCGCCGCCAGCCAGCGCACCGCCTGAGCCGGAAGCGGCCCGCAGTCGTTCACTATCTCTTCGAGGGAGGGCGCGGGCACATAGGCGGTGGCCAGCCACGGCACGGCGGCACGCGGATCGGCGTCGACGACCGCGGCGGTGTAGAAGCCGGAGACCGCCCGCGCCGCCTCCACCTCGCGGGTGAAGCGGACCCGGAACAGCTGGTCCTCGGCCAGTTCCGTGCGGACCGTCTTGATCGCCACGCGGCGGCCGGAGGCCGAACGCGCGAGATAGACCAGCCCCATGCCGCCGGCTCCCAGCCGTCCCAGCACCTCGAACGGCCCGATCCGCCGCGGATCGTGCTGCGTCAGCTGATCCACCACTTGCCTGCCACCTCCCCGTACGGGCCACGCCACCCATATGTGTACGCGACCGAAGTGCAGCGTCTCACCACCGCACCGCCATGTCGGCACGCACCCTGATTCTTCCTGGCCGGGCGCCCGGTTGCGAACCCCGGAACAATCGGGGTGTCTCATTTCATATACGTGCAAGAAGGCACATGAATATGTGCCCGGCCCGCACGCATGCCCGCATGCCCGCTTCCCTCCGTGCATCCGTACGTGCCGCGCGCAGAAGAGGCTCAGCGCTGCAGCAGGGCGAACGACGCCCCCTGATTGTCGGTGACGACGGCCACCGTTCCGTACGAGGCGGTGAACGGGCCCGCCTGCACCCGCCCCCCGAGGCGGCTCACCGCGCCGAGCGTCGCCTCGCAGTCCTCGACGCCGAAGTGGACGAGGAAGTGCGGCGGCATGACCTCGGGGAAGACGTCGGAGACCGGCGCCCGCCCGAAGTCGGGTACGGCGTCCGGCCCGAACAGGGCCTCGTGGAAGAGGTGGCCGTAGAAGGTGTTGGCGGTCTCGGTGTCACGGGCGTACAGCTGCGCCCAGGCGAAGGCGCCGGGCCTGTGCCGCACCCCGAATCCGGGGTGACCGCCCGCCTGCCACAGGCCGAAGACCGCGCCCTCGGGGTCGACGGCCAGGGCCGCGACCCCCGCCCCGTCGACCGGCGTCGGCGCCGTGACGACCTGCCCGCCCGCCGTCCGGATGCGGCGTACGGTCGCCTCCACGTCCGGCGTCGCGAAGGACACCGTCCACACGGTGGGCATCCGGCCGTCCGTCTTGCGGCCGAGGGCGGCGACCGGCGCACCGTCCAGCCGGGCCCACACGGAGGAGCCGTACGCCGCCTCGAAGTCCCACCCGAACAGCCCCCCGTAGAACCGCTTGCCCGCGTCCACGTCGGGGAGCTGCGCATCCACCCAGCAGGGGACGCCCTCTGCGTACACCGATGCCCTGTTTTCGGCCATAGAGTCAAACTAACGGCGGTTCACGCAAGCCGCAGACCAGGCACACCCGCCTCCGGACCCCCGCGCACCCCATTTGCAGTCGGCCGAATCGCGCTCCGATCACCCCTCGGTAAGCTGACGGCATGACAGGACAAGTGCGTACCGTCGACGGCCGCGTGGCCGGTCGGCGCGGGCAGGCGACGCGGCAGAAGTTGCTCGACTGCCTCAGCGAGATGCTCAGCTCCTCTCCCTACCGGGACGTCAAGGTCATCGATGTGGCCCGGAAGGCGGGCACTTCGCCCGCGACCTTCTACCAGTACTTCCCGGACGTCGAGGGCGCCGTCCTGGAGATCGCGGAGCAAATGGCCGCGGAGGGCGCCGGGTTGACCGAGTTGCTGGAGGGGCGGTCCTGGGTCGGCAAGGCCGGCTGGCAGACCGCGCAGGAACTCGTCGACGGGTTCCTGGAGTTCTGGAAGCGCAACGACGCGATCCTCCGCGTCGTCGACCTCGGCGCGGCCGAGGGCGACAAGCGCTTCTACAAACTCCGCATGAAGATTCTCAACTCGGTGAACAACTCCCTCTCGGACGCCGTCGCCGAGCTGCAGTCCAAGGGCAAGGTCGACAAGGACGTGAACCCGGGCGCGATCGCCGGTTCGCTGGTCGCGATGCTCGCGGCGGTCGCCTCCCACCAGAAGGGTTTCACCGCGTGGGGCGTCAAGCAGGCTGAACTCAAGCCCAACGTCGCGCTGTTGGTGCACCTGGGCGTCACCGGCAAGAAGCCGACGAAGTAGCCCGCGGCAGCCGCCGGCCCGCGTTATCCCCACGTCCCACGTCCTGTCTGGCAGGCGGTGGTCCATCCGGTCATCCGGGTGGACCACCGCCTGCCGCGCTATGCGGGCGCTTGACCCGGAGAAACGAAGGGACATGGGGGGCGACCTGGGTGGGTTCAGCCCGGCAGGGGCCGGTCGCGCACCACGTGCTTCATCACCAGCGTCGATGTGAGCCGCTGCACGCCCGGCAGGGTCGCCAGCCGCTCGTCGTACAGCCGCTGGAAGGCCGCGAGGTCTGCGGTGGCCACCCGCAGCAGGTAGTCGGGCTCCCCGAACAGCCGCTGCGCGTCCAGCACATGCTCCACCTCGCCGACGGCCCGCTCGAACTCGACGACCGTGTCCCGGTCCTCCTGCCGCATCGAGACGAAGACCAGCGCCTCGAAGGTCAGCCCGACGGCCGTCGGCTCCACCACCGCCCGGTAGCCGCTGATCGCCCCGGACCGCTCCAGCTCCCGCAGCCGCCGGTGACAGGGCGAGACACTCAGCCGCACCCGCGCGGCCAGCTCGGTCACCGTCAGCCGCCCGTCCTGCTGCAGCTCGGCAAGAATCTTCCGGTCCACGTCGTCCATGGGGCAGATCTTCCCCCGTAGCGCCGCATTTCGTGAAAACTTCGGCAACACCTTCGACCGTATCGCGCCTAATGTCCCCTCCATGGACTCCGGAACGCTGATCTCCTTCCTCGCCGTCGACCTGCTGCTGGTGTGCGTGCCGGGCGCCGACTGGGCGTACGTGATCGGCGCCGGGCTGCGCGGGCGCTCGGTGGGGCTGGCGGTGACCGGCCTGGTCAGCGGCTACGCCCTGCACACGGCGCTGGCCGCGGCGGGCCTCGCGGTCCTGGTCGCGGGGTCCCCGGCACTGCTCACCGCGCTGACGGTGGCGGGGGCGGCCTACCTGGTCTGGCTGGGGTGGAGCGTGCTGCGCCGGCCGGGGGTGCCGCAGGCGGGGCAGGCGGTGGAGCGGGACCGGTGGCGGGTCTTCCTGCGGGGCGCCACGATCAGCGGCCTGAACCCCAAGGGCCTGCTGCTCTACCTCTCCGTCCTGCCCCAGTTCCTCGTCACCCACGACGCGCGTCTGCCGGTCCCGGCACAGACCGCGGGCCTCGGGCTGCTACACATGGCGTGCTGCGCCGCCGTCTACGCGACGGTGGGCGTCCTGGCCCGCAGACTGC
>NZ_MUBA01000396.1:0-328 GCF_002154575.1 Streptomyces bobili
CGCCGGCCGGCGAGGGCTGGCACCAGGACACCGACGTCCTCGACACCTGGTTCTCCTCCGGCCTGTGGCCGTTCTCCACGCTCGGCTGGCCCGAACAGAGCGAGTCGCTCGCGAAGTTCTACCCGAACTCCGTCCTGGTCACCGGCTACGACATCCTCTTCTTCTGGGTCGCCCGGATGATGATGTTCGGCCTGTACGCGATGGACGGCACCCCGCCGTTCCACACCATCGCCCTGCACGGCATGGTCCGCGACCAGTTCGGCAAGAAGATGTCCAAGTCCTTCGGCAACGCGGTCAACCCGCTGGACTGGATGGACAAGTACGGCTC
>NZ_MUBA01000396.1:348-1162 GCF_002154575.1 Streptomyces bobili
GAGGGCCCGCTGCCGGACGCCTCGAAGCTGTCGGCGACCGACCGCTGGATCCTGTCCCGCCTCAACTCGGTGGTCTCCGAAGTCGACGCGTTCTACGACGACTTCCAGTTCGCCAAGCTCTCCGACGCCCTCTTCCACTTCGCGTGGGACGAGGTCTTCGACTGGTACGTCGAGCTGTCCAAGACGACGTTCCTGGCGGGCGGCGAGCCTGCCGAGGTCAGCAAGCGCGTCCTCGGCGAGGTCCTCGACGTCACGCTGCGGCTGCTGCACCCGGTCGTCCCGTTCGTCACCGAGACCCTGTGGACGACGCTGACCGGCGGCGAGTCGGTCGTCATCGCCGACTGGCCCAAGGACAGCGGCTTCCGGGACGCCGACGCCGAGCGCGAGATCGAGACGCTCCAGTCCGTCATCACCGAGGTCCGCCGCTTCCGCGCCGACCAGGGACTCCAGCCCGGCCAGCGGGTCCCGGCCCGCCTGGACCTGGACGGCACCGCGCTCGCCCCGCACGAGGCGGCCATCCGCCAGTTGCTGCGGCTCCAGCCGGAGGGCGAGGAATTCTCGGCGACGGCGACCCTGCCCGTCTCGGGCGCCACGGTCGCGCTGGACCTGTCCGGCACGATCGACGTGGCGGCCGAGCGCAAGCGGCTGGCGAAGGACCTGGCCGCCGCCGAGAAGGAGAAGGCCCAGGCCCAGGGCAAGCTCGGCAACGAGGCGTTCCTGGCCAAGGCCCCGGACAAGGTCGTCGACGGGATCCGCGCCCGGCTGGCCAAGGCGGACGAGGACATCGCCCGCATCCAGACCCAGCTGGACCGGC
>NZ_MUBA01000397.1 GCF_002154575.1 Streptomyces bobili
GCCCGGCGGCGCAGCAGATGGACGGCGGCGCGTCCGGTGCAGGCGGTGAGCGCCTGCGCGGTGAACCCGAGGACCAGGATGCGCGCGGACAGCGCCTGCGCCGGGGCGTACGCCGCCACGAGCGCCCCCAGCGTGAGCCAGGCCACCGCGATCCGCCCGCAGACGGAGGGCAGTTCGTCCAGGATCCCGGCCACCGGCCGGGAGCCGTTCGGGCGCAGCAGCATGGTGACCGCCACCAGCGCGGCGACCAGCAGCGGGCGGTGCTGTGCCCCGGCCGGCGCCAGGGCGCCGGCCAGCGCGGCGAGACCGTCGGCGAGCAGCAGGGGCAGCGGCGAGACGGGCCGGGTGGCGGGCCGCCGGGCCGGGAACCGGAATCCCGCTCCGCTCTCACGCCGCGGCAGGACCGAGACGTGGGCGAACCCGGGCTGCGCGCCGGGGGAGGGGACGGTGCTTTCCGCAGTCACGAGTGGATGGACTCCCTGCACTCGGTGGGCACGACCCGCGCCGGGTGACCGGCTGCGGCGGGCTGCCGGCCGAGCAGGTCGCGGTACACGCCCGCGACCTGCTCGGCCGTGCGCCGCACGTCGTGCGTGGACAGGACGTAACGGCGCCCCTGATGGCCGAGGGACTCCCGCAGCAGCGGGTCGAGCAGCAGCTCCGTGACCGTTGTGGCCAGGGCGGCGGCGTTCTCGGGGGCGACCAGACAACGGGGCGCGAGCGCGGCCGGCAGGCTCTCGCGGGCGCCGTCCACCTCGGTCACCACGACGGGCCGCCCGCAGGCCAGCGCCTCCAGCGGGGCCAGCGCCATGCCCTCCCAGCGCGAGGGCAGGACCACCAGGTCGGCGGCCTGGTACCAGGGGACGACGTCGGCGACGGACCCCGCGAACAGCACGGACTCCGGGGCACGGTGACGCAGCGCTTCGTGGTCGGGGCCGTCGCCGACCAGCGCGAGCCGGGCCCCCGGCACGCGGGCCGCGACGGCGTCCCACGCCGCGAGCAGCACGTCCTGCCCCTTCTGCCGGCACAGCCGTCCCACGCACACCACGAGCGGGACGGCCGGGTCGGTGCCCGGCAGCAGCGCGGCGCGCACGGTGTCGACGGGGGCCGGGTGGAAGCGCTGCGGATCGATGCCGTTGGGGACGACCGTCCACCGCCCGGTGATCCCGGCCCGCTCCCCGGTCGCCCGTTCGGCCTCGCTCACACACACCAGCCGGTCGGCCCACCGTGCCCCGAACCGCTCCCACCCGAGGGCGAGAGTGGCGGTGACCCCGCCGACCGCCTCGAACGACCAGGCGTGCGGCTGGAACACGGTCGGGATCCGCCCTCGTACGGCGAGCCGTCCGGCGAGCCCGGCCTTCGCGCTGTGCGCGTGCACCAGGTCGGGCCGCACCGCGTCGAGGACCCGCCGGAGCCGCCGCACCTCTGCGGGCAGCGAGGGCCCCGGCGCCCGCGACGCCTCCCACCGCCGTACGTCCGCGCCCAGGGACCGCAGGTCCGTGGCGAGGGCGCTGTCGGGGCAGGCCACCGTGACGTGCAGCCCGGCGGCGAGCTGGGCGCGCGTCAGGTCCGTCACGACGCGGGCGACGCCGCCGTCCACGGGTTGGGTGAGGTGCAGGACCCGCGGTCCGACGTCGGGTTCTGGCTGATGCATCGCGCGGTTTCCTCGCTCACGGGTGGCGCTCGGGGACGGGGCGGGAACGCGCCTACTGCTTCCGTGAGTCGACGGCGACGAAGAGCACGCCGGCCCACGCCGCGTCCCGCTGGGAAACGAGCCGGAAGGCCAGCTGGTCACCGCCGCGCCGCAAACCCGCTCGCAGATCGAACACATCGGAGTCGTAACCGAGCGTGTTGGCGTACGCCGGGACACGCGCCGCCGGAGCCGCCCCCGGCTCGCTGATCGTGGAGTTCAACACATCGTCAGATGGATTGACCGGGTCGGAGAGCGCCGAGACGCCCCGCGAGCCGGTCGAGAACGTGATCGAATCACCCGAACGGCCGCGGTCCCCGTCGTAGGCGACCAGCCCCGCCCTGCCGCCCGCGCCGCGCGGGACCGGCACCCCGCGCAGCCGGATCTCCTGCCCCGCGCCCGAGCCGAGCGCCTCGAAGCCGTCCCACACGGCGAGGTGCCGCAACGGCTCCTTCGGGTTCTCGTACGCCACGACCAGCGTCCAGCCGCCCCACGCACCGGCCGCCGACCTGCCCATCGCCACGTTGACCTGCGCCACCGTGTAGAGACCCGCCCCGCTCTCGCGCACCAGCCCCGTGACGTCCGCGGAGGCCTGGAAGGCGTCGGCACCCCGCGCCACCCGGTGGCCGGTGACCGTGTCCGCGAGCACCGCCTTGTACGCGCCCCCCGGCTCGGCGATCAGCACCCGCCCGTTGTCCTTCGGCGGCTTCTGCTCACCGACGCGCAGGTTGCCGCCCCAGTACAGACGCGCGTACGTCACCCGGGAGCCCTCGGGGAGACGGACCTCGGCACGGGAGGAGTTGTAGGTGTTCGGGTCGCGGTCCACATCGACGTACAACATGTCGAAGTCGCCGTTGACCGCGGCCCGCCCCTCCCGGACGGCCTCGCAGGCGGGGGCGGTTCGGCCGGCGGATCCCGGCGCCGTGCGGCAGCTGACGGCCGAGTTGGCCGCGCGGACGATAGCGCCGTGCTGGGTCGCGCGGTACCGCTGGGTGAAGGCGAGGCGCTCGGCCTCCGCGACGGGCGGCGCCGGGGCGGCCAGGGCGCCGCCCGTCGCCCAGAGGGAGGTGAGGGCGAGGACGCCCACCGTCGCACGGCGCAGCAGCGGACCCAGGGAGTGGCGCATGACCGGCGTGACCCTTTCGGAAAAGGTGCGATTTGCTGGCAATAAGCGTGCGGGGGACGGTCCGCAACTCTAATCGCTATCCGGATTAATCCTGAGAAGTCGGTCATGTGTGTCGGAATGGTGAAGCCTGATCCCTCGTCACTTCACCCCATTGGCGGCACAACCCCGGGCGGCGTCACGCGTTGACACAGCGCCGGGCATCCCCGCCCGTGTGCATGTGTCACAAACCCCCAAGGAGCACCTCTCCATGTCGCGTATCGCGAAGGGCCTGGTCCTGACCTCCGTTGCCGCCGCGGCCGTCGCCGGCGCCTCCGGCATCGCCGCCGCCGACAGTGGCGCGAACGGCATCGCCGAGCACTCCCCGGGCGTCGTGTCCGGCAACGTCGTGCAGGTTCCCGTGCACGTCCCGGTCAACGTCTGCGGCAACACGATCAACGTGATCGGCCTGCTGAACCCGGCGTTCGGCAACACCTGCGTCAACGACTGACGTCACCCCGATCCGAGGTCACGACGCGTTCGGCGTCGAACGGCCGCCCTTCCGCCAGGAGGGCGGCCGTTCGCGTTGCCCCGAACGGGCGGAGCGGGCCGCGACACGGCCCGCGGGGCTTGACGGGCCGTCCCACCAGGGGCGATGCACCCCGCGAGGCAGTCGCTGAGTGCGATCTTCGTGTTGCGGAGGGTGAGGCACCCTCTCACGCTGGAGCTGCGTCCTGACGCATATCGAAAGGAACCTCCATGCGTGGTCTGCCCGTTCGGCGTACCGCTCTCACCGCCCTCTGCGCCACCCTCGTTCTCGGCATCGCCGCTCCCACCGCCCTGGCCGCCGACGGCGAAGCGACGCGCGAGCGCACCCATGCGGTGCCGAGCGCGCCCCTCACCGGCGCGGACGCGCTCCTCGCCCGTGCCAGGGTGCTGGACGAGGTCCAGCCGGTGCTCACCCCCGTCACCGACCTGCTCGACACCTCCCTCGGGTCCGGCGGGGACCGGATCGGCGCCGACCGGGCCAGACGCCTGGGCGCCGCCGCCGAGGAGGCCCTCACCGAGGTCACCAAGGCCGCCGCCCCGACCGGGACACCGCCCAGCGCCGGCACCAGGGCGCAGAACCGGGCCGCCGACGTCACGGACGACGTGCTCGCCGACGTGCAGAAACAGGTCGACGCCCTGCTCGCGGCGGCCACCTCCGGTGACGTCGGCCAGATCCTCTCGTCGGCCACGAGCCTGGTGAACGGCCTCACCGACATGGTCATGTCCCTGGTGGACAGCCTGTCCCTGCCGGCCCTGGAGGACCTGCTGCCGGAGCTGGGCGGTGTCCCGGTCGGGGCGGCGGCCTTGGTGACCTCGGTGAGGGCCTCCGCGGCGGCGGCGCCCAGGCGTCTGGCCCGGTCGGCGCCGATCCGGTCCCCGCCGGACCCGAGGGAGGTGTCGAGCAGGTCGGTGACGGGGG
>NZ_MUBA01000398.1 GCF_002154575.1 Streptomyces bobili
GTGCTGCAGTTCGGCCACACGCTGGTCCCGGGCGCGCTGCGCCTCACGTTCTGCGCGCTTCCTGGCTTCGGCTTCCTTCTCTTCCTGAAGGGCCTTGCGGCGTTGCTCATGCCCCTTACGGGTTTTCGCCCGGGACCAGCGTGTGGCCGAACTGCAGCACGATCCCGAAGCCGCATGGGCGCGCGTCGCGGAACTCCTTTCCATCCGAGGCACCCGCCACTACCCCGAAGTCGTCCGTCTCCTGGGGGACCTGGCTGCGCTGGCCGAACGAGACGGCGCCGTGCGCGCTTTCGCTCAGAGCTACGACCAGTTCGTTGTCGCCCACCGGACGAAGAAGGCCTTGATTCGAAAGCTCAAGGCCGAAGGGCCGGTCACGGCTACCCCGAGCAAACTCGCCTCCGACTGAGCTCTCCCGCACCGGCCGACGACACGGACACCGCCACGAGGCGGGAGCTGTGACTCCGGATGAATCCGGCGTGAGTTCCGCCGTGCGCGCACAACAGGAAGATCGCCCCGGCGGGAAACAGTGTTCATGGTGGGCGGCCTGGTGGTCATCGTCCTCATCAACTCCTGGTGGTCCAGCAGGTGCGACTCGTCGATCACGACCGTGGTGCGTCCGCGTTCGTCGACCTCCGCGGCCAGCGGCGGACGCCTGAACTGACAGGCATTCACCTCGCGCGGTTCCTACTGGACTCGTGCGAGGTACCGGTGGAGCTCACGGATTACCTGGCGGGTCGGCTGGAGATCGCCGACGCCAGAGCATCACCCGCTGGAACTGGAGCTGGCGGCCGCCGCCGAAGTCCGGCAGACGGCGGCGCAGCCGCTGACTGGGGAACGGCTCACTGGATCAGCTCGACGTGCGGATGGTCCGGGGATACCGGGCAGACGTGCAGCTGCATATCGTAGCCTCGGGCGAGGTCGAGCATGGTCGGGTTGTGCGGTTCGGCATGGGTGGTGGATGACAGAGAGCGGGCTCGGTCCTCGTCGGGAATCCAGTCGGGATAGTTGGAGTTCCATTCGCCCGAGGCGATGGTCAGCAGCGGATCCATCTCGGTGCCGCATGAGGGGCAGAGCCGGGGTAGGGGATCGGTGAGGC
>NZ_MUBA01000399.1 GCF_002154575.1 Streptomyces bobili
TCGTCGACTACACCAGCGGCATGGCGCTGGGCACGCTCGGCGGCAGCAAGACGTTCGACCTGAACGTCGCCGCCGCGGGCAACACCGATGTGGTGCGCTCCAAGATGCGCACGATGGAGCACCTCGGGCTGAAGGCCCAGATCGAGGACATCCTGATCACGCTGTCCGACCAGTACCACCTGATCCGCCTGATCGGCGGGCGCGGTGGCAACGGTCTCTTCCTCTACCTGGTCCTGGACGCCAAGCGGGCCAACCTGGCGATGGCCCGCCACCAGTTGAAGCGGATCGAGGAGGACCTGGAGGTGTGACCCACCGGGGACCCACCAGGTCCTCCGGACCCTGAACGAGAACTACACGAGTGCCGCGGTGCGGCGGCGCGCTCCGCCCGGAGCCGCGTCGCCCGCCGCGATGCCCGTGCTGCGGTACGACTTGACCGCCTTGCCGGCCGGCCGGCCGCCGTTCCCGGCGAGCCAGTCGACGCGCACCCACAGCAGCGCGTCCTCGGCCCGTTCCAGCCGCCCGAGCCAGGAGGCCTTCAGCCGCAGCCCCGTACCGCACCCGGCGAGCAGCAGACCGGCCGCGGCGGGCACGGCGAACGCGCTGCCCAGCGCGGCGGCGAAGGCGAGCAGCAGCCACCAGCGGTGACCGCGGCGCCAGTTGCGCACCGCCACCGAGCGGTCCTGGAGCACATCGTGCTTGCTCGCGCGGACGGCGGCACGGGCGAGCGCGCTGTACCGCTTGCGCCGCACGAGTGCCACCACGGCCGCCGCCACGATGAAGAGCGCGGCCCCCGCCATCACCCCGATCCGCCGTCCCGTGAACCCGGACGGCAGTACGCCGACACCGGCCGCGACCACTCCGCACCACCACAACGGCGCGGCCCCGGCCCGTACGACGACGGCCACCCGAGCCAGTCCCTGACCTCCGCGTGCCACGTTCCGCCTCCTCGTCGTCTGGATGACTCGCATCCTTTTCCGATCGAGCAGATTAGCGAGTGAACGTGAGACGACAATGAGAACGGCACGAAAAGCCCCGAGAACGTGGGCTCATTCCACGAACAGGCCCCGCACCGCGGCCCTCGCGTCGAACTCCTCCAGCCGGGCCTGCGCGTCGGGCAGGTCGTCGCACATGGCCTCCAGCAGCACCCGGCCGAGCAGCATCGGCGCGCACGCGGTGTCGAAGGCGAGGCCGGTGCCGACGGCGGCCGGCAGCAGCAGGTCGGAGACCTTGGCGACCGGCGCGAAGGCGGAGTCGGCGACCGTCACGACGGTCAGGCCGGCCTCCTTGGCGTAGGCGAGGGTGTCGACGACCTCGCGCGGGTGGCGGGGCAGCGCGAAGCACAGCAGCGTGGAGGCGCCAGCGCGGACGGCCGCGTCGATCCGGTCGTGGATCATCGTGCCGCCCTCGTGCAGCAGCCGGACGTCCGGGTGGACCTTGGCGGCGAAGTAGGCGAATCCGTACGCCTGGGAGGCGGCGGCCCGCAGCCCGAGGACCGCCAGCGGCCGGGAGGCCGCGAGCAGCCGTCCCGCCTTCTGCACCGGCCGCGGGTCGGCGAGCACCTCGGCGAGGTGCCGGAGGTTCTCGATCTCGGCCTCGACGGCCTGCTGGTACTCGTTGTACGACGCCGAGCCCGCGCTCTGTTCGGCGGGCGCGACCTCGCGCAGGTGCCGGCGCAGGGCGGGGTAGCCGTCGAAGCCGAGGGCGACCGCGAAGCGGGTGACGGAGGGCTGGCTGACCCCGGCCAGTTCGGCCAGTTCGACGCTGGACAGGAAGGGCACGTCGGCGGCGCGGCGCACCATGCTGTGGGCGATGCGCCGCTGGGTGGGCGTCAGCCGGTGTCCTTCGAAGAGTGCCTGGAGCCGGTTGGCGGGACTGTCGGCGGGCCCCCCGGTCCCGTGCCCCGCGCCTGACGTCGCACCCACGTCCACACCCGCGTCCCTGTCCGCGCTCATGCCCCGCTCCCCCTCCAGATGTCCGTGAACCGGTCCAGCAGCCGGGCCGCCGCCGTCACGTCGTCCGTGAGCGGCCGGTCGGCCTGGTCCTCGTCGAGCACCGACTCGGCCAGCTCCAGCGCCCGGCTCACCAGAAGCCCCGGTTCGGGCCTCAGGTCCCGCTGGTGCAGCGCCCGTACGGCGGCGACGAGTTCACAGCCGACGACGAGACGGTACGCGCCGCAGACCCGCAGTGTCTGCCGGGCGGCGAGCGAGGCGAAGCTGGCCTGCTCCTCGACGCCTCGGGAGAGTACAGCGTGGCCGAGGGACGCGGGGGCGGAGAAGGCCCGCAGGTCACCGAGGGCGGCGCCGGCGGCGTATTCCAGGATCATCACGCCGGAGGATGCGGGCTCGGGGTCGGCGAGGAAGGGGCGCAGCCGGGTGTAGGCGGGCTCGTTCAGTGTGGACAGCCGGGAGGTGGACAGGCGCGCCACCTGGGTCACCGCGAGCCGGAAGTGGTCCAGCGCGAGGGCGAGTTGGGCCTGGTAGAAGCCGCCGTGGTGGTAGGCGGTGAGGTCCTGGGCGGAGATGAGGGGGTTCTCGGCGGCGGCGTTGATCTCGATGGTGAGCACCTCCTCCAGGGCGTCGGCGGCGTCGTGGGCCGGGCCGTGGATCTGGGGCAGGCAGCGGAAGCCGTAGGGGTCCTGGATGCGTCCGAGGGGCGGGGTGGGCCGTTCGTCGGCGCCGATCAGCGCTCGCATACGGCGGGCGACCTCGGCGGAGCCGCGGTGCGGCCGGGCCAGGTGGACGGGGGCGGCGTACGCCTCGTGGGAGCCGTCGACGGCGAGCAGGGAGAGGGCGGCGACGACCTGGGTGGCGGCGATGAGACCGCGCAGCTCGTGCAGGGCGAGGGCGGACTGGCCGAGGGTGAGGGCGTTGCTGCTGATGAGCGCGAGGGCGTCGTTGTTGTCGAGGGGCTGGGGCCGCGGGGCGCCGGTGCCGCGCCAGGGGTGTTCGCCGACCAGGGCGAGGCCGAGCTGCGCGAGGGCGGCGAGGTCCCCGGTGCCGACCGAGCCGAACTCGTTGACGACGGGGTGGGCGCCGCTCTCCAGTGCCTCGCACAGGGCGGTGACGACGGTCGGCCGCAGTCCGGCGCCGCCGGCGAGGAGTTGGTTGGCGCGTACGGCGAGCATGGCCCGCACCTGCCGGGCGGGCAGTTCCTCGCCGATGGCGCCGGCGTGGCTGCGCAGCAGGCGCAGGCCGTGTCCGGCGGCCGCCTCGGTGGGCACGTCCTCGTTCCGGTTGGCGCCGACGCCGGTGGAGCGGCCGTAGACGCGGCCGGTGGCGGCGATCTGCCGGGCGGCGTCCCAGCTGTCCGTCATCCGCCGCACCGCGTCGGGCGCGGGGACCGGCGGGGCGACTCCGTCGGCGAGCCGTACGACGTCCGCGACGCCGAGGCCGCGGCCGTCAAGGACGACGGGGGCGGAGGCTCCGTCGGTCGCGGCTTCCGTCGCGTCCACGATCCGAGATGACATATGACCCCAAACTCCCTAGATCCGGACACTCGATCTTGCCCACCGGTCATCCGTCACCTCGGATCAACATCAACCCGTTGACAAGCTATTCACACACCGAGAACTCTGCATGAGGATATACAGCCGGGCAAGGGACAACTCGCAACGGCGGCACGTCCGCCGCGGGCGGCGGCTCCAGCAAGGGCGGCATCACCATCGGCACCGCCAACCTCACCGAGAACCAGGTCCTCGGCCACCTCTACGCCGCCGTCCTCAGGTCGGCCGGACGGCGGTCGGCGGACCCCCGTACCAACAGGGGGGCTAACCCCAGTGCCCGCGCCGGGTCCGCTGCCTACCGTGGACTCCATGACGGGACGGGAGACCACCATGGACGCGCGGGACACCGAGCTGAAGAAGGAACTCGACGCCACTTTGCAGGCCCGCAGGGAACTGGGCGAGGAGTACGAGTCCGCGCTGGTGGACTCGTTCCTGGAGAAGGTCGACCAGCGCATCGACGGCGCCGTCGAGCGCCGGGTGCGCCGGCAGTACGCCGAGCAGCAGATGGTGTCGGCCCGCGACGGCCGCTCGTCGGGGGCCACCGACTCCTGGGGGGAGCGCTTCGGCTTCGGGATCGTCTCGCTGGTGCTGGCGGTCCCGCTGTCCGCGATCGGCGCGGGCGTGGCGCATCTGCCGGGCCTGATCGTGTCCTGGCTGGGCATCGTCGGCATCAACGTCGTCCAGGCGGCCCGGATCAACCCGGGCCTGTTCGGCAGGCGGCGCGGCTCCTCCGAGAACAGCGACTGGGAGGGCTGACCGCCGGCCGGCCCGGCTCACCGGCTGCTCTCAGGCCTGCCGGGTCGGCAGCACCATGATCTGGCGCAGGTTGACGTGCCGGGGCCGGCTGGTGGCGTAGGCGACGACGTCGGCCAGTTCCTGCGCCGACAGGGCGCCGACGGACTCCAGCATTCCGCGCACCAGGCCGGCCAGGTCGGTGTCGACGTGCGTGAGCAGTTCGGTCTCGGTGAGCCCCGGCTCGATGTTGGTGACCCGGACGTCGCGCGGGCCGAACTCGGTGCGCAGGGCCTGCGAGAGGTAGGTGACGGCGGCCTTGGTGGCGCCGTACACGGCGTAGTCGGGGAACGCCACGTGGGCGGCGATGGACGACACGTTGACCAGATCGGCGGTGCCGCCCTCGGCGGCGGTGTCGGTCAGGTCGGCGGTGAAGGCGCGGATCACCCGCAGGACGCCGGTCACGTTGGTGTCGAGCATCCGCTGCCATTCGTCGGCCCGGCCGTCGGCGACGGGGTGGGGCAGCATGACGCCGGCGTTGTTGACGACCAGGCCGACGCGGCCGTAGGCGTCCCGGACGCGGGCGGCGGCCTCGTCCACCGACGTCTGGTCGGTGACGTCGGCGACCACGGCGAGGGCCTCGCCCCCGTCGGCACGGATCTTCCCGGCGAGCGCGTCCAGCCGCTCCCCGCGCCGGGCGACCAGCGCGACCCGGGCGCCGTGCGCGGCGAGCAGGACGGCGGTGGCCTCGCCGATGCCGCTGGTGGCACCGGTGACGACGGCGGTACGGCCGGCCAGGTTCTCGTACGACATGAGGTGCTCCTCGAACTGCTCGGCCGGGGCGTCTCCCCGGCGGCACCCACCACACTGGCCGCCCGCGCCACGGCTACCCAGGGATGCGCTTTTCCTGGGTCTGACAGAACCAGGTTCGGATCCGGCCTCTCGCCTAGGATCGAACTCATGGACGGGGACCTGGGAGATTTTCTACGCTCGCGCCGTGCCCGCATCCGGCCCGAGGAGGTCGGCCTGCCCTCGCACGGGCGGCGCCGCGTGCCGGGTCTGCGCCGCGAGGAGGTGGCGCAGCTCGCCGGAGTGAGCGTCGACTACTACATCCGCGTCGAACAGGGCCGGGGTCCGAGCGTCAGCGACGCCGTCCTGGACGCCATCGCGCGCGTGCTGCGCCTGGACGAGACCGAGCACGCCCATCTGCGCGCGCTGGCCCGCCCCCGCAGGCCGCGTGGCCGCACGGCCACGCCCGCGCCCGCGGTCCGTCCCGGTGTCCAGACCCTGCTCGACGGCATGGACCGTGCCCCGGCGGCCGTCATCAATCACCGGATGGACGTCCTGGCGTGGAACGCGCTCGCCGACGCGGTGTTCCACTACGCGCGGACGCCCCCCGAGGAGCGCAACGTCCCCCGGCATCTCTTCCTCGACCCCACCGCGAGCGACTTCTACCCCGAGTGGCACGCGGTCGCCGTGCAGTGCGTCGCCCACCTTCGGGTGCTGGCCGGCCGGCACGCCGACGACCGCGCACTCACCTCGCTGGTCGGCGAACTCTCCCTGAAGAGCGAGGACTTCCGCCGACTGTGGGCGGACCACCCGGTCGCGGAGTGCGCCTACGGTGTGAAGCGGGTCCGGCACCCCGTCGCCGGTCTGCTCACCTTCCCGTACGAGACGCTGGCGGTCACCGCCGACCCGGAGCAGACGCTGCTGGTCTACACCCCGGAGCCGGGCTCGGAGACGGCGGAGCGGCTGGCGCTGCTGGGGAGCTGGACGTCGCCCGTGGCGGCGGAACGCCGCTGAGGCAGCACCCCTGAGGCACCTGAGGTGACCGGACCCTTGCGGGCGACCGGGGGCCGGGGGGCGAGCCGCGCCCGGAAAGAGTTATGTCGCGGGGACCGCCGCACCCCCGTTACCGGGGGGCGGGACGACGGCGGTCCCCGCGAGGGACGCGAGCCGGGTCAGGCCAGGCTTTCGCGTCCATGGCGTCGGTGGAGGTCCGGGAGCCGCTCCGGAGGTCCGTGACGCCGTTTCGGTGCCGGTGGGGCGGGGAGCCGCTCCCGCCCTGCCGACATCCATAAATATGCCGGACGCGTGTTAAGCGTGTGCTGCGCGGACGTGACGCCCTCGTACCACTTCCGCGAAGTCCACCCTTTCGGTGGGCGAACGGAAGTCCGCCGCCGGTGAGGGCGGTTCACCGCAGGTTTCCCCGGTGTTCCGCCCCCGGACGCCGGAACCTACTTCGCGCCGCCCTTGGCCAGGAAGGCCAGCAGGTCCTGCCGGCTGACCACACCGGTCGGCTTGCCCTCGATGAGCACGATCGCCGCGTCCGCCGTACCCAGCACGGACATCAGGTCGCCGACCGGCTCACCGGAGCCGACCTGCGGCAGCGGGGCGGACATGTGCTTCTCCAGCGGGTCCTCCAGCGAGGCCCGCTTGCTGAACAGGGCGTCCAGCAGCTCGCGTTCCACGACGGAGCCCACGACCTCGGCGGCCATCACGTCGGGGTGACCGGCGCCCGGCTTGACGACGGGCATCTGCGAGACGCCGTACTCGCGCAGGACCTCGATGGCCTGGCCGACGGTCTCCTCGGGGTGCATGTGGACGAGGGACGGCATGGCGCCGTGCTGCTTGTCGTTGAGGACGTCGGCGACGCGGGCACTGGGGCCCTCGTCCTCCAGGAAGCCGTAGTCGGCCATCCACTCGTCGTTGAAGATCTTGCTGAGGTAGCCGCGGCCGCTGTCCGGCAGCAGTACGACGACGACGTCGTCGGGGCCGAGCCGCTCGGCGACCCGCAGCGCGGCGACGACGGCCATGCCGCAGGAGCCGCCCACGAGCAGCCCCTCCTCCTTGGCCAGCCGGCGGGTCATCTGGAAGGAGTCCTTGTCGGACACGGCGACGATCTCGTCGGCGACGGTCCGGTCGTAGGCGGTCGGCCAGAAGTCCTCACCGACACCCTCGACGAGGTACGGCCGCCCGGAGCCGCCGGAGTACACGGACCCCTCGGGGTCGGCGCCGACGACCTGGACGCGGCCCTCGCTGGCGTCCTTCAGGTAGCGGCCGGTCCCGGAGATGGTGCCGCCCGTGCCCACGCCCGTGACGAAGTGGGTGATCCGCCCGTCCGTCTGCTCCCACAGCTCGGGGCCGGTGGAGTGATAGTGCGAGAGCGGGTTGTGGGGGTTGGAGTACTGGTCGGGCTTCCACGCGCCGGGCGTCTCACGGACCAGCCGGTCGGAGACGTTGTAGTAGGAGTCCGGGTGCTCGGGGTCCACGGCGGTCGGGCAGACGACGACCTCGGCGCCGTACGCCCGCAGCACGTTGATCTTGTCGGTGCTCACCTTGTCGGGGCACACGAAGATGCACTTGTACCCCTTCTGCTGCGCCACGATGGCCAGCCCGACACCGGTGTTTCCGCTGGTGGGCTCGACGATCGTGCCACCGGGCTTGAGCGCGCCGCTCTCCTCCGCCGCCTCGATCATGCGCAGGGCGATGCGGTCCTTCACGGAACCGCCCGGGTTGAAGTACTCCACCTTGGCCAGGACGGTCGCCCGGATGCCCTTGGTCACGCTGTTGAGCTTCACCAGCGGGGTGTTGCCGACGAGGCTGATCATCGAGTCGTGGAATTGCACCGTTGTCTCCGGTTGCTTGCAAAAACAGTGGTCGTAGTGGTCACGCCAGCCTACGACCCCGGCCGTGACGTTCACTCCCTGTTGAGATTGGCCGACCGTCCGTACGGGGCAAGGAGTGGATGTACGGACACGGAGGAGGTGGCGGCGAGGCATGACGAGCATGTCCAGGGCACGAGTGGCCCGGCGCATCGCGGCCGGGGCGGCCTACGGCGGCGGCGGCATCGGTCTGGCCGGAGCGGCGGCCGTCGGGCTGGTCCTGACGGAGATGCGGCTGGCCCGGCGCCAGGTCGGCAACGGCACACACCCGCACGTCCCCCAGGCGGACGGCCTCTACGGCCGCGCCTACGACACCCCCGGTCCCGGAGCGGAACCGCTGTACCTGACGCTGCTGGGCGACTCCACGGCGGCGGGCCAGGGCGTCCACCGGGCCGGGCAGACCCCCGGCGCGCTGCTGGCCTCGGGGCTCGCGGCGGTCGCCGAACGGCCGGTCCAGCTGCGCAACGTGGCACTGCCCGGTGCCCGCTCCGACGACCTCGACCGGCAGGTCGCGCTCGTCGTGGGCGGCGCGGCCCCGGTGCCCGACGTCTGCGTGATCATGATCGGCGCGAACGACGTCACCCACCGCATGCCCCCGACCCTCTCGGTGCGTCACCTCGCGGCGGCGGTACGGCGGCTGCGCACGGCCGGCGCGGAAGTGGTCGTCGGCACCTGTCCCGACCTCGGCACCATCGAGCCCGTCGGACAGCCCCTGCGGTGGCTCGCCAGACGGGCCTCCCGCCAGCTGGCGGCCGCTCAGACGATCGGCGTCGTCGAGCAGGGCGGCCGCACCGTGTCGCTGGGCGACCTGCTGGGCCCCGAGTTCGAGGCGAACCCGCGCGAACTGTTCGGCCCCGACCACTACCACCCCTCGGCGGAGGGCTACGCCACGGCCGCGATGGCCGTCCTGCCGACGGTGTGCGCGACGCTGGGCCTGTGGCCGGCGGAGGAGGAGCGCCCCGACGTCTCCCGCCGCGAGGGCTTCCTCCCGGTGGCCCGTGCGGCGGCCGAGGCGGCGTCGGAGGCAGGCACGGAGGTCGCGGCGGCGCTGCCTACAGGCCCCCGTGGCCCCTGGGCCCTCCTCAAGAGGCGCCGCCGCCGCCGGGTCCCGGAGCCGGAGCACGTCCCCCAGTGACCATCCCCAGGAGCCTGTCCGGCGTTTGAGGACGAGGCCGTTCAGGCCGA
>NZ_MUBA01000004.1 GCF_002154575.1 Streptomyces bobili
GGCCGCCCGGCCCCCGGCCTCGGCCTGGTCCGGCACACGGCGGCGACGGGCACCGAGCGCCCCTGGTTCGCGATCGGCGGCATCGACCTCGGCAACCTCGACGAGGTGCTCGAGGCGGGCGCCCGCCGGGTCGTGGTCGTCCGGGCGATCACGGAGGCCGACGATCCGGGCGCCGCGGCGGCGGAGTTCGCCGAGCGGCTGCGCGCGATCTGAGCCGGCCGCCGCCGGGCGGGCCCTCCGCTGCGGCGGTCCCCTGTCCTTCCCTCCGGGGCTCCTGCTCCTTTCGGCTCCTTTCGGCAGCCTGTCCAAGGGATGGACAACAAGTAGACAATTCGGGCAAATATCCGAGATCTGGTGAGGGGAGGCCCCACCCCTGGCTAACCTGCGGGTATGGCCCTCGGAACCGCATCCACCAGGACCGACCGCGCGCGTACCGTGCGTGACATCCTGGCCACCGGCAAGACGACGTACTCGTTCGAGTTCTACGCGCCGAAGACCTCCCAGGGTGAGCGGAGCCTGTGGAACGCGCTCCGGCGGGTCGAGGCGGTGGCCCCCGACTTCGTCTCCGTCACCTACGGTGCCGGCGGCACCACCCGGGCGACCACGGTCAAGGAGACGCAGCAGATCGTCGTCGACACCACCCTGACCCCGGTCGCGCACCTCACGGCCGTGGACCACTCCATCGCCGAACTGCGCAACATCATCGGCCAGTACGCCGACGCCGGGATCCGCAACATGCTCGCCGTGCGCGGAGACCCGCCCGGTGACCCCATGGGCGAGTGGGTGCCGCACCCCCAGGGCCTCACCTACGCAGCCGAACTCGTCGAGCTGATCAAGGAGTCGGGCGACTTCTGCGTCGGCGTCGCCGCCTTCCCCGAGATGCACCCGCGCTCCAGCGACTGGGACACGGACGTCGCGCGCTTCGTCGACAAGTGCCGGGCCGGCGCCGACTACGCGATCACGCAGATGTTCTTCGACCCCGAGTCCTACCTGCGCCTGCGCGACCGGGTGTCGGCGGCCGGCTGCGCGACCCCGGTGATCCCCGAGGTCCTGCCGGTGACGAGTGTGAAGATGCTGGAGAGGCTTCCCCAGCTCAGCAACGCCCACTTCCCGGCGGCCCTGAAAGAGCGGATCCTCACAGCCAAAGACGATCCGGCCGCTGTACGCTCCATTGGCATCGACTTCGCCACGGAGTTCTGCGCTCGGCTGCTCGCCGAGGGAGTGCCCGGACTGCACTTCATCACGCTCAACAACTCCACGGCGACGCTGGAAATCTACGAGAACCTGGGCCTGCACCACCCACCGCAGGCCTAGACCGGTCGCACCGACTTACGACACACTGCGTAGCGGCCACTGGAGAGGGGCGTACATGGGCTGGACGGTCCTCTACATCGCGTTCGGCATCGTCGCGCTATGGCTGCTGGGTGAGGTGCTGCTGCAGTACAAGGCACGGCTGCGCTACCGGCTGCTCGCCTTCGGCGGCTTCCTCGGTGTCGTGGTCGGTGTCCTGATCCCGTCCGTCATCGTCATCGGTGTGGGCGCGGCCGCCTTCGCCATCGGCCAGACGTACGTCACTCTGTCCTTCCGCCGCGGCTTCGCCGAGGGCTGGGCGGTCAGCCGCCCCGGCACCGAGGGCACCCCCACCAAGCGCCGCCGCGGCAAGGGCGAGCACCAGGACCCCTCGCTCGAGGTCTCCGGCCTGGAAGCGGCCGACGGCGGTTCCGACGGGTACGGGCAGGACGCGGGCACACCCTTCGGCGGCGACTCCGTCGCCTACGGCCGGGACAAGGGCGACTACGACGAGGACTACGACCGCGACGACGTCTTCACCCCCGCCCGCACCGCCGAGCCCACGGCAGCCGAGACCACCTCCGTCTACGAGCCGCAGCCGCTGCCCGACGACACCGGCTCCTACGGCGTGTACACCGACGCCGCCTACGCCTCCGCCGCCCAGCCCCAGGACCAGTACGCGACGGCCGCCCAGGGCGCCGACCAGGGGTACGGCTACGACGGCTACGGCCAGCAGCAGTACGGCTACGACGCCTCGGGCCAGCAGCAGTACGCGGCCTACTCCGACCCCTACATCGGCACCCAGACCTACGGCGGCGGCACCTACGACGCCGGGTACGACCAGCAGCAGTACCAGCAGGGCTACGGCCAGGAGCAGTACGGCACCGGCGGATACGACGGAACGCCGGCCGGCGGTGTCTGGGTCCCGCAGCAGCGCAGCACCGACGACCCCCTCGGCGGCGAACTCCCGCCCGAGCAGCCCTACCCCTACCAGGGCGACGGGCAGCAGCAGGGGAACGGCTACGACGAGCAGTACCGCTTCTGACGGACGCTCACGACCGCCCCTGCCACCCCGACGGGCGGCGCGGGCGGTGGACGGGACTCACTGCGAGCCCCGGAACCGGGGCCCCTCCACGACGAGTCCGGCCACCAGCGCGCCCGACATCCCCGCATGGGGCAGCCCGCCGCCTGGGTGCGCCCAGCCGCCCATCGTGAACAGGCCCGGCAGGGCGGTGGAGTTGGCCGGGTGCAACAGCCGGCCCCCGGCCGCCGCAAGCGCCGGAGCCGGGACGGAACCCCCCTCCACCCCGGTCTCCCCGGCGATGTCCGCCGGAGTGCGCAGCTCGCGCCACAGGACCCGGTCCCGCAGGCCCGGCAGGGCACGCTCGGCGACGGAGAGCACCGCCTCCACCAGGTCGGTCCCCGGCTCGGCCCCGGCCGGGACCACGACACTCAGGGTGACCGCCTCATGGGCGGCGTCCGGCACCAGGGCGGGGTCGCCGGGCCGCAGCACCGTGACCGTCGGAGCGGCGGCCGGCGCCGGCGCCGTACCGAACAGGGCCGTCAACTCGCCCTCGCGGTCCCCCGTGTGCACGATCGTCCGGTGCGCGGTGCCCTCCGGCCGGCCGCCGCGCAGCGCGAGCAGCACGGTCAGCCGGCTCGGCAGGCCCCGCTGCGGCCCGACCTCGCCCTGACCGCGCGGCGGGACACCCGCGGCGCCCGCCCCCGGCGCCACCACGAAGTCCGCCTCCACCACGCTGCCGTCGCCCAGCTCCACGCCCGCCGCGCGGCCGTCCTTCTCCACGATCCGGGTGACCTCGGCACCGAACACGAACGCGACCCGGCGGGCCAGGCATCTCTCGTACACCGCGCGCGCCAGCTCGCGCACACCGCCGCGCACGGACCACATGCCGAAGGCGTGCTCCATGTACGGCAGGACGGCCGCGCTCGCCGGAGTGACCCGCGGATCGAGGCCGTACGCCAGCGCGTGGCTCTCCAGCAGGGCGGCGAGCCGTGGGTCGCGCAGCTCCCAGGCGCCGACCTCGGCGAGCGTGCCCGCCCGGCGGGTGCGCAGCAGGCGCTTGTGCGGCACCGACGGATAGGGCTCGCGGTCGGCCAGCACCGACCAGTTCGGCCACAGCGGCTCCTCCAGGAGCGGGCGGCGGGTGCGGTCCCAGGCCTCGCGGGCCCGGACCAGGAAGTCGCCCCAGCGACCGCCGGCGCCCGCGCCCAGTGCCTCGTCCAGGGCGGAGACGACACCCGCGCGCGACGCGTTCGGCAGGGCGGCCTCGGTGCCGTCCGCGAACACATGCCGGGCCGACGGGTCCACCTGGACCAGCTCGGCACAGGCCTCCAGCGGCTCCTTGCCGGTCTTGACGAACAGATCGCGCCAGACCGCGGGCAGGGTCAGCAGACCGGGCCCCGTGTCGAAGGAGAACCCGTCCCGCTCGAAACGGCGCACCGCACCGCCGTACGTCTCCGTACGCTCGTACACCGTCACCCGGTGGCCCGCGACGGCCAGCCGGGCGGCAGCCGCCAGCGCGCCCATCCCGGCGCCGATCACCGCAATCCGTGCCATGCCGGCGACTTTATCGGCCGCCACCGACAGTGACTCCGTCAGACCGCCGGACGGCCGCGCCGCCTTCTGGGGGCGGGCACCCAGGCCTGAGTAGCCGTACCTAGCCGCCGAGATGAGTACGCGCGCGGATGGGGGCCGGCCTGCGTGAACGGAAGAGTGGAGCTCACGGAAAGGGGCCCGGCACCGCACCGCCGACACGGGGCTGCGGAACGGTGCCGGGCCCC
>NZ_MUBA01000040.1 GCF_002154575.1 Streptomyces bobili
GTGTGGGACACGCCGGCCCCACGCGCTTCGTGCGCCCCGGTGGCCGGCGTGTCCCACACCCCCCGCCCCGTGCGGAGCAGGTCCATCAGCTCCTCGACGCTGCGCAGCTCCATGCGTCAGTCCTCCCGCGAGACAGCCGTAGCGGTACGCCAGCAGAGCATGGCGACCTTGCGGCCGGGCCAACGGGACCTGAACTGGTCGACGGTGAACCGACGCCTGTGCGCCCGTGTACGCCGTACGGGTGAAGGTCAAAGGGTGCTTACCGGGGCGAAGGCGTTGAATCATCTGCGGGGACATGTGGGTGACTTGCCATGGTTACCCCAAATTTTCAGCCCGATCGAGCGGTATCCCGCTCATCTGGTTACTCTGTAGCCGACGGACAGCAGGACGGAGTGCCACCCCACACCCACCGTCCGTCATGGGACAGCCGGTTCACAGCGGCCTGCTCCTTGAGGAGTTTGCCGGCGCCACCGCGTCAGAACTGCCCTTGAGCCAGACCCGAGGGAGCGCCAGGCGCCGGATCCGCAGACCGACCGGCACGCCCCGAGGGTGACCGACACATAAGGAGTGCGCGGTGACACCGGAGAAGACGGATCGCGAACAACGCCCCAAGGAACGCACCGAGCGTGCGGGCCGCCGGCCCGGGGAGATCGGCAGCCTCGACGTGTGGGCACGCTCCGCCCCCATCCGACTGGCGGGCTACGAGGAAGACCTCAACGAACCCCACATCCTGCCCAGCGTCGACTGAAGCCGAGCGCATGGGCGTGCGAACGGCACGCCCATGCGACACAGGATCCCGCGACAGCAGGCCCCCGCCGGCCCCGGCCGCTCCTCAGTCGAGCGGCGCCGTCCGCCGCCAGGGCCGCAGCTCCTCCAACCGCCCGGCCACCCGCAGCAGCAGGGCCTCCGAGCCGGGCAGTCCCACCAGTTGCACGGCGGTCGGAGCACCCGACGGCAGCGTGCCCACCGGGACCGCCATCGCCGGCCAGCCGGTCAGGTTCCACGGCGGCGTCAGCGGCGAGTAGTTGGTGTTCGCCAGCACATTGCGCAGCCAACCCCGCTCGTGCCACGGCGCCGACCTCGGAGAGCGCCGCGCCAGCGCCGGCGTGAGCAGCACGTCGTACTCCGCGAAGAACGGCTCCAGGCGTCGGCGCAGCTCCTCGCGCGCCGTGCCGCCGCGCACCCCGGTCAGGAACCGCCGCCCCAGCGCCGCGTGCACACGGGTGCGGCGGGTCAGCAGGCGCGCGTCCAGCGACCGCGCGTCGACCGCCGTACCGGCCGTCCAGTGCGCGAGCGAGGTGACGCCGAGCGACAGCGGATACGGCGGATCGGCCCGCCGCACCTGATACCCGGCCCGTGTCAGCGCCCCGGCCGCCTCGCGCGCCGCCGCCACGTACGGCCCGCTCACCGTCACCCCCGCCAGCGGGCTGCGCACGGAGACCGCGATCCTGAACGCCCCGGACTCCCGCTCCGCCGCGACCTCGGTGTCCGCGAGGACCGACAGCATCAGGCGGGCGTCCTCGACCGTCGTCGCCAGCGGACCGTTCTCCGACATCCCGAACCAGTCGCCGTCGCCGATCCCCGCCGGGACCACACCGTGCCCCGGCTTGACCGTGACCAGGCCGCAGTTGGCCGCCGGTATGCGCAGCGAGCCCATGCCGTCGTTGCCGAGGGCGACCGGCACCATCGCGGCGGCCACCGCCGCCGCGCTGCCGCCGGACGAACCGCCCGCCGTGCGCGAGGTGTCCCACGGATTGCGGGCGGTGCCGTGCACGCCCTCCGTGGTGCCGAAGACGCACAGCTCCGGCACGTTCGTCAGGCCCACCACCACCGCGCCGGCCGCGCGCAGCCGGGCCACGGTGACATGGTCCGCGCCCGCGGGGGCGTCCGGGGTCGCGGCCGAGCCGACGCGGGTCGACTCGCCCCGCACCGCGAGGTTGTCCTTGACCGCCACCGGGACGCCCGCCAGGGGCAGCCGGTCGCGGTCGCCGCGGGCCGCCACCTCGTCGGCCTCCGCGAGCGCCGCCCGCGCCCGCACCACCCGGAACGCCCCGATCCGGCCGTCCAGCCGCGCGATCCGGTCCAGATGCTCCGCCACCACGGCACGGGGCTCGGTCCGCTTCTCGCGTACGGCGGCGGCGATCTCCACGGCGGTACGGCCGACCCACTCGGTCACAGGCGCTCCTCGGTGTGCGGGCGTGCGGGGCGCTACCCGCGAGTACGTACGGAGAACTGTGCCTCGCGGGCGGCGCCGCGTCGAGAGGCCCTCACGGCCCGCCCTGGTCCCGGAGCCACCGCTCGACCTCGCCCACGTGCGCGCCGGCAGCCGCCCGTGCCGCCTCGGGGTCGCGGGCGGCCAGGGCGCGGTGGATCGCGGCGTGCTCCCGGCGGGTGCGGGCGTAGGCGCCCTCCTCCTGGTAGCCCCGCCAGACGCGGGTGCGGAAGGTGCGGGAGGACAGACCCTCCAGGATCGCCGCCATCGTCTCGTTGCCGGCGGCGGCCGCGATCTCGCGGTGGAAGGCGAGGTCATGGGCGAGGATCTCGTCCGGGTCGTCCGTGGCGTTCATGGCCGCCAAGTGGCCCCCCACCGCTTCGAGTTGCCCGGGGGTGATGCGGGCGGCGGCCAGGGCGGCGGCCGTCGACTCCAGGACGCGCCGCACCTCCAGCAGCTCCAGCAGACGCGGGCCCCGCGAGAGATCGGCCACCACGCCGAACGTCTCCAGCAGATCGCCCGCCTGGAGCTGAGTCACGTAGATGCCCGAACCGTGCCGCGCCTCCAGCACCCCCATGACCGTGAGGGCCCGGACCGCCTCGCGCACCGAGCTGCGCGAGATGCCCAGTTGCACCCCGAGATCGCGCTCGGTCGGCAGTCGCTGGCCGGGCTCCAGCAGGCCCTCGCCGATCATCGCCTTGATCCGCTCGATGGCCCGCTGCGTCACCGTGCCCTTCGGGGCGGGGGGCGGCCCTGCGGGCGGGGACTCGTTCACGTCACCTCTCCTGTCGCCGGGGCGCGCGCGGCCTCCACCAGAAGTGGTCCGACCACTGCGCACTGAATGCGCCATTTTACCGTCCGGGGGATGTCCGCGACGGCAAGTGGTCTGATAAATATGCGGCATGGCGTCCCCGAACCCCGCCCGCGACCCCGCCCGCGTCATCGCGGTCGACACCCATGACATCCGCTTCCCCACCTCCCGCGAAC
>NZ_MUBA01000400.1 GCF_002154575.1 Streptomyces bobili
GCTTCTATGTCCTGGACGGGTTCCTGCGCCCGGTGCCGCCGGGTGTGGTGGGTGAGTTGTATGTCGCGGGCGTGCAGCTGGCACGGGGGTATGTGGGTCAGCCGGGGCTGACGGGTGAGCGGTTCGTGGCGTGTCCGTTCGGTGGTGCGGGTGAGCGGATGTATCGCACGGGTGACCGGGCCCGCTGGACGGCGGAGGGGCAGGTGGTGTTTGCGGGGCGTGCGGATGACCAGGTGAAGATCCGTGGTTTCCGGATCGAGCCGGGCGAAGTCCAGACCGCCCTGTCGGTTCATCCGCAGTTGGCGCAGGTGGCGGTGGTGGCCCGCGAGGACGCTCCGGGTGATGTCCGGCTGATCGCTTACGTGGTCGCTGACGATGAGGACACCGATCCGGCCGTGCTGGTGGCGTCGGTGCGTGGTTTTGCGGGGGAGCGGCTGGCGGACCATATGGTGCCGTCCGCGGTGGTGGTGCTGGAGGCGTTGCCGTTGACGGGTAGCGGCAAGCTCGACCGCGGGGCTCTTCCGGCTCCTGATTATGCGGGTGTGGCTGCTCGTTCGAGTCGGGGGCCGGCGGGCGTTCGGGAGGAGATCCTGTGCGGTGCGTTCGCGGAGATTCTGGGGCTGCCGAGTGTGGGGGTCGATGACGACTTCTTCGAGCTGGGTGGGCACTCGCTGCTGGCGACGCGGCTGGTGAGCCGGATCCGTACGGTGCTCGGTGTCGAAATGGAGATCAGGACGCTCTTCGACGCGCCGACTCCGGCGGGTGTGGCCGCCAGGTTGGCGGCCGGGGCGGACTCGGCCCGTGCCGCGCTCGTGAGGAGGGAGCGGCCGGAGCGGCTGCCGCTGTCGTACGGGCAGCGCCGGCTGTGGTTCATCGGCCAGTTGGAGGGCCCGAGCCAGACCTACAACAGCCCCATCGTGGTCCGCCTCGCCGGCCGACTGGACCGGCAGGCGCTGACCGACGCCCTGCGGGACGTGATGGTGCGCCATGAGTCCCTGCGCACGGTCTTCTGGGTAGCGGACGGCGAACCGTACCAGCATGTCCTCGGCATGGATGAAATCTCCTGGGAGCTGCCCACCGACCGGCTCGCCGCGGCCGAACTGCCCGACGAGCTAGCCCGGATCGCCGCGTACGCCTTCGACCTCGAGACCGAGGTTCCGTTGAAGGCGTGGCTCTTCGAGACCGGTCCCGAGGAACACGTACTCGCACTGGTGGTGCACCACATCGCGGGTGACGGCTGGTCGACTGCGCCCCTGGCACGCGATATGTCAATGGCGTACGCGGCGCGGTACGAGGGCCGAGTGCCCGAGTGGGATCCGCTGCCGGTGCAGTACGCGGACTACGCCCTGTGGCAGCGTGAGCTGCTGGGGTCCGAGGAGGACCCAGAGAGCAGGATGTCGCGGCAGGTCGAGCACTGGCGCGGTGCGCTGGCGGGCGTACCGGAGGAGTTGGGGCTTCCGTTCGACCGGCCCCGTCCGGTGATCGCCTCGCACCGGGGGTTCTCGGCCGCGTTCGAGATGCCCGCGGAGTTGCACACGCGGATGCTGGCAGTAGCCCGTGCCGAGGGTGTGACGGTGTTCATGGTGTTGCAGGCGGCGTTGGCGGTGACGTTGCACCGGCTGGGTGCGGGGACGGATATTCCGATCGGGTCGGCGATCGCCGGGCGGACGGACGAGGCCCTGGACGAGCTGGTCGGCTGTTTCGTGAACACGTTGGTGGTGCGCACGGACCTCTCCGGTGATCCGTCGTTCGGCGAGTTGCTGCAGCGGGTGCGGGAGACGGTTCTGCAGGCGTACGAGCATCAGGATGTGCCGTTCGAGCGGCTGGTGGAGGAGCTGGCGCCGACCCGTTCGCTGGCCCGGCACCCGCTCTTCCAGGTCGTCCTCACCATGCACAACACCGCCGAAGCCACCGTGGTGCTGCCCGGCCTCGACGTCGAACTGCTCCCGACCGACCGTCCGGCGGCGAAGTTCGACCTGGACGTGATGGTCGGCGAGACGTACGACACCGACGGAGCACCCGCGGGTGTGCGCGGTGCCGTGACGGTCGCGACCGACCTCTTCGACACCGAGGCCGCTCAGGCGATCGCTGACCGCTGGGTCAGGGTGCTGGACCAGCTGCTGGCGGAGCCCGAGCAGCGGCTGTCGGTGGTGGATGTCATTGATCCGGTGGAGCGTCGGCGGGTGTTGGTGGAGTGGAACGACACCCACATGCCGGTGGCTTCGGGTTCGTCGGTGCTGGGGTTGTTCGCGGCGCAGGTGGCGCGGATTCCGGATGCGGTGGCGGTGGTGCAGGCGGGTGTGCGGGTGTCGTACTCCGAGTTGGAGGTGCGGGCGAATCGGCTGGCGCATTTCCTGCGGGTGCAGGGGGTGGGTGCGGAGTCGGTGGTGGGTCTGTGTCTGCCACGCGGGGTGGAGATGCTGGTCGGGATCCTCGCGGTGTGGAAGGCGGGCGCGGGGTATCTGCCGCTGGATCCGGGTCAGCCTGCGGAGCGGATCGCGTTCCAGTTGCGGGACAGCCGTGCGGTGTTGACATTGACGACGGAGGAGATCCTGGACGGTCTTCCGGCGGGCCGGCATCGTCTGGTGGCGGTGGACGACACCGTCGTGGCGATGCAGATCGAGGCCGCTCCGGTGACGGCGCCTGTGGTGGAGGTGCGGGCGGGGCAGGTGGCGTATGTGATCTATACGTCGGGGTCGACGGGGCGGCCGAAGGGTGTGGTGGTCACTCATGGCGGGCTGGTCAACTACGTGTCGTCGGTGCCGGCCCGCATCGGATTCGGGAGCCCGCACGGCCGGTTCGCGGTGTTGCAGGGGCAGGCGACGGACCTCGGCAACACCACGGTCTTCGCGAGCCTGGTGGGCGGGGGTGAGCTGCATTTCCTGGAGGAGGAGGCGGTCACCGACCCGGCGGCGGTGCGCGGATATCTCACCGGGCACGGCATCGACTGCCTGAAGGCGGTGCCCTCACACGTGGCCGCGCTCGGCGCGGAGGCGGTGGAGTCGGTGGAATCGTTGGTGCTCGGTGGTGAGGCCGCCCCGGCAGGTCTGGTGAGCGAGCTTCTCGGCTCTGGTGGGGGCCGGTCGGTGTTCAACCATTACGGTCCGACGGAGACCACGATCGGTGTGGCCACTACCGTGCTGACGGCGGCGCAGGCCGCTGCTGGTGTGGTGCCGGTGGGCAGGCCGGTGGCGAACACCCGCTTCTATGTCCTGGACGGATTCCTGCGGCCGGTGCCGCCGGGTGTGGTGGGTGAGTTGTATGTCGCGGGTGTGCAGCTGGCGCGGGGGTATGTGGGTCAGCCGGGGCTGACGGGTGAGCGGTTCGTGGCGTGTCCGTTCGGTGGTGCGGGTGAGCGGATGTATCGCACCGGGGACCGGGCCCGCTGGACGGCGGAGGGGCAGGTGGTGTTTGCGGGGCGTGCGGATGATCAGGTGAAGATCCGTGGTTTCCGGATCGAGCCGGGCGAAGTCCAGGCGGCCCTGTCGGTTCATCCGCAGCTGGCGCAGGTGGCGGTGGTGGCCCGCGAGGACGCTCCGGGTGATGTCCGGCTGATCGCTTACGTGGTCGCTGACGACGAGGACACCGATCCGGCCGTGCTGGTGGCGTCGGTGCGTGGTTTTGCGGGGGAGCGGCTGGCGGACCATATGGTGCCGTCCGCGGTGGTGGTGCTGGAGGCGTTGCCGTTGACGGGTAGCGGCAAGCTCGACCGCGGGGCTCTTCCGGCTCCTGATTATGCGGGTGTGTCGGTGGTGGGTGGCCGGGCGCCGGGGTCGGTGCAGGAGGAGATCCTGTGCCAGGCCTTCGCGCAGGTCCTGGGCGTGCCTGTGGTGGGGGTCGATGACGACTTCTTCGTGCTGGGTGGTCATTCGTTGCTGGCGGTGTCGTTGGTGGAGCGGTTGCGTGGGCGGGGGGTGTCGGTGTCGGTGCGGGCGTTGTTCCAGACGCCGACGCCGGCCGGTCTGGCCGCGGTCGCGGCTCCGGAACCGGTGGAGGTGCCGGCGAACGGGATCCCGGACGGCGCGGACCGTCTCTCCCCCGACATGCTCCCCCTGGTGGAACTGTCGGCCGCGGAGGTCGAACGCATCGTCGAGCGGATACCGGGCGGCGCCGCGAACATCGCGGACATCTACCCCCTCGCCCCCCTCCAGGAAGGCATCCTCTTCCACCACCTGATGTCCGGTCAGGACAGCGGAGACGTGTATGTCCTGCCGATCGTGCTCGCGATGGATACCCGAGAGCGGCTGGACGCGTTCCTGGAGGCGCTGCAGCAGGTGGTGAACCGGCACGACATCTACCGCACGGCCGTCCTCTGGGAGGACCTGGGCGAGCCGGTCCAGGTGGTGCTGCGGGAGGTGGATCTGCCTGTCGAGGAGTTCGTTCCTGATCCCGAAGGCGGCAACACCGTACGGCAGTTGCTGGCGCATGCCGGAGGCTGGATGGATCTGCGCAGCGCCCCGCTGATCCGGGCGCATGTCGCCGCCGAGCCGGGCGGCGACCGGTGGGTGTGCCTGGTGCGCATCCACCAGACCGTCCGGGACCACACGAGTCAGGAGGCACTGCTGCGCGAGCTCGGGGCGTTCCTCTCCGGACAGGGCGACTCGCTGCCCGCGGCCCTTCCGTTCCGCGGCTTTGTGACCCAGGCGCGGTGGGGCGTGGCGCGGGAGGATCACGAGCGCTACTTCTCGGGGCTGCTCGGCGACCTTCACGAGACGACGGCTCCCTACGGGCTGCTCGACGTGCACGGCGATGGCAGTGACGCGGACCGCGCGCGCTGGTCCGTCGGCGAGGACGTGGCCGGTCGGCTGCGGAGCACGGCGCGCAAGCTCGGTGTGAGCCCGGCCACCGTGTTCCATCTGGCGTGGGCCCGGGTCCTCGCGGCCGTCAGCGGACGGGACGACGTGGTCTTCGGCACCGTGCTGTTCGGGCGGATGAACGCCGGTGCGGGCGCCGATCGCGTCCAGGGTCCCCTCATCAACACGCTGCCGGTGCGTGTCCGTGTCGGATCGGCGACGGTGGCGGACGTACTGGTCGGTGTGCGGGACCAGCTCGCGGAGTTGCTGGTGCACGAGCACGCGCCGCTGGCGCTCGTCCAACGGGCCAGCGGCGTGCCGGGCGGCAGCCCGCTCTTCACCTCGATCTTCAACTACCGGCACCACCAGGCCGCCGGGGAGGCGCCGCAGCGCGACAGCGCGACCGTACTCGAGGGCGTCAGCACTCTGCTCACCAGGGAACGCACCAACTACCCGGTGGCCGTGGCGGTGGACGACCACGGCTCCGGCTTCTCCCTGACCGTGGACGCGGTGGCCTCGGTGGACGCCGAAGCCGTCTGCGCCATGCTGCACACCTGTGTGGACAACCTGGTGGCCGCGCTGGAGACGGCGCCGGACACCCGGTTCGCGGCGGTCGAGGTGCTGCCGGGGCGCGAGTTGCAGCGGATGCTGGAGGAGTGGAACGCCACGGATGTGCCGGTGGCGGCCCGTATGGCGCAGGAGCTGTTCCAGGCGCAGGTGGCCAGGACTCCCGACGCGGTCGCGGTGGCGGCCGGGGAGAGCAGGCTGTCGTATGCGGAGCTGGACACGCGGGCGAACCGCCTGGCGCACTGCCTGCGGGAGTACGGGGTCGGTGCGGAGTCCGTGGTGGGGCTCGCCCTGCCGCGGGGCGTGGCGGCCATAGCCGCGATCCTGGCCGTGTGGAAGGCGGGAGCGGCGTACCTGCCGCTGGACCCGGAGTATCCCGCCGAGCGGCTGGAGTTCATGCTCACGGACAGCGGAGCCGACGTCGTCGTCGGGCAGAGCGGGCTGACACGGCGGGTCGCCGTGCCGGGGCTCCCGGTGCTGGACCTGGACGACCCGGAGGTGGTGGCCGCCCTGGAGGCCGCGCCGGAGACCGCCCCGGCGGTGACCGGCGTGCCCGGCCAGACGGCCTATGTGATCTACACGTCGGGTTCGACGGGGCGGCCCAAGGGCGTAGCGGTGTCGCACGCCGGGCTGGCGGGCCTGGCGGCCGCACAGGTGGAGCGGTTCGCCGTAGCGGAATCCAGCCGCCTGCTGCAGTTCGCGTCGCTGAGCTTCGACGCGGCCGTCTCGGATGTGGTGGTGGCGCTGTCGTGCGGTGCGTGTCTGGTCGTGGCGGCAGCGGAGGAACTGCTGCCCGGAGCGGGTCTGGCCCAGGTACTGGCTCGGCACGGGGTGACACATGTGACGCTGCCGCCGGCGGTGCTGGCGGAGCTCTCGCCGGAGGACCTGGCGTCCGTGACGACCCTGGTGTCGGCGGGTGAGGCGCTGGCCGCACCGCTGGTGGAGCGCTGGGCGCCGGGGCGCAGGCTGATCAACGCGTACGGGCCGACGGAGACCACCGTCTGCGCGACGATGTCGCAGCCGCTGGCGGTGCACGACAGGCCGGACATCGGCGGCCCGATCCGTGGCGTCCGGGCATTCGTCCTGGACGGGCGGCTGGCCCCCGCGCCGGTCGGCGTGATGGGCGACCTGTATGTGGCGGGCCCCAACCTGGCCCGCGGATATGTGGGACGTGCGGACCTGACGGCCGAACGGTTCGTGGCCTGCCCGTACGCGGGTGCGGGCGAGCGCATGTACCGGACGGGCGACCGGGTGCGTTGGACGGCCGAGGGCCGGCTGGAGTTCGCCGGGCGGGCGGATGCGCAGGTCAAGGTCCGCGGCTTCCGGATCGAGCCCGAGGAGATCGCGTCCGCACTGGTCGGCCATCCCGCGCTGGCCCAGGCCGCGGTGATGGTCCGGGCGGACGCCGCGGGCGACGGGCGGCTGGTCGCCTATGTCGTCCCGGCAGGCGTCCGGGTGGACATCGAGGACGGTGCGCTACGTCGGACGGTGCTGGACCACGTCGCGCAGACGCTGCCGCAGTACATGGTCCCGCAGGCGGTCGTGGTGCTGGACGCGCTGCCGCTGACGGTCAACGGCAAGCTGGACCGTGCGGCGCTGCCGGAGCCGGACGTCGCAGCGGCGGCGGGCACCGGCCGGCCGCCGGCCACGGAGCAGGAGCGGATTCTCTGCGAGGTGTTCGCCCGGGTGCTGGGCGTGCCCGTGGTGGGACCGGAGGACGACTTCTTCGCCCTCGGCGGGCATTCGCTGCTGGCCACCCGCCTGGTCAGCCGCGTGCGCACGGCGCTGGGCGTGGAGCTGCCGATCCGGATGGTCTTCACGGCGCCGACCCCGGCCGCACTCGCGGCCTGGCTCGTCGACCAGGGCCCCCAGCAGCAGACCGCGAGGCCCACGCTGCGGCGCATGCGATGACCTGAGAGCGCGACGGTGTGCCATGGGACGTCAGGGCGGCGGTGCGGTCAGCGGCGGGGGCACCGTCGCGCCCTGGTATGTCATGGTCTTGAAGGCCTTCGAGTCGAAGGCATGCCGGTGTACAGTGAGGGATGCCCTTGACCTGCACAAAGCAGGCAGGGAGCCGTCTTCCAGGAGTCCAAAGTGCTGCGTACTCTCTTCAAGTCCAAGATCCACCGAGCCACCGTCACCCAGGCCGACCTGCACTACGTGGGATCGGTGACCATCGACGCCGATCTGCTGGACGCCGCCGATCTGCTGCCCGGTGAGCTGGTCCACATCGTCGACGTCACCAATGGCGCGCGGCTGGAGACGTACGTCATCGAGGGTGAGCGCGGCTCGGGGGTCGTCGGGATCAACGGGGCAGCGGCCCATCTCGTGCACCCCGGAGACCTGGTGATCATCATCAGTTACGCTCAGGTCACCGACGCCGAGGCGCGAGCCCTGAAGCCCCGGGTCGTGCATGTGGACCGCGACAACCGGATCGTGGCCCTGGGCGCCGATCCGGCGGAACCGGTGCCGGGGTCGGACCAGGAGCGCAGCCCGCAGGCCGTGTCCGCCTGACCACCGCATCAGCCCCAGGAGTGCCCGTGAGCGACATCAGCATCCGCGACGACCGGCCGGCCGGCCGCCTCGAAGCGCTCGGTGAGGACGGCGAAGTCGTCGGCCGTATCGAGTACTTCGTCCTGGAGTCGCCCGCGCCCGCCCTGGTTCCGGTGCACACGATCGTCGAGCCGGCCCACGAGGGCAAGGGCATCGCCGGCTCCCTGGCCCGCGAGCTGTACGCCATCTCCGGCCGCGAGGGTGTTCCCGTCGCCCCGCTCTGCCCGTACGTCGTGAAGTGGGCCGAGCGTCACCCCGAGGAGGCCCCGGCTGCCGACCCCGCGCTGCTGACCGCCGCCAAGAACTGGCTGCGTGCCCACCCCGGCCGGTTCTGAGCGCCGCCGATGCTCGCCCTTCTGCACACCTCACCCGTCCACGTGCCCGTCTTCGACGCCCTGCGCGACCAGGCCCACGCGGGCCTGGAGCTACGGCATTTCGTCGACGAGGACCTGCTGACCCGCGCGCGGGCCCAGGGACCCGACGCGGTCGCCGACGACGTACGGGCCGTGCTCGCGCGTGCCGTCGCCGAGGGGGCGGGGGCGGTGCTGTGCACCTGCTCGACCCTCGGCGCGGTCGCGGAGACCGTCGCGCGGTCGGCCGCGGCCGGGGTTCCGGTGCTGCGCGTCGACCGTCCGATGGCCGCCGCCGCGGTGGCCGCGGGCCCGCGTGTCGTGGTGCTGGCCGCCCTGGAGAGCACCCTCGGCCCCACCGCGGAGCTGGTCGCGGAGGAAGCCGCCCGCGCGGGCCGTCCCGTCGCCGTCCGCACGCTGCTCGTCGACGGCGCCTGGGACCGTTTCGAGGCCGGTGACACCGACGGCTACGTCCGCCTCGTCGTCGCCGCCGCCGACACGGTCACCGCCACCGATGCCGACGCGATCGTGCTGGCCCAGGCATCCATGGCCCCCGCCCAGCACCTCACCACCACACCGGTGCCGGTGCTGAGCAGTCCGGCGCCGGGCCTGGCCGCGGGCGCCGAGGCGGCGCGGGGCCACTGACCGCGTGCTGGGACCCGGCCGGGCGCACCCTGTGCCACCACCGGGTGACTGCGCGCGCCGCCGTCGGGTAGGCGGGGGAGTAGTCCAGAGCCAAGCTCATCCCTGGCCGGAGGACATGATGACGAACCCGTACCCCGACCCCGTCCAGCCACCGCCGACGCCGGGTCCCGACCCGTACCCCAGCCCGGTCCCGAACCCCCAGCCACCCCCGGGACCGGAC
>NZ_MUBA01000401.1 GCF_002154575.1 Streptomyces bobili
CCGACCGCATCGCGGTGTTGAGCGACGGCAGGATCGCCGCCGAGGGCACCGCCGACGAGCTGAAGCGGCTCATTCCCGGCGGGCACGTCCGGCTGCGCTTCGAGGACCCGCGAGGCTACGAGGAAGCAGCCACCGCGCTGCGCGAGGTCACCCGCGACGACGACGCCCTCGCCCTGCAGCTCCCCTCCGACGGCAGTCAGCGCGAACTGCGCGCCATCCTCGACCGGCTCGACGCGGCCGGCATCGAGGCGGACGAACTGACCGTGCACACCCCCGACCTCGACGATGTCTTCTTCGCCCTCACCGGCCCGGGCAGCGTCCCCCACCAGTCCAAGGAGAACGTCCGATGAGCGCCCTCTCCCTCGCCGTACGCGACTCGAACACCATGCTGCGCCGTAACCTCCTGCACGCCCGGCGCTACCCGTCCCTCACCCTGAACCTGCTGCTCACGCCGATCATGATGCTGCTGCTCTTCGTCTACATCTTCGGTGGCGTGATGAGCGCCGGCATCGGCGGCGGCACCGCCGACCGCTCCGAGTACATCGCCTACATCGTCCCGGGCATCCTCATGATGACCATCGGCAGCACCGTCATCGGCGCGGCGGTGTCCGTCTCCACCGACATGGCCGAGGGCGTCATCGCCCGCTTCCGCACCATGGCCATCCACCGTGGCTCGGTCATCATCGGGCACGTCGTCGGCAGCGTCCTCCAGGTGCTCGCCAGCCTGGTCCTGGTCGGGATCGTCGCCGTGGCCATCGGCTTCCGCTCCACCGACGCCACCGCCCTGGAATGGCTGGCCGCCTTCGTACTCCTCGCCCTGTTCGCCCTGGCCCTCACCTGGATCGCCGTCGGTATGGGACTCGCCAGCCCCAACGCCGAGGCCGCCAGCAACATGGCCATGCCCCTGATCCTGCTCCCTCTCGTCTCCAGCGCCTTCATCCCGGCCGACACCATGCCCGGCTGGTTCCAGCCCATCGCCGAGTACCAGCCCTTCACCCCCGCCATCGAGACGCTGCGCGGACTCCTCCTCGGCACCGAGATCGGCCACAACGGCTGGCTCGCCGTCGCCTGGTGCCTGGCGCTCTGCGCCCTCGGCTACTTCTGGTCGACGTCCCTGTTCAACCGCGACCCCAAGTAACCGACGCCCATGGCAACGGGCCCCCGCACCTCCCGCCCCAGGGCGGCGTACCCCGACATCACGTCGGCTGCGCCGCCCTGCCGGCGTTCCCGGCCCGACCCATCGCCCGACCGATCGCCCGACCGATCGCCCGGCAGTCCGGCCCGCCTCGACCGCTAGAGGAACCGCCCCCGGTGGAACAGCAGCGGCGCCTCGTCCCCGGTGGCCGCTCCCAGGGCGTTCACGCGGCCTACGACGATGAGGTGGTCGCCGCCGGTGTGGACCGCGTGGATCGTGCAGTCGATCCAGGCGAGGGCCCCGGTGAGGCGGGGGGCGCCCGAGACCGGAGCCGGGTCGTGGGTGACGCCCGCGAACTTGTCGGCGCCGCTGACCGCGAAGGCACGGCACAACTCGCGTTGGCCCGCGCCGAGGACGTTGACGCAGAAGACGCCCGCGGCGGCGATCCGCGGCCAGGTCGTGGACGTACGGCCGACCATGAAGGCGACGAGGGGTGGGTCGAGGGAGAGGGACGAGAAGGACTGGCAGGCGAAGCCGGCGGGGGATTCGCCCGGAGCGGTGGCCGGTGCTGTCACAACGGTCAGCCCTGTCGCGAAGTTCCCCAGCACCCGCCGGAACTCTCCCTGATCGACCGGCGCCCGCTCGTCCTCACGGACGCAGCGCAACTCCGGACGTGGCAGCGGCTCGACCGGCCCCGCCCGAAGATGCCGGACGGCCACGGCCGCCGCGCCTGCGTGTCCCATCATGCTCCTCATTGAAACTGACGGTACGTCAGATGGGAAGGGGTCGGGGGAATGGGCGCGACGGCGGAACGTACGCTCTGGCCCATGGGGTCGGGGGAGACGCGGCGCGGAGCCGGTCAGGGTGTGACGTACGCCGGTGCGGCGGCGGCCGGGGCGGCGGCGCAGCTTCCGGCCGTGTTCGTGCTGTCGTGGGTCCACGGGACGGCCGGCGACCAGTACGGCACCAGCTCTGACGGGGCAATGCTGTTGCTGGCCGTCGCAGTGCCTTTCGCGCCGCTGTACCTGCCAGTGCTGGGGTTCCTCCATGCCTGCGTACAGGTACTTCCGGGGGCCGCCCTCGGTCATGTGGTGCTGCGTGGGGCGCGGTGGCCGCAGTGGGTCCGGCACCTGCTGGGCGCGGTGATCGTCGGCGTCGTCTGGGGTGTCGTGGGGGCGGTGGTGTGGGGCTGGTCCTTCACCGACATCGCCTGCTCCCTCGCGGTGCTCGCGGTCCTGCCCGTGCTCGCGATGGCGTACGCGCGCGTGGGGAGCGCCACAGGTGTCCGGGGCGTCTGGGGTGTCTGGTGGCGGGCGGGTGTCGTGTCCGTCGCCTTGTTCGTCCTCGCCTTCCCGGCGGCGGCTCTGGCCACGGCCACCGGGCTCATCGAGGAGTACGAGCCTCCCCGGCTGTCCGCCGCGCAACTGGCCGGTGTCTGGCAGGACGAGGAGGGCGCGGTGCTGCGGCTGCTGCCGGGCGGGCGCGCCGAGCTGGCGCGGATGCCCGCGGAGGCCGATCCCTTCGTGGACGCCGAGTTCGCGGTGTGCGAGGGAACTGGCACCTGGGCGGCAGAGGACGGCACGTACGCCGGCCGGGACGGGATCGTCGTACGTCTCGACACGGGCAGCGGTACCGGCAGTGGCTGTGGGAACGGGACCGAGTGGACGATCGCCGGGACGGACCGCGCGCCTGAACTGTTCGCCATCTTCGGTGACCTGGAGGAGCTGCGCGTCCTGACGCGGGCCTTCTGATGCGGGCCTTCTGACGCGCGTCTCCTGATCGCTGTCACCGGCCCCGGAACCGGGGCTCCCGTCGTTCCACGAAGCTGGACACGCCCTCCCGGGCGTCCGCCGTGGTCATGTTGATCTCCTGGGCGGCGGCCTCGGCGGCGAAGGCGGTGGCGCGGTCGGTGTCGAGGGACGTGTTGACGAGGTGCTTGGTCAGGGTGAGGGCTCGGGTGGGGCCGGCGGCCAGCCGGTCGGCCCAGGCGCGGGCCGTCTTCGCCAACTCGTCGGCGGGCACCACGCGGTTGACCAGGCCGAGACGCTCGGCGTCCGGGGCCGTGAGCGCATCGCCGAAGAACATCAGCTCCTTCGCACGCTGCGGGCCGAGGAGGCGGGGGAGAAGGTAGGCCCCGCCGCCGTCGGGGACGAGCCCGCGGCGGACGAACACCTCGATGAACCGGGCCGGTTCGGCGGCCAGGACCAGGTCGCAGGCGAGGGCGAGATGCGCGCCGAGGCCGGCCGCCGTGCCGTTCACGGCGGCGATCACCGGCTTCTCGCAGTCGAGGACGGCGGCGATCAGGCGCTGAGCGCCGAGGCGGAGGGTGCGGGCGACATCGCCGGGGATCCGCTCGCCCGTCGCTCCGCCGCCCCGCAGGTCCGCGCCCGCGCAGAAACCGCGGCCCGTTCCGGTCAGGACGACCGCCCTCACCTCCGGGTCCGCGGAGGCCTCCGAAAAAAGTTGGATCAGGCGTTCACGCAGGTCAGGGGTGATGGCGTTGAGGGATTCGGGGCGGTTGAGGGTGAAGGTCGAGACGTGATTGTCAGTGGCGTGCCGTACCAATGACTCAACGGAATTTTCCGGCTTGTCGGTCAATGGCGACTCACGGGGGTAATCGGTCATGTTCATCTCATTCCGCCCGTTGGCAGCGGTAGCGGTAGCGGCAGCGCCGGTAATTGCAGCGGCAGCGGCAGCGGCAGCGGCAGCGGCAGTGGCAGTGGCATGGGCAGCAGCGGCAGCAGCCGCGGCGGTGCTGGCGGCATCGGTACGCGGTCGTCGCTCAGCGGCACACCGCCAGCGCGTCCAGCGCCACCGCCCCCTGCCCCCACGGCAGGACCACCAGGGGGTTGATGTCGAGTTCCGCGAGGTCGTCACCCAGTTCCAACGCCATGCGCTGCACCCGCAGGACGACCTCGACCAGCGCATCCAGGTCCGCCGGTGGGCGCCCCCTGACCCCGTCCAGCAGGGGCCGCCCGCGCAGTTCGGCCAGCATGTCGCGGGCCTGCTCCTCCCCGAACGGCGGCACCCGTACGGCCACGTCCCGCAGGACCTCCACCAGGACCCCGCCAAGACCGACCGTCACCGTCGGCCCGAACAACTCGTCGTGCGTGACGCCCACGACCATCTCCACGCCCTGCTCGACCAGCTGGCACACCAGGACGCCGTCCAGGTCGACGCCCTCGTAGCGGGCGACGTCGGTGAGTTCGCGGTAGGCGTCGCGGACCTGGCTCGCGGAGGTGAGGCCGACCTTGACCAGACCCAGTTCGGTCTTGTGGGCGATGCGTTCGCCCGACGCCTTCATCACCACCGGGTAGCCGACCAGCCCGGCCGCCCGCACGGCCGCCGCCGCGCTGGTCACCAACTGCTCGCGCGGCACCCGGATCCCGTACGCCCGCAGCAACTGCTTGGCCGCGTGCTCGCTCAGCTGCTGGCCCGGTCGCATCAGCATCTTCGCCTTCCGGCTGGACGGCGACAGGGTGCGGGGAGCCTCGTCGAAGGGGGAACGGTAGGCCGCCGCGAATCGGTGGTGGCCGAGGTAGGCGCGCACGGCGGTCAGGCAGTTGCCGACCGTGCGGAAGGTCGCCACACGGGAGGAGCCGAGCAGTACGTCCCGGTAGGCGGGCTCGGTGCCGACCGGCGACCCCCACACCACGCACACCAGCTTGTCCGTCTCCTCGGCGGCGTCCACCAGGTCCCGCACGAGCCGGTCGCTCAGCGGGGGGAACGGGCCGGTGATCGGGCAGATCAGGACACCCACCTCAGGGTCGTCCAGAAGCGCGTCGATGATCTTCCGGCCGCGCCGGTCACCGACGGGATGGCCGCCGTTGTCGACCGGGTTGGCGACGTTCAGGTACTCCGGTATCCACTGGTGCAGCTCGGCCTGCCGCGCCGCGGACAGCTCGGGGAGCCGCAGCCCGGCCGTCGTCGCCAGGTCGGCGACATGCGCGCCGGTGCCGCCCGAGATCGCGTACACCACGACCCCCTCCGCGCGCGGCGGCCTGGCCCGCGCCAGCAGGGCGGCCGTGTCCTGGAGTTCGTCGAGTCCGTCGACGCGAATCACGCCGTACTGGCGCATCGCGGCGTCCACCACCTCGTCCGCGCCGGTCAGCTTGCCGGTGTGGGTGGCGGCGGTGCGGGCCCCGGCCTCGGTGCGGCCGACCTTGACGGCGACGACCGGAACCCCGCGGCGGGCGGCCCGGTCGGCGGCGAGCAGGAAGGCCCGGCCGTCCTTCAGGCCTTCGACGTAACAGGCGATCGCGCCGACCTCGGGCCGTTCGGCGAAGTAGGAGAGGAAGTCGGCGGTCTCCAGGTCGGCCTCGTTGCCGGTCGGCGCCCAGTGGGAGAGGCGGACGCCGAGTTCCTGGAGGGCGAACACCGGGCGGCCCTGATGGCCGGACTGGGTGATCAGTGCGATCGCGGGCCCTTCGAGATCGTCCCGGAAGTGCTCGAAGGCGTTGAGATTGGTGTTGGGCCCCAGCAGGCGTATGCCGGAGCGGGCCACGGCCGCCGCGAGCCGCCCCTGGGCCGCCGCGCCCTCGGCGCCGGTCTCGGCGAAGCCGGAGGCGAAGGCGACGGCGAACTTCACCTTCGCCTCGGCGAGTTCCTGGATCACCGGCAGCGGGTCGGCGACCAGCAGCACGGCCAGGTCGACCTGTTCGGGCAGGTCGGCGACGGACGGGCAGCAGGGGATGCCGAAGACGGCGGTGCGGGTGGGGTGCACCGGGTGCAGCCGAGCCCCCACCCGCTCGGCCCAGCCCACCAGTTGGCGTGTGACACCGGTGTTCGGGCGTCCTTCGGTGTCCGAGGCGCCGATCACGGCGACCGATCCGGGCCGGAAGAACCGGTCCAGGTCGGGGACCTCGGCATACAGCGGGCGCCCGCTGACGTCCCGGTCCCCCGCATCGGCGGGCCGGCCGTGGACGGCGGGCCCGGGTCGCTCGTCGCAGGCGAGAACCCGGGCCCGGCGGGAGTCGGTGGTGAGGGTGCCGTGGGTTGATCCAAGCATCGGTCCGCCCCGCTCCTCTGTGACTGACTGGTAACTGACGCTCTGTCAGATTACAGAACTGACGGGATGTCAGGAATGGTCGTGCACGGAGGATGTGCGGCGGAGCCGGAGTTGGACGACAGAGGGGGCGGAGGGAGGAGCGGGGCGGTGGTGGAGCGGGCGGCGGAGGCCAGGGCCGGCCGGGGCCGGCCGGGGCCGGCCGGGGCCGGCCGGTGACTACAGCTCCGCCAGCACCTCCTTCGCCACCCGCTCGCCCGATCGCACCGCACCGTCCATGAAGCCCATCCAGTGGATGGAGGTCTCGGTACCGGCCCAGTGGATGCCGCCCACGGGGGCGCGCAGGGCGGGGCCGTACTGGGTCAGGACGCCCGGTGCGGCGATGGAGACGGGCCCGCCGCGGGTGTAGGCCTCGTTGTTCCAGCGCTGGAGGACGAAGGAGGTGGGGGTCTTGGCCCGGTCACCGAAGTAGGTGGCGAAGTCCGCGAGGACGGCGGCCTTCACGGTGTCGGCCGGGGCCGCGTCCAGTGCGCGCATCTTGTCGGCCTCGATGAAGCCCATCAGCGCGCCGTAAGAGGCGTCGGGCGGGGAGTTGTCGAAGGTGGAGCTGACCGCTCCGGTGTCGCTGACGACCTGGCCGTTGAGGCCGTCGGCCCGCCAGAAGGGGGTGTCGTAGATGGCGATCGCCTTGCCCACCGAGGCCATGGGCAGGCGCTGGGTCAGCTGGTCCCGGCCGGCCGGGAGGAGG
>NZ_MUBA01000402.1 GCF_002154575.1 Streptomyces bobili
TGCGTCGAGCCCGTCGCCAGTTGGGCGTACTGCCGTCTCTTTCATGGTCCTACGGGGCAGAGACGGGCTACGCGACGGGCTTTCGACGCACCGCCACGGCCCGCTCCCGGAGCATTTCGGCCGTGCCGCACAAGGCGGTCCCTGCCCTCAGTTGTCGGGGACTTCCGATGACGGGGGTTCTGTCGAGCCGGGGCGGGAGCGGACCTCGTCGGTGCATTCGTAGCGGCGCGGACGGTCCGTGTCCGGGCCGCCCAGGACCACCGAGCCGTCGCCCTCCGCCGCCGCCGAGTCGGAGAAGGTGCAGACGAGTTGGGCCAGGGCGTACGACGTGAGGTCGCCGGGGGAGGTGCTCAGGCGCAGGGTGTCGTCGGGGTCCCCGGGGGCCGGGCCGCTCACCTTCATGCCGCCGCGTACGTCCGTGGTGAAGCCGGCCTCCTTCTCCGCGACGGAGGGGGACTCGGCCAGTTCGTCGAACAGGCCCTGGGCCACGAGGACACGGCGCGCGGAGTCCGCCGTCCCGTCGGGGACCCGTACGGCGCGGTCCACGGAGACCAGGGACGAGCCGCACAGCAGGAACACCTGGACCGGTACGCCTCTCGTCGTCTGGGTCGTCACCTCGGGGTCGGTGAGGGAGCAGTGCACCCGTGACGGTGCCGGGCCGAAGTCGGTCGGTACCTCGGTGGCCCGGATCCCGCAGCCGGTGAGCAGTCCGGCGAGGAGGGAGAGGGCGAGCAGACGGCGTGCGCGGTCCCGCTTCACGGGCTTCATGAGGCGTCCCCCCTGTCCTTCTCGGACTGTTCCGCCAGTTCCGACGCGTCCCGCGGCAGGTGCAGGGTGAAGACCGCGCCGCCGTCGGGGGAGTTGGCGGCCGTGAGCCTGCCGCCGTGGATGTGGGCGTTCTCCAGGGCGATGGAGAGTCCCAGGCCGCTGCCCTCGGAGCGGGGGCGGGAGGCGCTCGCCTTGTAGAAGCGGTCGAAGACGTGCGGGAGGACGTCCTCGGGGATGCCGGGGCCGCGGTCGCTGACGGCGATCACCACCTCGTCGGCCGACTCGCGGATCGAGACGCGTACCGGTGAACCGCCGTGCTTGAGCGCGTTGCCGATGAGGTTGGCCATGATGACGTCCAGGCGGCGCGGGTCGAGGCGGGCGTGGATGCCGCGGTCGGTGTCCAGGTCGACCGCGTCGAGCCAGGCGCGGGCGTCGATGCAGTGGGTGAGCTGGTCGGCGACGTCGACGTCGTCCAGGACCAGGCGGGCCGTTCCGGCGTCGAAGCGGGTGACCTCCATCAGGTTCTCGACCAGGTCGCCCAGGCGCCGGGTCTCGCTGACGACCAGGCGGACCGCCGGTTCGATCATCGGGTCGATGCTGCCCGACTCCGCGTCCAGTTCCTCTTCCAGCACCTCGGTGACGGCGGTGATCGCGGTGAGCGGCGTACGCAGTTCGTGGCTCATGTCCGCCACGAAGCGGCGGGACGCGTCGTCGCGGGCCGCCATGTCCGCGACCCGCTTCTCCAGGGCCTCGGCCGTCCGGTTGAACGTGCGGGAGAGGTCGGCCAGTTCGTCCGTGCCCGAGACTCGCAGCCGGGTGTCCAGCTTGCCCTCGCCGAGGCGGCGCGCGGCCACCCCGAGGCGGTGCACCGGCTTCAGTACGGTCGTGGCGGCGGCCTGGGCGAGCAGCGCCGCGCCGATCAGCGCGAGCCCGGTGGCGATCCCCAGGGACCAGGCGAGGGAGTTGAGATCCTTGGCCTCCGGTTCGAGCGACTTGCGTATGTACCCGGTCGGGCCGCCGCCGATCACCTTCGTGCCGGCCACCAGGTACGGCGTGCCGTCCTCGACGACCCGCTGCCAGTACAGGTGGTACGGCGACTTGTTGCCGGCGGTGGTGTCCTGCTCCTTGTTGACGGCCGTGCGCAGGGACTTGGGCACGGCCTCCAGGGAGAAGCCGTTCAGGCCGCCGGAGTTGCCGTACACCGTCTTGCCGCTGGAGTCCTCGCCGACGAGCAGCACGCTGAAGCGCTGGCTGCTGTTGGCCATCTGCCCGGCCGTGTGCTGGAGTTCGTCCTGCGAGGGGTGTTCGGGCAGCGAGCCCGCCCGGTTCTGCATCTCCTGCTCGAAGTCCCGCAGGACAGCCCCCTGGGTGCGGGTGAGGACGGCCTCGCGGTTGAGCCAGTACGCGATGCCCGACGCGGACACGGCCGCGGTCAGCGCCACCGCCCCGAAGACCACGACGAGCCGCAGCCGCAGGCTGGTGAAACGCAGCCGTGAAAGATGCCCCTTGCGCGCCGCGGACCAGCCGCGGACCCCCCCTTGCCCCGATCTCACTGAGGCGTGTCCAGGCGGTAGCCGACTCCGCGCACGGTGCGGATGAGCGTGGGGGAGGACGGGATGTCCTCGACCTTGGCCCGCAGACGCTGGACGCAGGCGTCCACCAGCCGGGAGTCGCCCAGGTAGTCGTGCTCCCAGACCAGCCGCAGCAACTGCTGCCGGGACAGCGCCTGACCCGGGCGCCGGCTCAGCTCCAGCAGCAGCCGCAGCTCGGTCGGGGTCAGCTGGAGGTCCTCGCCGTTCTTCGTCACGGTCATCGCCGCGCGGTCGATGACGAGGCTGCCGAAGGTCGCGGCGTCGTTCGACTCGCGCTCCCCGCGGCGCAGCACGGCCCGGATCCGGGCGTCCAGGACCCTCCCCTGCACCGGTTTGACGACGTAGTCGTCGGCGCCGGACTCCAGCCCGACCACCACGTCGATGTCGTCGTTGCGCGCGGTGAGGAGAATGATCGGCAGCTGGTCGGTGCGCCGGATACGACGGCACACCTCGAATCCGTCGATGCCGGGCAGCATCACGTCCAGCACGATCAGATCCGGCCGCTGCTCGCGCAACAGCTTCAGACCGTCCTCACCGCTCGCAGCGGTCGCCACACGGTGTCCCTGGCGCGTCAGTGAGAGCTCCAGGGCCGTACGGATGGCGTCGTCGTCCTCGATCAGCAACAGGGAAGGCACGGGCTCATTCTGGCCCATGGAGGGGCTGTCGTTCGACCCGTGGGTACGGGCTCGGGTGCCGGAGGTGTGTGGTTTCCGTGGCGCGCGCGGCGTACAGGGGGTCGCGGACGTGCCGCGAGCGCCGGTGCGCAGGCCCGGTCCCGGTCCGGTCCACGACCCGCAGACCTGCTTGTTCGACCGGATCCGGCGGCCGATGGCGGGTGCGCCGACCGAGCCGACCGGCCGGATCGGAGAGGGCCGGAGGGGCCGGCCGGCCTTCGGCGACGGCCGCGGACGGCGGGCCGGATCCCGTGGAAATTCGCCAGGTATCGCGCGGTCCTCGTCGTGGACGCCCGGTTCGGGGGCCTACGTCGGCCGGGCGGGCGGAGCGGGAAGCCGGTCATCGCCGACCCGCGTCGACGCGGAGCCCACGGCTACCGGCAACTCCTGTGGACGATCTGTGGTGTCGCTGTGACGGACCCCTGTGACAGGTCTGTGACAGTCGACGGACACGGCGATGAAGTGGGCTGGGCAAGCTTCTCGGCATCAGGCAAGGGAGCACGACGCCGAGCCGGTGACAACAGACCGAAACCACCGCAAGTCCACGACGGGGGGCGCGAGATGAACACGCTGCACAGCCTGAACACCAGCGCAGTGATCACGCGCCTGCACGACGTGAACCGGGGTTCGGAGAAGGCCGGTGCCGTGGGGGGACGGGGGTGCGTCCGCGGCACCGGGCGTCAGCACACCGCGATCATGACGGTGATCGACGCCCGCACGGGGGAGACGCCCGCCACGGCGGACGGTGGAGCCGCGTACAGGGAGGACTCGGGGGAGCGTCGCTCGCTGTCGGAGGCGGAGTTCACCGCCTACGTCCAGGAGCGCCGCGCCTCCCTGTACGCCACCGCCTACCACCTCACCGGTGACCGCTTCGAGGCCGAGGACCTGCTCCAGAGCGCGCTGTTCTCGACCTACCGGGCCTGGGAGCGGATCAGCGACAAGGCGGCCGTCGGCGGATACCTCCGGCGGACCATGACCAACCTGCACATCAGCGCGTGGCGCCGCCGCAAGCTGAACGAGTACCCGACCGAGGAGCTGCCGGAGACGGCCGGCGACACGGACGCGATGCGCGGCACCGAACTGCGCACGGTCCTGTGGCAGGCGCTCACCCGGCTGCCCGAACTCCAGCGGACGATGCTGGTCCTTAGGTACTACGAGGGCCGCACCGACCCGGAGATCGCGGACATCCTCGGCATCAGTGTCGGCACGGTGAAGTCGAGCATCTGGCGGTCGCTCCGCCGGCTGCGTGAGGACGAGGTCCTCAGCTTCGGCCGTGACGAGGAAGACGCCTTCGGCGAGTTGGTCGCCTGAGGCGGACGGGGGATCCGGCTTCTGTTCAGGGAAGCCGGTGAACGGGGGAAACACGGGGGAAGCGGTACCGGGGGGACCCGACGGGG
>NZ_MUBA01000403.1 GCF_002154575.1 Streptomyces bobili
CGCGCCGTTCCCCGCGCCCCTCAGACGCCTGCGGCGAGCGGCTGCCCCAGGACCGTCCATACCCGTGCGGGTACGTCGGGGCTGGGCGCGTCGTTCCCCGCGCCCCTCAGACGCCTGCGGCGATTCAGCTGCCGCAGGGCCGTCGTCACCGTGCTGAGCGCGCTGTTCCCCGCGCCGCCGGGGCGCCTGCGGGGATCGGGGGCTCAGCCCGCTACCGATACCTGGGGCTCGCCCGAGGTCACACCGTCGGATTGCATCTGTTCGGCCAGTTTCAGGGCTTCTTCGATGAGGGTTTCCACGATCTTGGACTCGGGGACGGTCTTGATGACCTCGCCCTTGACGAAGATCTGGCCCTTGCCGTTGCCGGAGGCGACGCCGAGGTCGGCTTCTCGGGCCTCGCCGGGGCCGTTGACGACACAGCCCATGACGGCGACTCGGAGGGGGACCTCCATGCCCTCCAGGCCTGCGGTGACCTCTTCGGCCAGCTTGTAGACATCGACCTGGGCCCGGCCGCAGGAGGGGCAGGAGACGATCTCCAGGCCGCGCTGCTTGAGGTTGAGGGACTCCAGGATCTGGTTGCCGACCTTGACCTCCTCGACCGGAGGGGCCGAGAGGGAGACGCGGATGGTGTCGCCGATGCCCTGGGAGAGCAGGGCGCCGAAAGCCACCGCCGACTTGATCGTGCCCTGGAAGGCGGGACCGGCCTCCGTGACGCCGAGGTGGAGGGGGTAGTCGCTCTGGGCGGCGAGCTGGCGGTATGCCTCGATCATCACGACCGGGTCGTTGTGCTTGACGGAGATCTTGATGTCGCGGAAGCCGTGCTCCTCGAAGAGGGACGCCTCCCACAGGGCGGACTCGACGAGGGCCTCGGGGGTGGCCTTGCCGTACTTCTGGAGCAGGCGGCGGTCGAGGGAGCCGGCGTTGACCCCGATGCGGATCGGGGTGCCGTGGTCGTTCGCGGCCTTCGCGATCTCCTTGACCTTGTCGTCGAACTGCTTGATGTTGCCCGGATTGACGCGGACCGCCGCGCAGCCGGCCTCGATCGCGGCGAACACGTACTTGGGCTGGAAGTGGATGTCCGCGATCACCGGGAGCTGCGACTTGCGGGCGATGGTGGCGAGGGCGTCGGCGTCGTCCTGGGTCGGGCAGGCGACGCGGACGATCTGGCAGCCGGTCGCGGTCAGCTCGGCGATCTGCTGGAGCGTCGCGCCGATGTCGGACGTACGGGTCGTGGTCATCGACTGCACGGACACAGGAGCGTCCCCGCCGACCGCCACGGACCCGACCTGGATCTGCCGGCTCTTGCGCCGCTCGGCGAGCTTGGTCGGAACGGACGGCATGCCGAGAGAAATCGCAGTCATCTGCTGTGCAACCCCAAGTCGTGGATCAAGGTCCAGGTCCCGTCGGTGGCGGGCTCCAGGCTTCGAGATTACGGCACGGGCCCCTGCCGGGGCACCTCGCGGCCGTCAAACCCACTCAATGGAAGGCGGCCCGGCACAGATCGTGCCGGGCCGCCGTGAACGCCGTACGGCCAGAAGATTCTCAGCTGATCCGTACCGGGTTGACGACATCCGCGATCAGCACCAGGAGCGTGAAGCAGACGAAGATTCCCGCCACCACGTACGCCACCGGCATCAGCTTCGCCACGTCGAAGGGGCCGGGGTCGGGGCGGCGCAGCACCTTGGCGAGGTTGCGGCGCAGGGACTCCCACAGGGCGCCCGCGATGTGACCGCCGTCGAGCGGCAGCAGCGGGAGCATGTTGAAGAGGAAGAGGGAGAGGTTGAAGCCTGCGAGCAGCATCACGAACATCGCCAGCTGTTGCGAGGCCGGGATGTCGAGGGTGGCGATCTCGCCGCCGACCCGTGCCGCGCCGACGACGCCCATCGGGGAGTCCTGTTCGCGGGGGCCGTCGCCGAAGGCCGCGTCCCACAGGGCGGGGATCTTGGAGGGCAGGGCGGCGAGGGAGTCGACGGCGTCGCCGACCCGCTCGGTCATCCACACCGCGGACTCGCCGAAGTCCTGCTTGACGACCCCGGTGGCCGCGCTGAAGCCGAGGAAGCCGGCCTTGACGTACTCGCCCTGGACGTAGGTGCCGTTGCCGTCCTTCTTGGCGACCTGGTTGACGGCGATCTTCGCTTGCAGGGTGACCTCGCGGCCGTCCCGGTCGACGACGATCGCGACTTCCTTGCCGGCGCTGACCCGGATGAGGTTGGAGAGTGTCTCCCAGTCGTCGGTGCGCGTGCCCGCGAAGGAGACGATCTTGTCGTTCTTCTCCATGCCGGCGGCTGCCGCCGGGGAGGGCGGGTCGGACTTCTTGCAGGTGTCGCGGTTCTCGCTCTGGGCGATGACGCAGGGCGAGACGGAGGCGACGGAGGTGGTCTGCTGCTGGATGCCGAAGCCCATCAGCACGGTGAGGAACAGGGCGATCGCGAGGATGAGGTTCATGAAGGGGCCCGCGAACATCACGATGACCCGTTTCCACGGCTTGCGCGTGTAGAACATGCGCGTCTCGTCGCCGGGCCTGAGTTCCTCGTACGCCGCCGAGCGGGCGTCCTCGATCATGCCGCGCCAGGGCGAGGTGGAGCGGGCCGTGACGCGGCCGTCCTCGCCCGGCGGGAACATGCCGATCATGCGGATGTAGCCGCCGAACGGGATGGCCTTGACGCCGTACTCGGTCTCGCCCTTGTTCCGTGACCACAGGGTCGGGCCGAAGCCGACCATGTACTGCGGAACGCGGATGCCGAAGAGCTTGGCGGTGGACAGGTGTCCCAGCTCGTGCCAGGCGATCGACACCAGCAGGCCGAACGCGAAGACCACTATGCCGAGGATGAACATCAGGGTCGTCATGCGCGGGCCTCCGCCGTCTGTGCCGCCAGTTCCCGGGCCCGGGTCCGTGCCCAGGTCTCCGCTTCGAGGACGTCCGCCACGGTGAGCGAGGTTCCCGCGTGCGGGGTGCCGTGTTCCTCGACGACCCTGGTGACGGTCTCCATGATCCCGTTGAACGGGAGCGCGCCCTTGCGGAACGCCTCCACGCATTCCTCGTTCGCGGCATTGAACACCGCCGGGGCCGTCCCCGCGAGCTCGCCCACGTGCCGGGCGAGGTTCACCGAGGGGAAGGCCTCGTTGTCGAGCGGGAAGAACTCCCACGTCGACGCCTTGCTCCAGTCGAAGGCGGGGGCCGCGTCGGGCACCCGCTCGGGCCAGCCGAGGCCGACGGCGATGGGCCCGCGCATGTCGGGCGGCGTCGCCTGCGCCAGTGTCGATCCGTCCGTGAACTCAACCATCGAGTGGACATACGACTGGGGATGCACGACCACCTCAATGCGGGAGAAGGGAATGTCGTAGAGGAGGTGTGCCTCGATGACTTCCAGGCCCTTGTTGACGAGGGTCGCGGAGTTGATCGTGATGACCGGGCCCATGGCCCAGGTGGGGTGCGCGAGGGCCTCCTCGACGCTGACCTGCGCCAGCTGTTCCTTCGTACGGCCGCGGAAGGGGCCGCCGGAGGCGGTGACGACGAGCTTGCGGACGTCGGCGCGGGTGCCGGCCGCCAGGCACTGGAAAAGCGCCGCGTGCTCGGAGTCCACCGGGATGATCTGGCCCGGCTTGGCCAGCGCCTTCACCAGCGGGCCGCCGACGATGAGCGACTCCTTGTTGGCGAGCGCGAGGGTGCGGCCCGCCTCCAGGGCGGCGAGGGTGGGCGCGAGGCCGATGGAGCCGGTGATGCCGTTCAGCACGGTGTGGCTGTCGGAGGCGGCCAGCTGCGTGGCCGCCTCCGGTCCCGCGATGATCTCGGGGAGCGGTTCGGCGCTGCCGTACTCGCCGCTCAGGGCCTCGCGCAGGGCCGGTACGACGTCCTCGCGGGCGACCGCGACGGTCCGCACCCGGAGCCGGCGGGCCTGCTCGGCGAGGAGGCCGACCCGGCCGCCGTTGGCGGACAGGCCGGTCACCCGGAAGCGGTCCGGGTTGCGCAGCACGAGGTCGATGGCCTGGGTGCCGATCGACCCGGTGGACCCGAGGACCACCACGTCCTTGGGGCCGTCGCCGGCCACGGGGTCGAAGACGAGGTGCGGGTCGGCGAGGAGGGCTGGACTGTCGCTCATCCCCCCATTGTTGCCGCACCGCGTACGGACGTGGACAGGGTGTCCCCCCACGGTCCCTCTCATGGGGGGCTCCTGGGGTGTTCTTGGGTCGGTCGTGGGGTGGCCGTGGGGGGACAGCCCTGGCCGGGTGTACGCGAATGTCACCCGATCGGGCGATGGACGTTCTCGTGTGCGGATGGTCCGGGTGTGGTGTCGGCGATCCAGGGGCCCTCGCCCGAGGGGTCGACGATGCCCTGCTCCAGCCACTCGTAGGTGCCCGCGAGGACGCCCTTGACGACCTTGCGGTCGAGGTCATCGGTGTTGGACCACAGGCGGGTGAAGAGTTCCTCGACGCGGATGCGGGACTGGCGGCAGAAGACGTCGGCGAGCTGGTAGGCCTCGCGGCCGTGCTCGCCGCGGGAGCGCAGCAGCTCGGCGCGGACGCAGGCCGCGCTCATCGCGAACAGTTCCGCGCCGATGTCGACGATCCGGCCGAGGAAGCCCTGCTTGGTCTCCATGCGGCCCTGCCAGCGGGACATGGCGTAGAAGGTGGAGCGGGCCAGCTTGCGGGCGTGCCGCTCGACATAGCGCAGATGCGGGGAGAGGTCGACCTCGTGCTTGAACTCGGTGAAGGAGTTGGGTAGTTGACCGGGTCCCGCGACGAGTTTGGGCAGCCACTTGGCGTAGAAGACGCCGGCGTTGGCGCCCGCCCTCGCCTTGTCCTGGAGGGACTTGTCGGGGTCGATGAGGTCGCCGGCGACCGAGAGGTGGGCGTCGACGGCCTCGCGGGCGATCAGCAGGTGCATGATCTCCGTGGAGCCCTCGAAGATGCGGTTGATGCGCAGGTCCCGCAGGACCTGTTCGGCGGGGACCGCCCGTTCGCCGCGGGCGGCGAGGGAGTCGGCCGTCTCGAAGCCGCGGCCGCCGCGGATCTGGACGAGTTCGTCGGCCATCCGCCAGCCCATCTCGGAGGCGATGAGTTTGGCGAGGGCGCCCTCGATGCGGATGTCGTTGCGGTCCTCGTCGGCCATCTGGGAGGACAGGTCGAGCACGGCCTCCAGGGCGAAGGTCGTTGCCGCGATGAAGGAGATCTTCGCCCCGACCGCCTCGTGGTGGGCGACGGGCTTGCCCCACTGCTCGCGGGCGGCCGTCCACTCGCGGGCGATCTTCAGGCTCCACTTGCCGGCCGCGACGCATGAGGCGGGCAGCGAGAGCCGGCCGGTGTTGAGGGTGGTCAGCGCGATCTTGAGGCCCGCGCCCTCGGGGCCGACGCGGTTCGCGGCGGGGACCCGGACCTGGTGGAAGCGGGTGACGCCGTTCTCGATGCCGCGCAGGCCCATGAAGGCGTTGCGGTTCTCGACGGTGATGCCGGGCGAGTCCGCCTCCACCACGAAGGCGGTGATGCCGCCCTTGTGGCCCTCGCTCCTGGGCACCCGGGCCATGACGACCAGCAGGTCGGCGACGACGCCGTTGGTGGTCCACAGCTTGACCCCGTCGAGGACGTAGTCCTCCCCGTCGGGTACGGCGCTGGTGGCGAGGCGGGCCGGGTCGGAGCCGACGTCCGGTTCGGTGAGGAGGAAGGCGCTGATGTCGGTGCGGGCGCAGCGGGGCAGGAACCGCTGCTTCTGTTCGTCGGTGCCGAACAGCTTCAGCGGCTGCGGTACGCCGATCGACTGGTGTGCCGAGAGCAGCACGCCGATCGCGGGGCTGGCGGAGCCGACCAGGGCCAGGGCCTTGTTGTAGTAGACCTGGGTGAGACCGAGGCCGCCGTACTTGGGGTCGATCTTCATGCCGAGGGCGCCGAGTTCCTTGAGGCCGCGCACGACCTCGTCGGGGATGCGGGCCTCGCGTTCGATGAGGGCGCCGTCGATCCGCGTCTCGCAGAACTCGTGGAGTTTGGCCAGGAACTGCTCTCCGCGTCGTACGGCCTCGTCGGCGGGGAGGGGGTGAGGGTGGATGAGGTCGAGGCGGAAACGGCCCAGGAACAGTTCCTTGGCGAAGCTGGGCTTTCGCCAGTCCTGTTCCCGGGCGGCCTCCGCCACCTGCCGGGCCTCACGTTCGGTGACGACGGGCTTCTTGAGGGGTGGTGCGGACATGAGGCTCACCTCGCCGCGAATCGGGATCTCGGACCACATTGGTTACCGATGGGTGCTACCCGATCGTTGGTACCCGATCCCGGGCGAGCCCACCACCCCTCGCGCGTCCGATCGGCCGTCGGCAACCGTGTACGACGTGGTGGTCCGGACGGCCGATTCCCTTGAGTACCTCGTCCCCGGACCCGGTTCCGGGGACGTACGTGTCGTCCGTGCCGCCGCCGGGGAGCTTGCGCCGGACGAGTGCCGAGGAGTGCTGACGGGGGACGGTTCCCGTAGGTCCGAATCGAGCGCCGGACCGGTTCGGCGGAGCACCGGAGAAACCGTGTCGAAGCGCTTCGACAACCTATGGACACCCACTCCCGCTAGAGCTACTGTCAAAGCACCCTCACCCGCCCTTGTTCCCCCTGCGCACTGTCGAAGCGCTTCACACATCTTGGAGAGCTGGATGGTCACCCTCGCCGAGGTCGCCCAGCACGCCGGAGTCTCGGCGAGCACGGTGAGCTATGTCCTCAGCGGCAAGCGGTCCATCTCCGCGACCACCCGGGAGCGGGTCGAGCAGAGCATCCGCCAGCTCGGCTACCACCCGAACGCGGGCGCGCGGGCCCTGGCCAGCAGCCGGTCGAACATCATCGCGCTGATGATCCCGCTGCGCACCGACATGTACGTGCCGGTGATGATGGAGATCGCCATCGCGGTCGCCACCACCGCCCGCACCCACGGCTACGACGTCCTGCTGCTCACCGGCGAGGAGGGCCCCGACGCCGTGCGCCGGGTCTCCGGCAGCGGGCTCGCCGACGCGATGATCCTGATGGACGTCCAGCTCGACGACGAGCGGCTGCCGCTGCTGCGCGGCGCCGGCCAGCCGTCGGTCCTGATCGGGCTGCCCGCCGACACCACCGGCCTGACCTGTGTGGACCTCGACTGGAGCGCGACCGGCGCACTGTGCGTGGAACACCTGGCGACGTTCGGCCACCGCGACATCGCGGTCATCGGTGAGGCGCCCGCCGTGTACGAGCGGCACACCGGTTTCGCCGAGCGCACCCTCGAAGGGCTCCGGTCCCGGGCGAAGGAACTGGGACTGCGGGTGCTGCACCGCCCCTGCGAGAACGGGTACGACGCGATGGCGGTGACGCTGGCCCGGATCCTCGACGAGCGGCCGGGCACCACCGGGTTCGTCGTGCAGAACGAGTCGGCGGTGGAGCCGCTGCTCGCGCTGCTGCGGCAGCAGGGCCGGGCCGTCCCCGAGGACGTGTCCGTGGTCGCCATCTGTCCCGACCAGGTCGCCGTGCAGGCGTCGGTGCGGCTGACGTCGGTCGCCATCCCCGCGCAGGAGATGGGGCGGCGGGCCGTGGAGTATCTGGTCGCCAAGCTCGACGGCCGGGGTGACGACGACATCGTGCTGCTCGCCCCGGAACTGACGGTCCGCGCGAGTTCGGGCCCCGCGCCGGCCGCGTCCTGACCCACCTCGTCCTCCGCACACCCGCGCCACACCCCGAAGCTCACCGGTGCCCCGCCCGTGGCACCTCCATGTCTCACTCCTCCAGGAGCACAGGAGCACGCCCCGTGAATCAGCCTGCCGAAAACCAGCCTCAGGTCAGCCTGGCGCAGTCGTCCCCCACCGTCGGTGTCTTCCGTGAGCGGGACGGCGCGCTGGAATGGAGCGGCCGTCAGGAGACCGTCCGGGTCGAGCCGTGGGGTCCGGACGGGGTCCGGGTCCGTGCGCGGCTGGGCGGTCCCGTCCTCGACGGTCTGCCCGGCGCGCTGCTCGCGCAGGCGCCACCGGCCCCGTCCACGGTCAAGATCGAGGACGGCCGGGGGCGGCTGACGGTCGGCGCGCTGACCGTGGAGGTGGACGCGGAGGGCCTGGTCCGCTTCCTGGACACCTCCGACGACCGGGAGCTGCTGGCCGAGGAGCGCGCCCACTTCTGGTGGCCCGGCTCGCGTCTCTACACGGCCGTCGGCAACGGCCACCACCGCCTGGAGCAGCGGTTCGCCGCCTACGACGACGAGAAGCTGTACGGCCTGGGCCAGCACCAGCACGGGCGCTTCGACCAGAAGGGCCTCGTCCTGGACCTGGTCCAGCGCAACGCCGAGGTCGGCATCCCGGTGCTCACCTCCAGCCGGGGCTACACCCTGCTGTGGAACAACCCGGCGATCGGGCGGGTGGAGCTGGCGCACAACGGCACCCGCTGGGTGGCCGACTCGGCCCGGCAGATCGACTACTGGATCACCGCGGGCGCCCCGGCCGACGCCCAGCGCCGCTACAGCGCGGTGACGGGCCGTACGCCGATGCTGCCGGAGTGGGCGGCGGGATTCTGGCAGTGCAAGCTGCGCTACCGGACGCAGGACGAACTCCTCGCGGTGGCGCGGGAGTACAAGCGGCGCGGGCTGTCCCTGGACGTCATCGTGTGCGACTTCTTCCACTGGACGCATCTGGGCGACTGGAAGTTCGACCTGTCGGAGTGGCCCGACCCGGCCGCGATGGTGCGCGAACTGGACGAGCTGGGGGTGAAGCTGGTGGTGAGTGTCTGGCCGTCGGTGTCACCGTTGTCGGAGAACCACCAGCTGATGGAGCAGCGCGGGTACTTCATCGGCACGCAGTACGGTCCGATGGCGCACGCCGACTGGCCGGACAAGGAGGTCGCCTCCACCGTCCAGGTCGCCTTCTACGACGCCACCAACCCCGAGGCCCGCGAGTTCGTGTGGTCCAGGGTCCGCGACAACTACCTCGCCCCGTACGGGATCACGGCGTTCTGGCTGGACGCCTGCGAGCCGGAGCTGAAGCCGGGCTTCCCGGAGAACCTGCGCTACTGGGCGGGTCCGGGCCTGGAGGTCGGCAACATGTACCCGGCCGAGAACGCCCGCACCTTCTACGAGGGGCTGCGTGCCTCCGGCAGCGGTGACGGCGAGATCATCACCCTCAACCGGTCGGCGTGGGCGGGCAGTCAGCGCTACGGCGCCGCCCTGTGGTCCGGTGACATCGGCACCGATTTCCCGACCCTGCGCCGCCAGATCGCGGCCGGCCTCAACACCTCCCTGTCCGGCATCCCCTGGTGGAACACCGACATCGGCGGCTTCCACGGCGGTGACCCGGACGACCCGGAGTACCGCGAGGTGATGGTCCGCTGGTTCCAGTTCGGCGCGCTGTCCCCGCTGATGCGCCTGCACGGTTTCCGCGACCCGGGCACGCCGCTGGGCCCCGAGATGACCGGCGGCCCCAACGAGGTGTGGTCGTACGGCGAGGAGGCCGGGGCTGTCCTGGAGAAGTACCTGCGGCTGCGCGAGCGGCTGAAGCCGTACGTGCTCCAGGTGATGCGGGAGGCGCACGAGGAGGGGCTGCCGGTGATGCGGCCGCTGTTCCTGGAGTTCCCCGACGACCTGGCTGCCTGGTCCGTCGACGACTCCTACCTCTTCGGCAGGGATCTGCTGGTCGCCCCGGTGCTCACGGCGCGCGCCACGGACCGTTCGGCCTATCTTCCGGCGGGCGCGCGCTGGACGGACGCGTGGACGGGTGAGACGTACGAGGGGGGTGCGGCCGTGACGGTCGACGCCCCGCTGGACCGTATCCCGTTGTTCCTGCGGGACGGCGCCCGGCTGCCGATCCGGGAATAGGCGCGCGGGAAGGGCCGGCTCCCCGTCACGGGGAAGCCGGCCCGGTGCTGCTCAGTGGATCAACTGCTGCTGACGGTCAGGTTGTTGGTGCGGAAGTCCAGGCCGCCCGAGGACGAGGTGATCTCGAAGCCGAACTGGACGTCGCCGATGGTCTCGTTGCCCATCCAGCCCTTGGTGTCCTTGATCCACTTGAGGATGGGGAGGATCTGGACGGTGCCGGAGGACGAGTTCGAGGTGCGGATGAAGGAGAACACCTCGTTGGCGCCGTTGCTGCCCTTGTAGACGGTCCAGGTGTGGCCGCCCAGCGTCACGTTGCCCTGCGAGGTGCCGAGGGGCCCGACGGCTCCGGTCTTGTTGACCCAGAGCATGATCTCGTAGTCGTAGTCGGTGTCCCAGATGTCGTACGAGGAGTTGTAGGCGCCGGACGACGGGACGGTGACGTTGTAGCTGCTGTTGAGGGAGCCCAGCGAGGTGATCGTCTTGTTGATCACCTTCTTGGAGTTCGGGTAGGACTTGATGCCGCCGGTGTTGGGGTGGTTGGCCCAGGCGCCCCAGTTGGTGCCGGAGTTGGCCCAGAAGCACTGGCTGCCGGCGCCGGAGCCCCAGATGTTGTTGTAGAGGGTGTAGCCGTTGAGGCTGGTGTTGCCCCACTGGTCGCAGGAGTTCCAGACGGCTGCCTGGGCGGGGGCCGCGGCGAGGCCGATGGTGGCGCCGAGTGCCAGGGCGGGGGCGAGCAGGGCCTTGGTGACCCTGCCGAGCGTGCGCGATGCCATGGGTGTCCCTTCCATGGGTGGGGGGAGATGCGGGGGAATTGCGGGGAGTTACCACGTCCCCAGGGTGAGGACGTGGTCTTCTCCGGCGACGAGGTCGAGCGGCTCCGTGCCGGAGGAAGTCCGGACTTCGATGCGGTGTGTGCGGTGCGGTCTGAGGACGGCGCGGGCCCCGTCGGGACCCCAGGCGAGGTCGAGTTCGGCGCCGAACCGGGTGCGTACGCCCCGGAGTTCACCGGCCGCGAGGGCGGGGCCGGGGGCGGGCAGCAGG